>JAHDGS010000012.1 GCA_020627505.1 Myxococcota bacterium
TATCAAAAGAGTATGGCTTGGTCCCTGAGCTTGGACTGCTCTGAGCCAGTCGAAGGGCAGGGCGTGCCATTTATGCTTTTCTCGAGGAATATCCTGTTACCCTCAAAATCCACCGCACATGTCACTGATTTTTCACCACCAGTCTCGCTTAGGCTTCTGCATATTTTGTCCCTAGGGTGGGCTCATGGTGACTCTTAGCGGGATGAAAAAAGGAGGCAATTGCCTCCTGATTCATCTAAATAGGTTTAGATTATTTCCAGAACTGCCACCATCGCTTTTCTTTCGCTTTGCCTTTTTTGGGTGCGTCTTCAGTATCAGGCTTTGACTTCTCAGCTTTCGATCCGTCTTCGATTTTTTCTTCTTGTTCGTCGTGATCAGAGTCTGATTTCTCGCTGTCATCATCTTCTTTATCGCCGTTATCTGAGTCTGATTTTTCACTATCATCGTCTTCTTTATCGTCGTTATCCGAGTCTGATTTTTCACTATCATTGTCTTCTTTATCTACATTTTTTTCGTCACGCTCAGCTTTACGTTCTTCTTTTTCGGCATCACGTTCAGCTTTGCGTTCTTCTTTCTCTTGTTTTCGCTGCTCTTTTTCTTCTTGTTTTTGACGCTTACGTTCTTCTTTCTCGGCCTTTTTTTCCTCTTTTTTGGCTTTGCCTTTGCCCTTGCCTTGAACTTCTTCGATTGCTGTCGAAGTATCAAATGCAAGTGCAGGGATACACATCATCAAAGATGCAGATAAACTTAAAATGTAAAATATTGTTTTCATCGTTTCTCCTATAGCGACAAGTTATACCATAAAGGCACAAAACGCTATTTTAGCAGCTTGATATGAGACCACCTCTAACACTACTTGATCAGCCGGAGTCGTGTAGACACTGTGTCCAGTTCTTGTTTTTGAATGCTCTTTTGCATGTATGGCATCTTCCGAGCCACCTGATGAGCACCTGGATGGTTGATCTGTGGAAGTCATTCCATGTCCACTTTTGCTGTTTGTCTTTCGGGGGAAAAATCCTCCATGTGGAGGGCTATAAAAGCATGCATAAGACTCACCATTGCCAAATGTCTATGTAATCCGCCCCATGATCGACCTTCATATTTATCAAATCCTAAGTTCTGCTTCATGTCCTGGTAGTCTCTTTCAATGTGCCACTTTGTTTTAATGAGTCTGACCAACATGGTGATGGATGCAGATTTTGGAAGTGAGGCCAGATAATATTTATATCCCTTTTTAAGTTTCTCAATCACGAGCCATTCTTCATCTCCTGGTGGCTCCCCCTTTGTTCTTCGCTCAGCACTTTGAATCCTACAGGCTGCAAAGTGTCCTTTGAGGAATCCTTGACTCCCTTTGCGCCATTTGATTTCTTGAAATTCATTTTTTTCATCAAACTCTTCAGCTAGAACTTCAACACGAACAGGTTTTGAGTCATCTTGTGCATGATAATTGTGGAAGGGTCTTCCTTGCTTGTTTGTTGATGGCGGAATCTCAAGGATTGTTCCTGATCGCCAAACACAGCGTCCGCCTGATATACCAACAGCATAATGAAGCTTTCGCTCTCGGAGTCTTTCTCTGAATGCGCGACTATCTCCATAGCCAGCATCAGCAAGAACTGGACAATGTGGACCACCGTTTAAAAGTGCTGCTTCAATCATATCTAATGCTATCTGCCACTTCTTTTGAAACTGTATCTCTTTAGGGACGCCAGAGGATGTTCTACGCTGAGCATCGCCACACCATTCCTCAGACAAATAGAGTTGGCTATTTAAGC
This sequence comes from Myxococcota bacterium, assembly GCA_020627505.1. Classification (GTDB taxonomy): domain Bacteria; phylum Myxococcota; class UBA727; order UBA727; family JAHDBA01; genus JAHDGS01. The sequence goes on from JAHDGS010000012.1 coordinate 1,773, forward strand.
AAGCACCAAATGAATTTGAGATACCGTGTAATGAAACAATGACTTGGCAGTTTCCAACTTTACCCATTGTCCCAGAATACTGGCGAGCCACACCGACGGACTTATCTCCCTTCTTCTGAATACCTGTGTCATCGATGGCATAGGCCTGCATTTGTCCTGATGAGAACACGGTTTCCTGTAGACGCTGATAGACATCATCCGCATGAAATCTGCCTTGGCCGATGGCGCGCTGTATTCTTTGTCGAGTTCCTTGTACAGAGTCAGGCCTCAGTTTCTCCGCAAGACCAAGAGCTGTTTTGGCTTTGATGTCCAGGGTGAGTCCCTGGCAATACCATAGCAATGCTTCAACACGCTGCTCATTCTCAAGTGATTCAAGGTGGTGGGTGAGAAAAGAATCAAGACCATCACGGACATCTGAGTAAGTATGCATAACCAACAAAGATCATGATCGACCATCGATTGCAAGGCTTAATCAAGTAGTGTTAGTATAAATCGAATACAAGTAGATATTCAGCTTTGTTTATGAATATTTTAGTATAAGCTCTTGAGATGGATATATTAAAAACAGCGATTGAATGGGCAAAAGATGAAGTCTTCTCTGCGCAATTTTTTGCGCTATTTGGTGTGATGTTTATCATCGCAAGTTTTGGTTTTAGACAGCTCGCCGTGACTCAAACAGCGAGAGCCTTTATCATACCAATGTTGGTTGCCGGCGTGTTACTCATGGTCATTGGCATCGGATTGGTGATGGTTAATCGGACGAGAGCAGGGAGCTTCGAAGAAGCTTACAAGGCCGATCGCGCAGCCTTTATTCAGACAGAGATAGAACGGTGTGAAAAAACAGTTTCAGAATTTCAGACTGTCGTGTTCACAGGGATCCCGCTGATAGTCATCGCAATGGCACTTTTAATCATGTTCGTCGACAAACCAATCTGGAGAGCGAGCTGTATCACGACGATTGCCATGATGGCGGTGATATTCTTGGTCGACAGTAATTCCAAGACACGAATCGAAAATTACCACCAGGCGTTATTATCTGTTGCGACGCCGTAGCGAGAGTGAGTCGTTATGTATTTTCGACAATTGTTTGACCATCAAAGTTTTACCTACACATATTTGTGTGCTGATGTCGGCTCAAAAGAAGCCATCATCATCGATCCTGTTTTAGAAAAAGTCGAGCGTGATTTAGCGCTCATCTCTGAACTTGGTTTTCAGCTTAAGTATATCTTCGACACGCATGTGCATGCCGATCATGTGACGGGTGCCGGACATCTTCGCAGCCAAACAAAAGCAAAAAGTGTCGTTAGTCAAATAGCACAAGTTGAGTGTGTCGATATCGCTGCTCAGGAGGGTGACGTTTTCCACTTTGGTCCATATGGACTCAAGGTTATATCAACACCTGGGCATACAGACGGCTGTCTATCATATGTTGTTTCTGGAGATGATATAAATACTTATGCGTTTACCGGTGATACGTTGTTGATTCGTGGTTGTGGACGTACAGACTTTCAAGGCGGCAATTCGGCACAGCTTTTTACATCTATCCGCGACAAGTTATTCCAACTTCCTGATGATACAATCTTGTGCCCTGGTCATGATTACCGAGGACATACACGGTCATCGATTGGAGAAGAAAAACGGCTGAACCCTCGTGTCGGTATGCATCAATCTCTTGAAACATTCCAAGATATTATGGCCAATCTTAATCTGGCTGACCCAAAAATGATGGATGTCGCAGTGCCTGCTAATTTGGGGTGTGGGCTCAAGCATTGAACCTAACCATAAGTATTTGATTTATTTATATAAGTATAAAAGTAAAATCCGATTGTCACGGTTGTTCATGTACCGCCTAATGATAGTAGAAGCCAAATTAACAGGAGGATGGCTATGAAAACACTAATGATGACACTGATGATGACCTGCTGTGGAGCAAGTGCTGTATTAGCATGCCCCGGAAATGGAGAAGGCCATGACAAATGCTCATGTGGCGATACATGTGAATGTGGCGACACATGCGATTGCGAAAAAAATTGTCAATGTGGTGATAAATAACACATGGCAGAACGAGGCTCCTCAGATGATCGATTGCCAGAGATATTCCGGCAGTTGAAATCTGGGGAGCGCGCACAACTGACCGCTTGCGTGAATATTATGAGACCTCTCTTATATCAATATGCTTTATCAAGGACCGGCGATATGTCGTCGAGCGAAGACCTCGTTCAAGAAACACTCGTCAAGATTTTCGCACAAGTACATAACTATGACGAGCGACATCATCCACTTGCTTGGGCATATTCAATACTGTTTTGGGAGTGTAAAACATTCTTTAAGAAGCGAAGTCGTTTGAAAGAGGTTCGTGAGCCTGAAGAATATATCGACGTTGCTCAATTAAAATATGAGCCCGAACAGGAGATTCCTTTAATGATGAGAGATATTGAAGCTTCATTTCAGAAACTGTCCTCATCTGAGAAGGAGACGATTATGGAATCGATGTCCTCTTTGACGAAGCAACCGATGAATTCAGCAGAACGTCAACGCTCCAGCCGTGCATTTAGAAAATTTAAAAAGCTACTCAAGCTTTCAAACTTTGGAGGGCTTTCATGTACAATAATATAGGCGAACACCACTTGTCAGATGTAAACGAAGATCGTTTACGAGCGATTCATGCGAGTTATGATAAAGGCCGAACAATATATGCCCTTGAATCTATGTGGTATACGCCTTTTATATTGATGATCGGTTTTTGGTTTAGTCGTTCACATGAAAGCCACACATTGATGTTAACACTTGTGATGACATTTATTTTTTCAAGCGCATTTTTTGCGTTGGCGAAACAGCGGAATTGGCTTGCCGAAGGGATATCTTTGGGTGTGTGGTTTATCTTTGTGCCAATTCTAATTCGATTTATAAATCCACATGACGGTGCAACATGCACAGGGCATATTTGTATGCAAGCCTGTTTTACAATTTCACTTGTTGTGAGTTTCATGGCTGGCATTGGTCTTGGTGGAATAAGTGAATATATGTCAGGTGGCGATAAGAAGGTGATGTTGTCTGCTTTTATTTCTGGTGCCGCCGTTGCATCAGTCGGATGCTTAGTTGTTGGATTTGGCGCATTTTCGGGGCTTGCTCTTGGCATGCTGGCTGGTGTTGCAACGTCTTCAACGATACGCCCTCTACTAAGAGTGTATCGTCAAAATTAAACTTTGCTAAAAAATGACTAATGGAGAAATGATGTTGAGAAAAAATGTATATATAATATTGTTGGGACTAACACTTTTTGCATGTTCCGAAGACGTGCAGAATGATGAATCTTCGGATGAGGTCATGAACGCAGATGGTGAAGACGTTGACGAGACTGACGGCTCAGGTTCGCCAGAAGAAGACGAGCAAAACACAGATGAGAACCTAGATGAGAATGTAGATGATGGTTCTGAGATGTTTCGTGATATTGAAATTTCGTTTGAGGCTTTATTTAATAACGATACCTTTGAATGTGGTGTCAATTATGAGAATGCTGGTCGTGACGGGGCTTCGATTTCACCAACCATATTCCAGTTTTATATACATGATATCGAAGTCGAAAATTCATCTGGTGATTGGATAGCTGTTGATCTACCGGATGACGGTGTATGGCAGAAGGATGGAATCGTACTTCTCGACTTTGATAAGAATACAGGTTTGTGCTCAGGAATGACAGATGCCACAAACAAACGAATAGCAGGTATCGTTCCACAGGGAGATTATACAGGTGTTCGTTTCAAGCTGGGCGTACCGGCAGAAAAGAATAATTTAGACTTTTCATTATCAGAAGCACCATTGAATAACTCGCTCATGTTTTGGGGATGGATGCAAGGGTATCGTTATTTAAGGTTAGAGTTTGAAGCGACATCATCCACATATTCGCTTATTCACATGGGCGCAACGTCATGTACAGGAAATGCATTTGCAGGCGAAGTCATGGATTGCGAGTACCCGAATCGATTTCCGTTTGAACTCACAGGCGAAGACCCTTTTGCAACTTTGATACAAATCAATGTTGATGAGATGCTGCTACCGCATGATCTTGGTTCCGGAAATCTCGGTCTTGTGTGTGAAGCAGAGCGATATGAGCCAGACTGTCCAGATGTATTTAAAGTACTTGGAGAGGGGCTGGGCGAGCAGACATTTATGGAGTGGAGTCTCTAATTTGTGTCGCTTGACTTACATATTTATATCGGTCGTTTTGATCGCAGGTTGCCGAGGCGATCGATATGGATTTGATGCAGGTGAGCGTTTTCAAGACCGCGATGGGCATGTTGAACATGCTCATGAGATTGATCCGACACCAGATAACTTTCCTCCCATATTTATCTCTGATGATAATCCGTTGACACGCGAGAAAATAGAACTTGGACGACATCTATTTTATGACAAACGGTTGTCCGCAGATGAATCGATGAGCTGTGGATCTTGTCATATACAAGACAAAGCGTTTACAGATGGCTTGCCTACTTCACCTGCTCTACATGAAGGAGAATTCACCAGACGAAACGCAATGAGCTTGGTGAACATCGCATATGCTCCTTCGTTAACTTGGGTTAATCCCACACTTGTACGTTTAAGCGATCAGGCAGGTGCGGTATTTTTTGGAGAAGAGCCTGCAGAGCTTGGCGGGACTGGAAATGAAGCATTGATTTTAAATCGATTAAAGTCCGTTCCTGAATATGTCGAATGGATGTCGAGTGCATTCCCGGATGAAGAAGAACCCTTTCATTTTGGCAATGTGTTTCGTGCGATAGAGGCATTTGAAAAAACATTGATTTCAAATGATAGTCCTTATGATAGATATATTGCTGGTGATCTTGAAGCGCTTTCTGATTCAGCTGAAAGAGGTTTACAGTTATTTAACTCCGAGCGACTTGACTGTACCCATTGCCATAATGGGTTTAATTTTGCTGGCCCTGTGCTGTCAGCCAATACGGTTAATCTTGAAATGGAATTCTTTAATACAGGGCTATATAATATTGATGGCATGGGAGGTGTGCCATCGATTGATCGTGGTTTGATGGAGCATACCTCACGCCCAGAGGATGAAGGTAAGTTTAGAGCACCAACTTTACGTAATATAGAAATGACAGCTCCATATATGCATGATGGAACGATAGAGACGCTTGAGGATGTGATTAAACACTATGCTCGAGGTGGGCGCCTTATACCTGAAGGACCATATGCAGGAGACGGCAAGGATAGTCCACTCAAGAGTCGTCTGATTAATGGGTTTGAGATAACAGATTCGGAAATCGAAGATGTCGTAAGTTTTCTGAAATCGCTCACAGATGAGACTTTTTTAACTAATCCTGACTATCGGGATCCTTTTGGAGAAATCTAAGATGAAGAATCTAAAATCGAATGTGTTATTTGGTCTAATCCTGATGAGTACTGGTTGCGGTGACGATCATGCAAATACAGATTCTCCTCGTATCGATGAGATACTCACGCTGACAGGGAACGCAACCAATGGCCAAGTCGTATACGAGGTCAGCTGTCAAGGTTGTCATGGTGTTGATACCAATGGTGGACAAGGTGGGCCTAGTCTTGATCACGGCCGTGAGCATAGTGCTAAGAGCAATGTTGCGACGATTCTTGAGGGGCAAGGTAATATGCCTGCATTTGACTCATTAACAAATCAAGAAATTGCTGATGTTGTCTCTTGGATTCGTTCTTAGTAAAAAAGGAGGCAAATGCCTCCTGATTCATCTAAACAGATTTAGATTATTTCCAAAACTGCCACCATCGTTTTTCTTTCGCTTTTCCTGTTTTTGGTGTGTGGTCAAAAGCGCTGAGTGAAAAACACGTATTGCGTCATGTCAGCGACATGACATAAAAACAATATGACTGTTCGAATCATTACTTCATTTGCCTTTGCTGTTGTTGTTGCATGCCAAGAGATAGAAGAACCGCCTGTCGATGACAGAACAGAAGAGACATCTGAACAAGTCATTGATGAACATACTCAGTCCGAAGATACAACTCATCAAGATCTCGAAGACACTGATAATTTAATAGAAGATCAGCAATCTAGAGGTCAACAAGAAAGTGATTTGCCTGAAGTCATCTGTGGGGACACCTATCCGGGAATTCCAATGATGACGGGTTTGATTGAAGATGAATCGAGTTATTCGCAGTCATATGAGGAAGAAGTATCAAACTATATGTGGAGCCATATACCAGACCCGCTGGATATTTCATCTGTCCAACCATTTTTCAAATCATTAATTCAGTATATGCTTCATGCGCCGAATCAACAACGATTCTCCCATGAAGCCATTTTACAGCATGGGGCAACCGGTGAGGCTGTTTTAAATGCTTTCATCGATGGGTATCTGAATACCGATATGCTTCGTCGTGGTTTTCATTATGCATATTATTGCAGCCAACCCATTCCTGGTTCGTTGGATGAATTGAGGGCGACGTTTGGTGATTATAAAGATTGGGATAATGAGTTGATGGATTGTGGCGCACCAAAAGACTTGCCGCGTCATGTTTATCGGAATGAAGATTTCTCGATATCGGTTGCCGAAACATTAGATCTATCTGGCAATGTTCGTGAAACAGAGATCATATTTTCGACTCTACGTGATGACGGACAGCTCGATTTTGCCGCTTATACTGAGAATGGAGAACTGACAGATCGAAGTGGGTTTGCAACATTCGGAGGGCAAGATATTTTCTCCGCATCACCTTATACATGTTTGACGTGTCATATCGATCGTAACAGCAATCGCTTTGATAATATACACCCGGTTGGGACTGGGGCAGGGTGTCAGTTGTGATGAGGTCATAATTATGACGATGCATGATTCATTTTTTTCCAATAATCGCGCATACTCCTTGAAATGATTCCGGTTCAACACTTCTTATCTGGTCGAGCACTCAGGGCGCAAAAGACAGAGCCAATACAGCATGATTACGGCGAGCAACTGTCTTCAATAGACCATCCGCGAATTCCATTTATTGTGAGCGGTCTGTTTTTTGAGACCGATTATGTCATCTGCTTTGCCTCAGGTGAGTTGGCGATGCTTGAAATATGTCGCACATTTCTCGGGAATGACGAAATCTGGTTCACACTCGAGTCGACTGTCGACGGAATTCAGCGAGTTGGCTTACATGAAAAAGACAAAGAGATTGCAGATGCACTCTTTTTATCTTTTCCAATTAAATCTTATTTCAATCATATGAGCGTTGAGGATGATGGTCTTTTTTATGATGTGACATATATTGACCGCCACGACGAGAAGCAGCGATACCGTTTGAAGAAGGTCAAAAAAAGACAGAAGGCATTTTTCTATAATGGTCATACGATGAATCATAGCCATGACATAGCGAATCCAGTCATCTACCTCGAAAGTTTGAATTGGTTATCAGAGCAGTCATGTCAATCTAAACACCTTATACTCAAGAAGATGGGGCTCCCGATTCGGTTTCTAATTTCTCAAACAGTATGTGCGTTGACTGCGGGCTCATTGCGACAAGATGAGAACACATTATTCTTGAATGAGCATGCTGTGGATATGGCCACTTCTGAGGGAGACAATAAAATATGTGTTCGTATCGGCAAACTCATCGGTGCCGATTATATATTTTCGGATCAAGAAGGTCATTTTGAACTTAAACGCGTCAAGACATGGCAAAATGTAAGAGGTGTTGAGGTTGAATTAGGTGAGGTTCATATCGCTGTTCCGGATATGCGGTTTCGGGTAAATGAGTGGGCGTCATCATATGGACATATATCAATTCACCAAAAGTGTTTGGGACATTTCAATTTGACCAAAGAAGGATCTCAGCACATCATTGATGGGACTCGTCCAAGTTGGTTTAAACGAACACTTGGATCTGTTGTCGATCGCGATCGTATTGTATGGTCTGTTGTATAGGGAGTTTTATGAATAAAACAGTATTCAAAATTATTCACTACGGCATTATTCTGCATTTTTTGTTACAAATCCTCTATGCAGGCTATGTGATCTTTGTGGTGCTTCGACCTGAGGGTGCAGGAATGGGGCCACTTGCGGCAGCAGCAGCTGATATTGACATGACACTCCTGCTCAAAAGGCGTTTATATGCGATAGAGTGTTGGGTCGCGACAGCTGGTCTTGTTATTTATCTTGCGCTTACAAGTTTTCGTCCAATGATTTTAGAGCTCTATGGTCCACATCATAACTCTCACAAAGATGCGTAGGTAAACATGACGAAAACAGTTTTGATCACAGGCAGTACCGACGGAATTGGAAAAGGCATTGCGCTTCGCTTAGCTAAAATGGGCCACAGTATTATTGTTCATGGGCGACGACAAGAAAAAGTGGATCGCGTATTACAAGAACTAGAAGCCTTAACTGGTCGTTCAAATTTCACAGGATACGTTGCTGACTTCTCAGATGTCGATGCCGTTCGACGTATGCTTTCAGCGCTTAAAAGAGATGGTGTTGCGATTGATATCTTGATCAATAATGCCGGGGTCTTCAACAGTGCAGCGACATTCAATAAAAATGGTCTCGATATGCGTATGATGGTGAACTATTTGATTCCGTTTATGATGACAAAGGCACTGCTGCCTCTTTTGAAAAAAAGTGCGGTTGCTCGCATTATCAATTTAAGTTCAGCTGCTCAAGATCGTGTTGAAGCTGATGTCCTGAGCGGAGAACGTGGTGTGACGTCACGTCAGTCATATGGTCAAAGTAAGTGTGCGCTAACGATGTGGAGCTATGACTTGGCAGAAGCTGAACGTGACATATGTGTGATTGCCGTTAATCCAGGTTCGTTACTGAATACAAATATGGTTAAAGAAGCATTTGGTCAGCACTGGTCATCGGTTGATAAAGGCGTTGATATCATAGTCGAACTCGCGACAGAGCAGAAGCACCTTGAACATTCTGGCGAATACTTTGATAATGATGCTGGGTATTATAACAAAGCTCACGCCGATGTATACGATGCTGAGCGTAGGCAATGGTTAGCAGCAGAGACGCGTGAGCTGCTCAAGCATCATTTCTCGTCCAATGCCACGGATTAAACTCAACAGGATAGTCGATCACGACGGGCGCTAAAAATCCTTGTTCGATGAGCGATGAAACAGGACCACCGGGAAAATCGTTAGGGAACATGTTAAAGAGAGAAGATAGGTGGATAATGCGTCACCATCTGTTGCAACAGTTTCAGGCAGAATCATCTGGTAGATGTCGTTGAGCTCATCCATACTTAGGATAACGGTACAGCTGGGAGCTATGTTTCAGATTAAGAGATGGCGTCTCATATAATTAACTTAGCCAAGGCTTGGGTAAGAGGTATGCTTCAATCGACTTGCATGCACCTTTGTTTGCGCATCACCTTCATGTGAACGTTCTATTGTAAAAAAGCTGTTCACCGTTCTTTGAAAATCGCCTTCGACCAATGGCCGATCAAAAATAGAGTAGTTTTGTTGGCTTTGAGATTCCCAAAATGATTTGAGCTTAGGTAACTGATCAAGAACAGGATCTTGTAAGCAGTGCATTGCAAATGTTTCGGCAAAAAGTTCTTCCGGCGACCCAGCATAGTAGTTTCCGATAATGCTTCTCGCGAGCGCTTGATTATTATGATAAATTTCCAGAAATTCAACCGAATGGGATGCGTAGGCAACCTTCAGTTCTGGCTTAAAATCAAGCGCATGACCGACTTCATGAAATACACATTGTGGATGCCCATCTTCCCCTGAGGTAATTTGACTCAGTGCAATTTGATTCATCTCCTTGTTGTAAGTCACGCTTCTTCCAAAGGCGAAGCGTACATCACGCTCTACAAGCTTTTGCAAAATCCATTGTGGCAAACGACTTAGGGCACGTCGGATCCGTGTATTTTTGTGAGCATTTTGTTGCTGCACAATATCTTCAGCAAACATTTGCGCAATTTGAGGATGGTATTCCGCCATATTGAGTTGTTCAATATGTTTGTTTGAAGCAGAAAGAAGTGTATCGACAAGTTGAGAAACAGCAGCAGGAACTGGTGCATTGTTGAGGTATTTCTCAAGTTTCTGAATGGCTTGTCGTTTATCAACAGAGGCTTGTCCTGCTTGATTAAGGACTTCGAGTCGTTGACTAATATACCCGCTTTGAAAATCAGCGTTTAATTGATTGTTATTTTCAAGAATTAGTCGATCAAGCTCACCATCTGTTATGATTCCATTTCCATCACTATCTGCAATTTGTCCAATTTCTTGAAGCTGATCAGGAAGATTTTTAGTGAAATATTGTTCAGGGATAATGACGTTCATAGTTTTTATATGCTGGACAGTGAATTTTGGGGTAGATATCAACCGAATGGTTGATATAAATATTGGAGAGCGAATCGGTCGCTTAAAAGTTTTTTAATTTTAGTGGGTTAACGCTTTATGGCCAAACGATTGATCTTGATAGCTATCGTCGCCGCCCTGTTCGGATCGATCTGTTTTCTGCGATTAGCAGATCTTGAACCGGGCTATCAAGTACATCAGTTAGATGGTCGTCAATTGAAGATTGAGACACCCCTTTATCTCGCAAATAGCCCTTTTCAAATTAAACAAAGAGGGGAAGGTTTTGAGATTGATTTTGTCGATTCAATCGGCGAGACACTGCATATTCCTTTTCGGCGACACTTGATTTCATGTGGGCGTAAGCCGTCGAACGTCACAGAATATCGTGGTTCTTATGATTTCGAATCTGTCGAACCGACTGAGTGGAATGTCATTCGGCTCACACAAATCGAGTCACTGGCGAACCAGGTGCGCCTTAAAGGTGTCTTAGAGACCCATGATCACCTTGTTGATATTCTGCCGGCACCCTTTGAAGTAAAGATATGGCATGAGGCTAAAAACATCATCCACTTTGAGGCACAGTGTCTAAGTGAAGCGCATTCTTCTATTTCGATTCATCTGAAAAATAATCCTGAAGAGCGCGTAACAGGATTTGGAACGCAGTTTGATCTTGAAAACCGAAACGGTACACTTGTTCCTATTCTTGTGAGCGAACAGGGTATTGGGCGCGGTGCCGAACCAATAACCACAATGATGAATCTATTGGCTCGTTCGGGTGGAAGCAGCACAACAACATATGCCCCTCAACCTTTTGCCATAAATATGGATGGCTGGTCGATTGAGCTTGAGAATCGAGAACTATCGTATTTTGATATGCGCTTGCCAGATGTCATGACTGTACAAGTCCATGCGAATACAGTGAAAGGCGAATTTCGTTTTAACGATAAAGCAAAATTAGTTGCATCACGAAATCAAGACCATGGCCTGGCGCCACGTCCGCCCGACTGGACCCAAAAAGGAGTTATCGTTGGTTTGCAAGGTGGAACAGCGGCGGTGCTTAAAAAATACAAAGCGCTAAAAGCTGCGAATGTCGCAATTGCAGGTGTTTGGATTCAGGATTGGGTTGGTCAGCGACACAGTCTTGCAGGTAAACAATTATGGTGGAATTGGTCTCGTGATCTTAAACACTACGATCGTTGGGAGACGTTCACACAGATTTTGAAGAAAGATGGTGTACGTCTACTCGGTTATATAAACCCCTTTTTAGTTAAGCGCGATGCGTCACACATGACACGTCATTTATACGACGAGGCGATTGAGCGAAGCTGTTTATTTAAACATGGGGATGGCTCAACAATTCGAATCGAAAATACAAGTTTCTCTGCGGGGATGGTTAATATCTTTGATAAGGCCTGTCATCGATGGCTGAAAGATATAATCAAAATGGAATTGATTGACGCAGGCTTTGCAGGCTGGATGGCAGACTATTCTGAAGCAATGCCTTTTGAAGCGACGACCGGGCATGGAACAGGGTGGGAATTGCATAATGCGTATCCTGTTGAATGGGCGCGTTTGAATCGGGAAGTCATTCAAGAACTTGGTCAAGAAGATGAGCTCTTTTTCTTTGTGCGCGCTGGTTTTACCGGAGCGCAGCAATACGCCTCAAGTTTCTGGCTGGGAGATCAAATGGTCGACTGGGCGAAAGAAGATGGACTTGCATCTGTTATACCTGCTTTGATCACGAGTGGGCAGTCTGGCATGGTGTATAATCACGCCGATATTGGCGGATATACAACAATCGAACTGCCGTTTATCAAGGTCATACGTTCAGAAGAATTATTATTACGTGCGATAGAATTATCAGCATTTACGATGTTTATGCGCTCGCACGAAGGCAACCTACCAGAGCACAATACTCAACTTTACAGCACAGTCAAAACACGAGAGCACATCGCGTTCTTCAGTCGTCTTTTTCGGTCATTGGCACCTTATCGGCAGCATCTCATGGATTTGTATGAAGAAACAGGGCAACCCATGATCTTGCCAGTCATAGACGCTGATAACCAGCTCATAACATCCGGTTTTATGCTTGGTGCTGGTATTGCCGTATTTCCGGTCATGCATCGTGGTGATGAAGCGATTGAAGCCTATTTACCATCTGGTCGGTGGCGACATTTATTCTCTGAAAGAGAATTTGAAGGTCAGCAGCATGTCAACGTGAGTGCGCCGATTGGTCAACCAGCTGTTTTTCTATCGACTGATTCCGAATATAACTGGGCTGCTATATTCGACCTTGTTAGGACGACGCTTCATCAATGAAATAGCGATAAGTGAACGCCAGATTAAAGAATAAGCTATCCGCTGTATCGACATTGAACTGCACGCGGTCATCACCAAACTTAAATGCACTAATTCCAAAATTGATTTGGTCTTGGTTTGCATAGCGACGATAATAACGTGCAACAGAATGTCCCAATGACGCGACAACCCGCAAGCCGTTGTCCATTTGAAGCGCAGCGTAAAGAGACACATCATTTGATGATTGATGGATATAGCTATTACCAAGAAAAGGTGTGTTGGTTGGGGCACCATATGTTCGTACCGTCGCGACAAAATTGAGGCCTATAGATAAGCCATCGGTTAATGTGTATCCAACATCCGCACGTACAGGCAAAGTTAAGTCGACGGTGTAGGGCCCTTTCTTGAGGTATAATCCAAGGAGCGGGACGAAAAAAGGACCGAACCGTTCACCATTATAATATAACCCATATTTATATAGGAGGTTTTGATGCTTCTTTTGCTTGAATAAAACAAGTCCACCTAACTGAAAAGCGTCGTCGGCGAAAACATCTTCAGAGGTGGCCGCAACTTTCGGGAGTGCGAGAAATGTCCCACTCAGTGCGTCGGATAAGCGAATATTCAAACCCAATTTCAACAAATGACTCATCAGGGTGGTCTTGTCGGCGAATGGATTCAGCTTGAGCTGGTAAGCAGCACCGCTATAACCGGTCACCAACGCGACCTTTTCGTTGAGCTCAATTGGCAGCGTCAATTGTAAGTTGAGTGCGTTGATTTGAGTTGAGTCATCTAGCCCAGTGTCAAAATCAGTCTCTGGGGTTGTTTGCGCAGAGATGGTGATGATGTCGACATAACCCTGAGCTTGGCTTGATGTCGATAATAAAGAGTAGAGCGCTGTTATGAATAGAAGTGCCCGTTGAACATGTTTCGAAATTTGATGCATATATCCTCAAGAGTTCTATGCAGAAGTCTTTATTTTGGTGAAGATGGGTTGATCAATGGTGTCGACCTAATGTGATTATCGAACGGAGATCGGTCGCGTCAGCGAAACAGCACGATGGTCTGAAGCATAGAGTTTCTGTCCGTTAACATCGATCAAATTAGGGTGATGCTCAACGACCAATTCCAGTTCGCCTTGCGTCCGCTGGTTTATAAAAATGTAGTCGAGTTGTTTTTCTGGAACAGAATTCGGGCATCGAACAGTTTGTCCATGACAGTTGACCGTACCATTCATTGGATAAGAGATGGGGGAGAGACCAAGTGTTTTAACCATAAAGGCATATTCTTCAGGTCGACTCTTGGCATCAACATTAAAATCTCCAGCGATGATTAATTGTTCATCTTTAGGAATGTGATGCGCTATCCATGCTTTGAGTTGGGTTAATTGCGATCTTCTTGAAGCGATTGCAGTTGCATCAGCGCCTGCATTCAAGTGTGTGGTGATGATGTGGAGTTTGGGGCCGGAACGTGGTTGTATAGCTGCGTAGAGCAGCCCTTTCGTTGAAAGACAGTCTGCACCGGAGCAGGCATGATATATCATCTCTTTCGTGTCGATAATTGGATATGCACTAAGGATCATAAGCCCACTGCTGATAAGCGCTTTCGGTAAAGAGGGGCGTCGTGATGTGACAATATGTTTCAGTTGTGGGACGGATTCAACCAGTTGCTCGAGCGCGCGCATGTCCCAGGCTTCTTGCAGAAGCATCAGATGGAAATTGTTGTGCTGTGCCCATGCTCCAATTGCTGCTGCCCGTTCACGATTATGTTGCCCAATATTTAAAATAGCAGGTCTTAAAAAAACATTGTAGCTCGCCACATTCAACGGGGAGATAAGCGGTTTTTGATTCTCTCGCAGATGAGAAGTACGTTGGTGGATCGGTTCTGCCCCTCGGTGATGTACAACAATTGCTATGACGAGAAGTAGCAATAAAATGAGTAGGCAGAGGACTATCCGGAGTACACGCATAAGGTGCACTATCAAATGAACAAAAAATTGGGTAGGTCTGAACGGCATTTTGCTATACTTTCTTTATGCGCAAGATCCATGATGTACTGACAAGTGAAGAGATTAAAGATTTATGTCGGAAGAGTGATTTTAAGGGATGGCAAGCGGTCGGTACGACTTGGGCGATCATCATCTTTAGTTTACTATTGGCTGGTTTTTATCCGAGTTGGCTGACAATCGTTGTGGCTATGGTCATGTTGGGAGGGCGGCATCTCGCATTGGCGATTTTGATGCATGAGTGTGCGCATAGGTCACTGTTCGAGCGCAAAGACTTAAACCAGATCGTAGGGCATTGGCTCATTGCAGTGCCTGCGCTGCAACGTTTGAGCGAATATCGCGATCATCATATGGCACATCATAACCACGTATGGACTGACGCAGACCCTGACAAGTCATTGGTTGAACATCTGCCCATGACGGCGTCTTCCTTTTCAAGAAAGGTTTTAAGAGACCTTGTTGGTATCACAGGTTTAAAGCGTCTTTATGGTGTTTGTATGATGGACATGAACATGATTCAATATACCGTCAGTGCTGATGTCATTCCGCTTAAAAATAATGACACTTGGGCTGATCGATGCGCGCTGCTTGTGGCGGCGTGGTTGCCACGATTGATTGTTCATCTCGTGCTTCTATGTTTCTTAATGATACTTGATATCGGTTGGACCTATAGTTTATGGGTCTTATCATACATGACCACATTTAGTTTATTTATTCGCATTCGTTCTCTAGCTGAACATGGGAATATTCGAGATATCAAAAATCCGTGGTTGAACACCCGCACAACACGTGCAAGCTGGCTGGCGCGTACAACTGTCGCTCCACATTATGTCAATTATCATCTTGAGCATCATCTGCTGATGACGGTTCCCTGTTACCACCTACCGAAGATGCATCGACTGATTCGTTCTCGAGTCCCATTGTCAGAAATCGCATATGCGCCGAACTATCGTTCAGTACTTCGAGGCATTCGGTTGGCGCCGGAGAATAAATAGAAATAGTAGTGTGAAGCATCATCGAAATACGTTATAATTGAACGTGTTTGCTTTTTCTGAGCCCAAAGATGTCATCATTGTCGGAAGCGGTCCGAATGGACTGGCAGCTGGTATCCGACTGACAGAGGCAGGTTTATCTGTCGGTATCCTTGAAGCACACCATACGATTGGTGGTGGTACACGGACTGCTGAATTAACAGGCCCTGGGCTGTTGCATGATGTGTGCTCTGCTGTCCACCCAGCTGGTTATTTGTCGCCATATTTAAAAACGTTGCCGCTTGAAGCACATGGTGTTGAATGGTTGTTTCCGGAAGCCTCTGTGGCACATCCGCTTGATTCCGGAGAGGCCATATTACTTCATGAATCTGTTGAACAGACTGCTGCACAGCTCGGGAAAGATCGAAAGACTTATCAAGACCTAATGGGATATTTTTCGGCACACGGTGCTGATATTTTGAAAGATTCAATGGCAGGTGTTGGCGTGCCTTCAAAACCACTCCCTTTTTTGCGTTTTGGGTTACATGGCGGTTTGCCTGCTCACGCACTTGCGCGAATATTGTTTCGAACGCAAGCGGCACGCGCTTTATTTGCAGGTTGTGCGGCGCACAGCATTTTGCCTTTCTCGAAACTGACGACGGGCGCAATGGGATTGATGTTCTTATTGATGGGACATCTCTGTCGCTGGCCAATTATCAAAGGCGGATCGCAACGCTTAGCGGAAGGATTGGCTTCGATATTTCGTGCCCAAGGTGGTGAGATATTATGTGATGCACGCGTGACGACTTTTCAAGATATTCCAAACGCAAAGTATGTTCTATTTGATACCGATCCAAAACAACTCGCCGACATTGCTGAAGCAGAATTGCCTAAAAGCTATGTTGATAAGCTCAGGCGTTTTAACTTTGGCCCGGGAATCTTTAAAGTCGATATAAAGCTCGACGAGCCCATCCCATGGCGAAACAAAAACTGTGCAAAGGCGTCAACTGTACATTTGGGGGGAACTCTTGAAGAAATTGCAGCAGGAGAACGTGATGCCTGGGAAGGGCGGCATCCGCAAACACCATATGTTTTGTTGGCGCAACAAAGTGTACTCGATGAGACACGTTCATCAGATGGGACCCATAATGCATGGGCGTATTGTCATGTACCTGCACATTCGACGGTTGATATGACTAACATTATTACGTCTCAAATAGAGCGGTTTGCACCAGGGTTCCGAGACACGATTGTACAAACGCATACAATGTCCTGTCAGGACTTTTATACATATAATCGCAATTACTGCGGTGGTGCGATTACGGGTGGGGCAACGGATATCACACAACTTTTTACGCGCCCAGTTGGACTCTTTAATCCATATCAAACGCCAAATCAGAAAATATGGATATGTTCGGCATCGACACCACCTGGCGGTGGTGTCCACGGAATGTGTGGTTTTCATACGGCGAATAGGCTGCTTCAACACATGAAGTGATTCAAAATGAGATCCGTCATCTGACCGTTGTCAGAATTATACGCTATTCATATAATGACGTATGTCATTTCGAATAATACTTATCATTTTGTCATTCACATTACTAAGTCCTTCACTACTCGCTTCAGCAACAGGCTATTGGACGATGCATGACCCTGATAGTGGAACAGCGAAAGCGATTATCAAACTGAGCGAACAAAAAGGTCAATTGGTTGGCCACATTGTTGATATTTACTGCACAACAGAATGTGATAAGAATGCCGATTTGTTTGGTCAAAAAGTGGTGTGGGGCCTGAAGCCAAAAAATGCAAAAGAGTGGCATAAAGGCGAACTCCTCGACGCGTATAACGAAAAACAATATCGCGCTGCTTTAAGGCGAATCTCTGCCAAAAAAATGGCACTCCGGGCGTATCTTGGTTTTTCATTTTTTGGAAAGACAATCGAGCTAACCCGAACGACTGAACCCCTTGGGCCAACATTGAGTCATCATTGGCCGGCTTCTTACCTCGAACGGCGGGCGAAAACAAAGATGCCTGCTATCGCGATGCAGTCAAAATAAGATTGTCATGGTGTGAACTTATTCTCGTCGCTCAAGTCGGCCATTCATAATTGTGTATCTATTTTCGGAAAAAACATGCGCATCATCTTGGTGATGGGTGACGAAGAGACTAGCTATCGACGCTTGATTAAGAATCGAAATCAATTCATCTCGAATGGTATGCCGTGTTTGTTCATCAAGTCCACTAAATGGTTCATCAAGTAAAAGGACGCTTGGTTTTCGGGCGAGACTTCTTGCAAGGGCAACACGCTGTCTTTGACCACCAGATAGTTCGTGTGGATAGCGCTTCTCGAAACCAGAAAGTTTGATGAGCGCGAGCATATCTTCGACAATATCCTTCTTCGGTTGATGTTTTGCTAGGCCAAAAGCGATATTTTTTTCGATTGTCATGTGCGGAAAAAGTGCACCATTTTGAAAGACGAAGCCAATGTTATTAGGCGTTGTTATCTTTTTTGGTGTCACATACGGTATTTCGTCAAGAGAGACGCGCCCGGCTTGAATTGATTCAAGTCCTGCAATAATTCTCAGAAGCGTGCTTTTGCCACAACCACTTTCACCAAGAATACTCATTCTTTCACCAGCGCCGAGTTCAAAAGAAAGTTCATTGAGAACGTGCGTGTCGTTCGCATAGGATTTTCGAATATGTTGAACAGAAAGCTGAGTCATGGGATTTACAATTAAGATTTTAAAAGACGTGTTGAAATGAGAATAGGGGGTACGCTAATCAGAATAAGTAGACAACCGGGTACCGCAGCCAAGCCTATCATTTCATCAGAAGCATAAGCATAAGCTGACACAGCAAGTGTCGAAATATCGTCAGGCTTCAATAAGAGTGTGAGGGGCAGCTCTTTCATGAAATCGATGATGACCATGACGAAGCCGAAAAAGAGTGCACCTTTCATCAGTGGTATGTGTACGAACATAATGCGCTTAAGACGTGAGACGCCAAGCATGAAAGCAGCTGTTTCAAGTTCTCCAGCGGTCGACTGATAAACGGCAATCAATGGTCGATAGGCAATCGATAAGAACTTGATGGTTGCAGCAAAAATGAGTGGGATCATTGTCTGCAAGTTCAAGTTCAGTCCGAAAAGCGATTCACAGATCTCATTCAGTGCGAACCATAAACTGAGTGTGAACAGTGCAAGCAATGCGCCAGGAATGAGGTAACCAAAGAAGGTGAGCTCGAAACTCAGCTGTGGTAGTTTGGGGCTCGCGTACATTTTGAAAAGGATCCACAGAAAGGCAATCGTCGTTGCACAGCATCCGACACATAACGCGATATAAACCGTATCCCAAAGTATCTTGAGCAACTCTGTATGAGGAAAATCACTCGCATTTTGTAGAACCCAAGTCATAATTTGATAGAGTGGTATCACCAGCGATAAAATAATCGGACATAAAATAAAAAACAGACCAGATGTCCATATTTGAGTAGAAGGCCTCTCTTTTGTATATGTCGAACGCGTTGTTTGATAATAATCACGTTGGCTTTGATAACGAGAAACGAAGGCGGCTGCGGCTAAGACGCTCAGGCTAATAAAAAGGCCAAGTCGAATTGCTGCGACCATATCGCCAAGTCCAAACCAAGTTCGAAATAATCCAACCGTCATTGTTTGAATATTGAAGTAGTGAGATGCACCATAGTCGCCGAGGGTTTCCATCAGAACGAGGAGCAGTCCACCTAAAATCGCTGGTATCGCGAGTGGCAAGTCGATACGAAAGATCGTTGCTTGAATTGACTGGCCCAGCATTCGGGCAGCTTGTCGAAGTTCTTGATCGATCGTGGAAAACGCAAGATAGGCGACTGTAAAAATATATGGGAATAGTGCGAAAGCCAAGATACACGACAATCCGAATATGTTGAGAATATCAACATAACCGATGCCAAACATGGACAAAACGTGTGTCAGCGTACCGGAGAAATCAAAAAGCCCAGCGTAGGCATACGCCATCATGTATTTAGGGATGGCCAGAGGTAATATGAGCAGCGCTTTTAATAAACCGTCAAAAGGAAATGCATATCGACTTAAAAACCATGCTGAGGGGATAGAAAGAAGGCTTGCCCATGTCAGTGTCAGTATGCTTAATAAGACTGAGTTTCTGATGTACTGGCTCAGCAAATGTTCCGAAATGTGTGCCCATGATTCTGCTGGTCCCAGGAACGTTGGCAGTCCCGTCAATATCGGGCTTAGCACGATAGCAAAACAAAAAAGAGCCAGCACAAAGAATGTGCGGCTCTTTTGGTGGTTGAATCGTGTTTCTACTTCCATCCGACTTGATCGAAAATTTTGACCGCTTCGGCGTTGTACTTACCAAGATTGGAAAGCGGTAGTGTATCTTCTTTAAAATCACCCCAGCTTTTGAGGAGCGGACTCAGTTCAGCCTTCGGATTGACCGGGTATTCATAGTTTGCAGCAGAGAATTTATTTTGAACTTCAATACTTGTCAGGTACTCTAAAAATTCTTGTGCTTCTTTCACATGTGGTGCTGTTTTGAGCACACCGGCGCCGCTGATGTTAATATGGGTCCCGGCGGCTTTTCCTGGTTCCTTGAGTCCAACTGCCTGGTACTCAGGGAAAATAAGCCCGACAGCTTCTCCTGCACTCTTTTCATTTTCATCTTTAGAGTTCAATAATTTGCCAAGATAATAAGTGTTTATAATTGCAATATCTGCAACACCAGCTGCCACAGCTTTAACTTGATCTCGGTCATTTCCTTTAGGTGATCGAGCCATGTTGGACAAAATATTTTGCGCCCAACGTGTCACAAACTCATGGTCATCCTTCGCAATCATAGATGCCAAAAGGCTTTGGTTATAGATATTACTTGAAGAGCGAACGGCTATTTTGCCTTTCCATTTTGGATTAGCAAGGTCTTGATAGGTTTTGATTTCGGACGGTTTGACTCTACTATTTGCGTAAGCAATGACACGCGCTCGCTTTGTTAAGCCAAACCATTGACTGTTTTCATCTCTCAAGTGAGAAGGGACATTTTTTTTGAGCATATCAGAATCGATACTTTGCAGTAGACCTTTTTGTTGTGCCCGATAAAGACGAGCCACATCAGAAGTGATGAATACATCGGCAGGACTTTTATCACCTTCGCGCTCGAGACGAGCGAGCAACTCATCTGCTTTTGCATTTACGACATTGATGTGAATGCCTGTTTTCGTTTCAAAATCTTTAAAGATCTCTTTGTCGACTTCATAATGTCGGTGGGTATAGACATTGATTTCCTTCTTTGCAGCTTTGTCGGCTTGTGTCGCTTGCTGTTTAGAAGCTGCCCGTTCAGGCTTTGGATCACTGGTTTTATTACAAGCAATGATGGGCACGGTCATGAGAAGCAGAAGTCGGATATATTGCATAAAGATCTCCTCTTATTGATAATGATTATCATTTTTAAGTCTTAAGTAAAGCTGTTCTGTCGGGGCTTGATCTTTTTGCCCATTGTGCGATCCGTTCCCTCATTAGTTTTTTACAAAAGGTTTTACAAATGAATCGTGTAATGCACGCTTCCACTGCCACATTTGCCTGTTTAATGGTGATGGCTGGGAGCACACTCCATGCGGCGACAGATCTGTTCGGCACAACACTTGGCTCTGCAAGCAGCGCAGCCAATCAGTTGTTTTCTCTTGATGTTTCAGCTGTCTCAGGTGTGACCATAGGTGACTTTGTCGAGATCGAAAACACAGACTTCCGAGGCGACTTTAGCGGAACAACAGAAAGTGTGTTGGTCGCATTTGGTTCGACAACAGGCCCATCGGCATCGATCGGTGTGGTCGGCGCCGATAGTTCCGCATGGCAAGGACCTGATGCATCTGCTGATGGTATCACTGTTCAAGTGATCGATATCGGTGGTGGTACACCTGGTATCAACGTATTTGTGAGCCCAACGACAGATGTCAATTTCTCACCAACTGGTATGCCAAATGGCTGGTGGTGGAATCTGAGAATAGATGTCAATCTGTCTGTGCCTGTTTGTGGTGATGGTTTGATTCAAGGCTCAGAAGAATGTGATGACATGAATACGACGCCTGGAGATGGCTGTGATGCGATGTGTGACATTGAAAGTGGCTGGTCATGTGCCGGTGAGCCGTCGGTATGCACCCCGCCGGAAGATTGTTTTGATGGCATTGATAATGACGGTGATGGCAACATCGACTGTGATGATCGAGAATGTGGTGTCGACCCGTTTCCGCTTTCAAACGGCATCGATGCTGACTTTGTTGAAGGACAAGATAACTTTACAACAGGTACCCCAGGCTTGTCTGCTAATGAGTACACAGACGTATACGATATGGCCTTCGATCCATTAACTGGAAAGGTCTTCGTCTCAGATCTTGGTAATAGCCGTGTGCTGAGATACGAATCTGTGAAAGCATTTGTACAAAATCAAGATGCCGAAGCTGTTTTCGGACAACCCGATTTTGTATCTAATACGCCACGCACAACACAGAATGGTTTGAGCGGAAATACAGGTATTGATGTTTGTTCTGATGGGACACTCTGGGTGACTGATTGGGGAAATAACCGTGTCTTGCGCTTCGATAACGCTGGAACAAAGGCAACATTTGCAAATGCTGATGCAGTTCTTGGACAAGCTGATTTTACGACGAATACGAACGCACTCACACAGAATCGAATGTTCAACCCGGTTGATGCCTACTGTGACCCGGACGGCTCGACGTTGTGGGTTGCAGACGCAAATAACGATAGAATACTTCGTTTTGATAATGCTTCGTCAAAAGCCAATGGCGCAAATGCTGATGGTGTTTTAGGCCAACTCAATTTTACATCCAGTAATACAGGACCAACACAAACACAAATGAATAGCGCACTTGGACTTTGTGTCATCGGCACAACACTGTTTGCGTCAGATTTAGCGGATAATCGAATCTTAGTATGGGAGGACGCCGCGTCTCTTTCGAACGGTGCACCAGCTGACAAAGTGCTCGGACAACCCAATTTTACCGCTAATGCACCTGGTACAAGTGCCACGAGTCTTAATGGACCGAGATTATTGCATGTCGACGAGTTTAATAATCTTTATGCGTTAGATGATAATAACGAACGGGCACTCATCTTCTATGAGATACTGAAAGCGAGTCAATTTTCAGAACCCGCAGATGTTGTTCTTGGGCAGCCAAATATGACAACAAGTGGTGCGAATACGACGCAGAGTGGTTTGAATAATCCACGTGGTTTATATTTTTTGCAGGATAATGGTGTGCGGTTTTTCAACATCATGGACCGAGGAAACCATAGAATAATGACTTGGGGTATCCGTTATGACACAGATGATAATATGATTCTAACAGATTTTCTGCGCGGAGAAGACCCAGCAGGGACAGGGACTCTGTCTTTTAACATCACATATGATCCACCAGATGACGGTGCGACGATTTCCGTGATCAATGCAGCAACAGGTGAGTTTCAAATAGAGCCGGACGCATGTTTTATTGGTGATGATACAGCAGTTGAATTTGAATACTCTGTCACCAATGGAAATGGATGCGTTGAATTTGTTAATGCATGCAGTATCGTGCGCCATGTTGAGACATGTGTATGTGGCGACGGGATTTTGCAGAGTGGTGAAGAATGTGATGACGGTGATACAGGTAATGGCGACGGATGTTCGTCCTTGTGCACGGTCGAAGGCGGCTGGAAATGCGAAGGAGAGCCATCGACTTGTACGGAGATTGAATGTGGAGATGGGTTGCTCGAAGGAACGGAACAGTGTGATGACGGTGATCTATTTGATGGTGATGGCTGCTCATCATTATGTACAATTGAAGCAGGCTGGGAATGTAACGGGGCTTCTCCGTCAACATGCAACTTGATTTGTAGTAATGGTGCATTGGATCCAGGCGAATCATGTGATGATACGAATACGATGCCCGGTGATGGCTGTGATGAGAATTGCCAAGTTGAGTGCGGCTTCACGTGTAATAACTCACCGATGCCGTCAGTATGTTCTGGAATGGCATGTGTTGGTTGTTTAGGCGGCAGTGCAAATGGAATACTCGAAATGGGAGAAGAGTGTGATGATGACAACGCATTTAATGATGATGGTTGTAGTCAAGATTGCTTACTAGAAGAAAAATGTGGAGACGGTACGCGTACAGGATCTGAGCAATGTGATGATGGAAATGTAACCAAAGATGACGGCTGCACATACTGTGAGGTCGATTTAGGTGCGACGTGTACTGGTGCCAATGAAGTGACTCTTGTGGATATGAGTTTTGAAATTCCTATAGGGAGTGCCAGTTGCACACAATACACAAGTGCCGACAATTTAGGCGCTTGGTTTGTCGATAGTGGTGAGGTGAAGTTGTGTCTTGATGATGACTTTGGAGGCTCGGTGGCTTGCCCAGTAGGGGCTCAATGTATGGACTTACGTGGGAATACGACGGGTGGTAAGCTTTGCCAAGATATGCGTACGGTTTCTGGCACAACCTACAGTATTCGATTTCGCATGGCTAGAAATGGTGGAACAACACTGGCAAATATGACGGCGACAGCTGCGAATACGGCGACGCCAACAACGATTCATACATCTTTGACTTACACGACCTCAACAGATCCTCTTGGAAACTGGGATGAGAACAACTTCAGTTTCTCTGCCACATCATCTTCGACTCAGGTATGCTTTGAGAGTACGTCTGGTATGGGTGGGCTTGGTGGCGCTATCATTGACGTGAAAGACGATCGGTGTACCTTTCCGGTACTTTATGCAGTGATCGATGGTATCTCGACAACAGAATATGATATTTCAATATCGACAACAGGTGCACATGCATTGGCCTCTATCGCGTTAATTGACGGACAAGAAGATACCATTATCGGTATACTCGATGGTCAACCAGAAATCGATGGCCAACAAATTTACAAGTTCGATAGGTCTCGAACACTGAATCTTAAAAAGACATGGATCTTGTTGAAAGATACATTCGGTCGTGAAGAGCGCGTTGGGCCACTATCGTCGATACCGCGGAGCGAGCAACGTCAGTTTGATATGCCGTCATTATCCGAGCGCCCATTCATCGAACTTGAGTTGGAGGTGGCTACGTGGCAAGAAGGGGCAAATGCACATGATGGACGTGACGATGCAATATTGACACAAGTTCAAGAAGCTGGTTTTTATGCATTCCACTTGTCCGCACTCGAGCAGTTTTTCTCTGAGGCGTTTGTGGCCGGTGCCTTTGATATTCGGGTAGATGGTCAATTGGTGAACTATATGTTAGATGGAGATGACGTCATTGTTTATGTGCCAGATACATATATGGATTTCAAAAATAGCCATGAAGTTCGTATAGAAGTATCGACACAGGCGATGAGTCAGGGCGAGGATACAATTGAGACATTAGCAGTCGATGATGTTCCTGGATTCGCGCGTTCTGAATGGCACGTTGATGCATTTGCAGGCACGGTCGTTGGACCTGAAATCGGAGAAGAACCCTTATGGTATGGTGCCAAGCTTTCACCAGACGCTGAGCATTACCAATCATTTGAAACAGTCCTTGAGAGTGAAGATCGAAATGATGGTGTTGAGGATGCCATTCTGACGCTCGACTACTTCAATGGGATGGGAGATGAGGATACCGTTTGGGGATTCGATGTGTTTGTTAACGGGACCTATGCTGAAACACATCTATCAACAGCATATGGGTATGGGCGTTCGACGATCTCGGTGCCGAGCACATGGCTTGAAGATGAGACCCATATCGAATTGCGGTCTATCGTGACGGAAGGCCATGGTGCAGCACAAGTGATTTATATCGATCGCATTGATTTACTTTACCCATCCACAAAAGTGTTAGATACATCGATTCGGACAACAGATTCTGATTGGCGAAATGTTTATACGCCGGCATGGGATGTGCTTGAAAATGCTAATTATATTATTGTTACACCCATAGAGCTCGAAGAATCTGCCATTGCATTACAAGAGTATCGGGCAGATGAATTTCAGGTTGCGATCGTTTCTTACCGTTCAATCATGGATGAATATGGGCTTGGCGAAGATCACCCGAATGGTCTAACAACCTTTCTCGAAGCGTTGGATGCGAAAACAATGACACAAAAATATGTCGTCCTATTCGGCGATGGCCACTATGACTTTAAAACACAAATGGTCGAGCAGCTGAATCTTATCCCGCCGCCTATGGTGAATATTGAAGGGGCTTTGTCCATACAACCATTTGCGTTCGAGCACATTCTTATTGGGCGACTCCCATTCGAATCTAATTCCGAAAGTCGCCGTTATATAGAACGTCTACAAGCGTTCGAACAATCACGCGATATGAATCGCAAAGAGCATATTCTCTTCGCTTCAGACGAAGTGGATAGTGCCGGATTTGATGCGGTTTCAGCACATCACCAAATTGGTTCTCTTGTTCAGGGGGCGATTCCCTTCACTCAAGTTGCCTGGCAAACAGCATTGGCTGAAGAAAGTCGATCACGTTTATCAGATGCCCTGTCGCGTCAGCCAACGATTATGTCGTATTTGGGGCATGCGGGTTACAATCAACTTGGAAAAACCCAATGGGCAAATATCGATGATTTTGTCAGTGCCTCTGATAGCCCGATACCATTGGTCGTTGGTTGGACGTGTTTGTTAAATCATTATGGTGTGCCGTGGCTTGAGACATTTGGTGAATCACTGCTTCAGTCAGAAACAGGTGGCGCCTTGGCGGTACTATCGCCAGCATCTGTTGCACGAAGTGGTTTGCTCGCCGACACTGCAGCCGTTTTCTTTGATCAACTTCGTCGTGGCGAAATTTCATCCGTGGGGGAACTCATTTTGAGAACGCAATTGCATACGGCGCATCTTTCTTTCAGTGGTGCAGGCAGCGACGGTCTCATTCTATTAGGCGATCCTGCATTGATGATGCCACAGACGTTCAGTGAAGAAGGGCCAGATTGGTTAGATGAAATACCACCCATATCAAATGTATTTGAAATCGAGAAACCGCAAATTACGAATGGTCAGATTCGAGGAGTTGTTAATGAGCAGACGACAACAGGTGTCATCACTGCGGTTGAGACGATACAGAACACTGAGCCAGCAACGACTCGAGTAAATGGTTGTACGACTTCTGTCGATGCATCTCTACTTGGATTTGTCTTTTATATGTGGCAACGGCAGCGCAGAAGAAAAATATGATAGAAGGCATTTTCTTTTAGTTGCAGGTGATTTATCAGAGTCTTATGATCGTCTCTGATAAAAGTTCGTTTTTCCGTGTGCTCCAGTGGCAGCAACAACATATTGTTCGATTTTTGTTACTTGGCTGTGCTGCATATACCATCGTTGAAGTCTTCGGGCTGACCTTTTTGCGGTTGCCGCTTTTGCCGGTGAGTATCATTGGCGCATCTCTTGGTATCTTTGTCTCTTTTCGCGCCAATTCGTCGTACGATCGCTGGTGGGAAGGGCGAAAGCTATGGGGAAGAATGATCAACATGTCCCGCCATTTCGCTTCACAAGTGATTGCTTGTCTTCCCAAAGAATGTGGAACAGAAATGGTTTACAGACATATACACTATGTACATGTGCTCCGGGTGAGTTTGCGTGGAGAGGCTGTGCAAGATGATAAAGAAATTCGTCGAACCGCCGCTCGACTCAGCGATGAACTACAGATTTCGACGAACCCGGCATTTGATGGTTTGCAAAAACAAATGAACGAGCTGATCGCTGCACGTGGTGATACCGATCTCGACGGTTTTGCATTTCAACAAATAGAAGACACATTGCGAGAATTGATTCATATTCAAGGTGGATGCGAGCGGATACAAAAGACACCTCTACCGATTTCTTACCGTTATTTTTCTGAAGCAATTATTTATATTTTTGCGGCACTCTGTCCATTCGCATTATTAGATGGCCTCGGTGTATTGGCGATACCCATATCAGCTTTGCTTTCATTTTGTTTTCATTTGATCAGTGAGACAGGCCGTGTGCTTGAGAATCCATTTTCAACGTTTTGGAATGGACTCCCATTAAATCAAATCTCAATCATGATCGAGCAGAATTTATTACAGGCTCTTCAAGAAGACGACTTGCCGCCAACAGTCGAGCCATTTGCGCCAGGCGTATTAATGTAAGAGGTCACGATGTTAGCAGAATCTTTTCACTTGCCATGTGGGGCGACACTTCATAATCGAATTGCCAAAGCAGCCATGACGGAACGCCTCGCAGGACCGAATCGATTGCCGACAGAATCACATACTCGGTTGTATAAACGGTGGGCGGACACTGGAGCGGGGCTTCTGATTTCTGGCAATATTATGGTCGATCGACATCATCTCGAAAGTGCAGGGAACCTCGTCATTGAAGCGGATACGCCGATTGAACATTATAAAAAATGGACGCACGCTGTCACCGAAACAGGGACTCATTTTTGGGCACAAATATCTCATGCGGGTCGTCAGGCGTCACTTTTTTCAAAATGGCAACCACTATCGGCTTCAAATGTGAAACTCAGAAAGTGGGGACTATTTGGTACCCCGCGGGCGATGACGGTGGAAGAAGTCGAAGCCACAATAGAGCGCTATGTCGATGTCGCTGTCTTTTGCCAGAAGGCAGGATTTACAGGTGTCGAATTTCATGCGGCACATGGTTATCTATTGAACCAATTTTTATCACCGCTCACAAATAAACGAACGGATACGTACGGTGGTTCTATCGAGAATCGAGCACGCATATTATACGATATCGTTGAACGTGCACGTCAACGACTCGGACACAGCTTCCCGATTGCTGTGAAGTTGAACTCAGCAGATTTTCAACGTGGTGGTTTTGATGAAGATGATGCGCGAGCGGTGATCAAAGGTCTAGAAGAACGCGGCATCGACCTGCTTGAAATCTCTGGCGGAACGTATGAGACGCTTAAGTTTCTCGAAAACGAGTCGGCATCTGAATCAACCCGTGCTCGGGAGGCCTTTTTTCTTGAGTTTGCCGAGTCGGTGCGTGCGGAAACCAAGATCCCATTGATGGTGACGGGTGGTTTTCGAACACGGCAATTTTGTGAAGAAGCGCTCGAAGCAGGACACCTTGATATGATTGGATTTGGGCGACCATTTTTAATGATGCCCGATTTCGCTCAAGGTTTTTTGAAAGAAACACTTGATGAGGTCGCCTGCCAGGACGTTCGCGCAACTGGTATTTTACAAGATATGGCCGCAGGTGGATATTATGACTACCAACTCTATTTGCTATCGCAGGGATTATCGCCAAAGCCGAGTACATCAGGTAATTACACAGCGCTTCGATTATTATGTCATGAAATGCGGAAAAGCCTTTATAATAAGCTCGCCTCATGAAGGTGATTGCGTTAACAATCAGAGATG
Source organism: Myxococcota bacterium (assembly GCA_020627505.1). GTDB lineage: Bacteria > Myxococcota > UBA727 > UBA727 > JAHDBA01 > JAHDGS01. Next base: position 30,749 of record JAHDGS010000012.1, read on the forward strand.
AAGAAATACAAACTCAAACGTGTTGAACAGCCACATGTGGCTTCTCGATATGTCGATGAGTTAAATGCAGAACAGCTGGCAGTTGTCGAGTATGCACACCAACCGTTGTTGGTCCTCGCGGGTGCGGGCTCGGGTAAAACACGGGCTCTCACCTATCGTGTGGCGCATATGATCGATCGTGGCGTGCGACCCAATGATATCGTTCTATTGACATTTACCAATCGAGCAGCGCGTTCGATGATAGAACGCGTGGAATCAATTATTGGGATGCAGGCACATCACGTTCAAGCAGGTACATTTCATTCCTTGGCGCATCGTTATTTACGGCAATATGCTGAAGAGATTGGATATCGGCGTCAGTTTACAGTTCTTGATCGGGATGATGCCAAAGACATGCTGAATGCCGCCATGGTCGACTACGGTATTGAGAAAAAGCAGGGTCGCTTCCCACGGGCAGATCGTTTGTTAAAGTTGATGTCTTATGCGATCAATACCCAAACACCGATCGCAGAAGTCCTATCTCGTAAAGCGCCACACCTTTATGCGTTGTCTCAAGAGATTGGCGCCTTGTGTGCCTTTTATCTCGAACGTAAAGCTGAACGAAGTATGATGGACTTTGACGATCTGTTGGTGAACTTCTATCGTCTCCTCACGGAAGCACCCAGTGGCAAACAGTTGAAGAATCAAATTCAAGCCGTACTTGTGGACGAATATCAAGACACCAATCGTCTGCAAGCATTGATCATTGATGCGCTCGCCGAGAAAACCCAAAATATGACAGTTGTCGGAGATGATGCCCAGAGTATCTATGCCTTTCGTGGCGCCGATATCGACAACATGTTCACATTTGATGAGCGCTATCCAACTGCTACTCAGCTTAAACTTGAAACCAATTATCGGTCATCACCTGAAATCTTAGCGCTCGCCAATGAAACACTGCAGTTTGCTCGAAAAGGGTTTCCGAAGAAATTAAAGGCCGTGAGAGACACGAGAGACTTACCCGCACTTGTGCCAACACATGATGCAGCAGAGCAAGCTCTTTTTATCGTCCAAAATATATTGGAACTGCGTGACGAAGGTGTCGAATATGATGATATGGCGATTTTGTATCGCTCGCACGCGAACTCGATGGATTTGCAAGTCGAACTCGCTCGGGCAGGTATTCCATTTATGGTTCGATCCGGGATACGTTTTTTTGAGCAAGCACATATCAAAGATATCGTTGCCTATATTCGCCTATTAGAGAACCCGCTCGATGAAGTGGCATTTCGTAGGGCGGCGCGTCTGTGGCGCGGGTTGGGCGAAAAAAGTGTATCATCTTTATGGCGTGGGCACCTCGATCGTCAGTTAGGTGAGCAATTATCCTTTAACGCGTTGACTGAAGCGGTTGCACCGTGGCCTAAAAAACGACGAGAAGCGGCACAGGCATTTATTCAAAGCCTTGTTCGCGCGGATGATCCAACCTATCGCTCCCAGCCAAGCCGGTTAATATTAGATTTGCTCGAGCCAGCTCTATTGAATTATAAGTCTATTTTGAAAGATAAGTTCAATAATGCAAAAGAACGACTTGCTGATATTGAGCAACTCTCTGAATATGCCATTCGCTATGAAAGCTGTGCTGAGTTTCTTTCTGACTTGGCCTTGGCAGGAACGGCTGGACTTGATGCGACTGATGAACAAGCTGAACCAGAACCGATGCTGACCCTCTCAAGCATTCATCAATCAAAAGGCCTCGAATGGAATACGGTGTTTATACCATGGCTCATCGAAGGACAGTTTCCTTCAGAAATGTCTCTGAGAGAGGATGAACATGCAGAAGAAGAACGACGATTGTTTTACGTCGCTGTAACACGTGCAAAGGACCGCCTGACAATGACATATCCGATGACGCGGGTCTTGAAAGATGGACTTCGTATTATGACACACCCTTCGCGTTTTATCTGGGAACTTGAGAAAGGCGATGATGCGGAAGCGCCTCTATTCGAGAGATGGATGCTCGAAACGGCAGACGATAACATGCTTGAACCAGGTGATTCTAAACCGCTCTTGGAGGCCTAAATGTTGAGATTTATCTTTTTAATATTGCCAACAAAATTGCTTTCTCGTCTGACTGGCGAATTGACCGAATGGGAAGCCCCACAGGTCCTTTTACGCTTTGTAATTCGAATGTTTGTGCGCCAACTTAATATTAACCTTGAGGAAGCTGTTATTCCTGTTGGGGGTTTTAAAACATTTCAATCGTTTTTTGCGCGGCCACTCAAAGAAGGGCAGCGCCCAGTCGAAGAGGATAAGAACATCCTATGTTCGCCGGCAGATGGAACGGTCGGTGCGTGTGGGCGAATCAACAACGGACAAGCGCTTCAAATTAAGGGGCGCCCTTATACGATCGCTGAACTACTTGGAGATGCCAATGCGGCTGAGCAGTATGAGGGAGGAACCTACATCACCATCTACTTGAGTCCGAGAGACTATCATCGTTTCCATAGTCCTGATGATGTTTCTGTCAACGCATTGTCATATATCCCAGGCAAACTCTGGCCTGTATTTCCAAAGATGTTGAAAGAAGCAGATGTCTTTTGTGAGAATGAACGTGTGATCGCACATACAGAGCACGATGATTACAGATTGGCGCTCATTCCTGTTGGCGCATATAACGTCGGTCGAATGCGCATTTATTTTTCAGATATTCAAGCGAACCATAAAGATCGTGTATTCACCGAACAGTATGCGCAACCCGTTTCACTTAAAAAAGGTGAAGAGTGGGGCTATTTTGGCTTTGGTTCGACAATCGTAATGCTCTTCAAATCAACTTCAAGTTATGATGCTTTTGTTCTTCCAAATGAAGGCGCGCCAATTAAAATGGGAGAGGCTTTGCTGAAGCGCTAGAATGAGGGGCAGTGACCTTACATTGTTGAAGTCACTTTAGGCCGACAATTCGTTAATGGTTGCAGCAATCGCTTGTTTGATATTCTGTTCCAGACGATCGATCGGTTGTTGGATCACATCTTCTTGTTGTGCACGAACTGCATTCTTGAGAAGTCCCAAAGAAATATTCAGTTTTGATAAGTCCGAAACACTTTCAGAAAGCTCGTCTGCATACGTTTTGACAAAAGACTGCGCGTTCATAAAGTCAGGTTTATTCTCAAGTGACCAGCTTTGATTTAATGGCATCGTTTCTTTAAAGTAAATATCGGATATTTGCTTAAGTGAGTGACATGCATCAGGAATTTCTTTGAAGAGTTCTTGCTTGCGCTCCGTCGCTGATTGAAAGCCACGAATAAGTTGACTCAATGAAGATTCTGCACTGCTGATATCTGACCTTAAACGATATATTGTCGATTCGAGAGAAGATATTTCAGACTCAACCTGACTCATCTGATGGAACACATAGTGATTTCTGGCTGAACTCAGCTCAGATCGTTTCGATGAAATTCGAGAATCATACGATGCCCGGCGACCAGGATCTTGCGTCGAGTTTTGCTGCGATTGTAATGATCTCAGCTCAGAACGAAGCCGACTAATTTTTGAACGTTGGCTGTTGTACTGCCAGCTGAGTGCTGAACGCTGATTCTCTGCACTTGACAGCTCACTTTCAGCTCGGCGCTTATCATTTTCAAGCGAATCAAGCTGTCGTTCGAGATCATGCTTCTGATGCGGATAGTTATCGATGGTCGTTTGTGCTTTTGTGTACTGGGTTTCAATTAATTCTCGAAGCGCTGAAAACTTTTCAAACAACGGCGCAAAGACTTGTTGATTTTCAAGCAGCAATGTTAGGTGCGCATCGATTGCTTTGATATTGTGCTCTGAAAAATTAGGATTGTGTTTTAAAAGTTCGAATGTCACATCGTCTAAATATGTTGTTGTTGTCGATACGAGTTCGTTTTGTTGACTGACTTCATTCGAAATGATTAAGACAGATTGATTTAATGAAGAAACCAGGGCCTCATTTTCGTCGTTCAACGTCATGATATTGAGATGAGCCGCGCGTTCAAGAAGTGATTTTGTATGCGACATATCTTCAGTTGCTTCTTTGGTGAGTGACGCCGTGAAGGTGATCAGTTTCTGAATGGCTTCGGGGTAAAAATCCGATGCAACATCTGTTCGCTTTAGTTCTGCTTGCAGCTGTGCAAAAACATTTTTGAGGTCACCGATCTGATGTCCAAGCGCCCGTGAGCCGTCGATCATCTCTGCCGATAATACATAGATTTTGGATGCGGCTAAAACACTATCGAGTTGTTTGATTTGAGTTGCTAATGCCTGTGTGTCAGCGACCCACAAGTCTCGTGTGTCATCTTTAACAAATAAGCCTGCAAACCCATCCCATGCTCTTTTGAGAAAGTGACGCTCGGCTTTCTTTTGATCAAAGGCATCGATTTGAGATTCGATTCCATTTTGCTTGGCTTCAAGTTTATCGATGTCACTTGACAGGAGTCTTTGAGACTCTTCGAGGCTGGCTTTGCGTTCAGGAGATAATGGCTCACGTTCGTTTCCGACGATATCATGTCTGATGAACCCAATTAAGTTCTCACTTTGCGCACCCAAAAATACATTTGACATAAAGACTCCTGAATCAGGTATCGGGTGTTCGTTATATTTGTTGTGAAAAAGGCTCGCTCCATCGGTCAGATGACCGATAAGCGCTCTTTACATGATATCCTCAGGTACATCACCTGCTTGTTCTAAAAGACGATTGGCTGCCTCTTCAAGATCTGGATGACGGACTTGTCCTCGGGCGCAAACATCATACCCTCGAAATGGATAGACTTTATAAACAAGTGGTAAGAATGACTCACGATCATGCTCAAAGAACTCATCAAGAACTGCACCAACAAATTCGACAAGTAAGTACACCGGGTGGTCATGCTGCTTGTTGATATTATCCACAAAGAAGGCCATATCATAAAGTGTATCGCCATTGCCAATCTGAAGCTCGATGAAGGCCGCAACATCTTCACGGAAACACGAAAGCTGTAAAGACTCATCCTGTTTCAAGTAAGAGGAAAAACGATTCGACAAGACGTGGTATATTGATGCCTGCTCATCTTCGGCAAGCGGTGTGTTGCAAATATCACGCGGATTCGAAGTGATCATGCTTTACCTTAATCGGATCCCAAATAATGTCAAAGTACTGTCGCACATAAATACCGTCGGTACGGATAGTTCATATGCCTTCTTTCAAAGATGTTGTTGAGTCATGTAATCAAGTCATATGGAAAGCATCCGTGACTCGACAAATACCGGTATCTGCCCGCTATATGACTGAAAAGGAATGGGTGTTGTTTATGAATGACCATCATTCGTATTCTGCAAAGCCAACATACTTATTTATCGGCGAAATGGACGATTGGAGAGATCTGCATGATACAGATAGTGTTGCGTGTCCACTTGATGCGTGCCTTGATGATAAACTCTACTATCTACGACAGATTGAGAAACTCACGATCGTTTTATGGCGCTTCGAACAGCATTTTAAGGCACTTGATTTATCAGTTGAGCGACTTTTTCAACTATATGTATTATTGGCACAGTTCGCTGCTGCTATGAATGCGGAGCTCATCATTATTGTGGAGGATTCCAATGCTTCGGATCGATAGGGTGTCCTAACGCATTTTGTAAAGACTGCATTTCGACATCGATGAGCCGCATATCCCGCTGTTTGGCCACTTGCTCAAGTAATTTATCTCCGAGGTCCCTGATTTGTCGATAGTTGACTCGCCAGCCATTTGGTTCTTTGAGCATTGAAAAGAAGACAGGGACAGGGGTGCCGCCGGCTGTGACCGCCACCCGGGCTTCTTGGCTATTTCCGGTAATGGTGCTGAGTTGTATCGCGTCCATGGCTTCACGCTTCATGATACCTGCTGCGACGATTCGAGCGAAAAAATCACTTGGCTTCGTATGTCGAATGACCTCAAGTGGAATGCCGTCACGAATCATCAAAATAAGCATCCGATCGCTTGAACCAAAGGTCATCATTTCTTTCTGTGGTGCCGTTTGAACTTTTGAAGCGATCGCTTCGAAGTGTTGATGACTGTCACTCGATAGGAATTGGGCCGCTGTATGACCATCACTCTTTTGTGTCGCGCGGAGGTAGGAAAGCAGTGCATCATGAATTAACTTTTTATCACCATCTGCAAGTAGATCGGCAGAATCGTCTGAGGTGTATTCATATGGTGCGAATGTGTCAGTGGACACCTCTTTTGGTTGCTCGATGACAACAGCTTGTTGAGTCGCACAGCCGAAACAGAGCAAGAAGAATAAAATCGAAAGTACTTTTTTCATGCGTTAAACGCTCCTTCAAGATCGGTCATGAGATCATGAATCGATTCGATGCCAACAGAAAGGCGAATGAGACCATCATCGATACCCAACTGGGCTCGCATATCGGGTGGGACTGAAGCATGGGTCATAATCGCAGGGTGCTCAATGAGACTTTCAACACCACCGAGGCTCTCGGCCAAAGAAAAGACTGAAACATTCTCAAGAATATTTTTCGCGCGTTCAAGTCCGCCTTTAATGACAAACGAAATCATCCCACCGGGGGCTCGCATTTGCCGCTTGGCCAATTCGTATTGCGGATGACTTTCGAGACCAGGATAGTAGACACGCTCAACATCTGGATGCGCCTCAAGCCAATTGGCAATCGTTTTTGCATTCTCGACATGTCGGTCCATTCGGACATGCAATGTTTTTGTGCCGCGAAGGGTTAAGAAACAATCCATTGGACCTGGAACACCTCCAGATGAGTTTTGGACAAATGCAATACGTTCATCCCAAGCTTTATCGTTTGTGATCACTGCTCCGCCAACGACATCACTGTGGCCACCGAGATATTTGGTCGTGGAGTGGACAACAAGTGTGGCGCCAAGCGCAAGCGGGCTTTGTAGATAAGGCGTCGCAAATGTATTATCGACAACGACTGGCAGTGCGCCTGCGGCTTTGCAAATCGCTTCGATATCGACCAGCTTCATCATCGGGTTTGTCGGTGTTTCGACCCAAACAAGTGCCGTTTCATCACGTTTCGCGTTTTCGAAGGCCTTTAAATCCGTCAGATCGACAAATGAAAAAGAAATGCCAAATCGGGTGTAGATTTTATCAAATAATCGAAATGTGCCACCATAAAGATCGTCAGATGCGATGATATGGTCGCCGGCTTTGAGACACATTAAAATCGCTGATGTTGCCGCACAGCCTGAGCCAAAACATCGACCGAACTGGCCACCCTCAAGTGCGGCCAAGTTATCTTCGAGTGCTTGCCGTGTCGGGTTACCTGTACGTGAATATTCGTAGCCTGTATGGGCACCCGGACTTTCTTGAACATACGTTGAGGTTTGAAAAATAGGTGTCATTATTGCACCGGTCGTTGGGTCAGGTTTCTGGCCTGCGTGGATGGCACGTGTTTCAATCGCATATTTGGACATGTTAAACTCTCCTTGATAGAAGCCTAACCTAAAAGCGGTTAGAACCCATGGAATTTTCCGAACTATTCGAGGTTATTTTTGTTGTTGTGTATGTACAAGAGCAGTAACTGCTCTAGCTTATCGGGATAGGCATAGAAGGCGATATCCAACCTGTCCCACATTGCTAAGGTGCTTTGTGACATATCTTCTATTTGTTTTCTTCTTTTTTTGAGTGATTTTGGAATTGGAGATGTCGGAAATATTTGAATGGCCTGCTCTAGAATTTTAGTTATATGAGTCGCTTTTATTTCTTTGAGAGCGGCTATTGTTTCATATGGATATTCGCCAGAATGATTGAAAAAATATTGGTCAAAACCACCGTTGTTGACTTGTGATTCAAGCATTTCAATAAATAGAATATTCTTCTCAATTTTATTAAGTGAATCGAAATCGTTTTCCTCGGT
>JAHDGS010000116.1 GCA_020627505.1 Myxococcota bacterium
GGCGCGCTATGCTGATGCGAGTCATTTCTTAAAAGATTTAGAGGGGGCGCTTGCAGATGCGGATGCGGATGCATTGCCAAGCCCCGTGCTGGAGTCAGATAGCAGCCTGAGTTTGACGGGGTATCAGCTTGGTGGTGAAATGCCGCCACCACCGCCAGCTTCGACCAATGCTGAGATAAATTCGCGCCAGCCGCCGTCTCTGCCTAGACGCGGGCAGTATGATAGCTTGCCGATAGGTGAAGCTTTTCCCGTCGAAGAGAAAACCGTTGCCGAGCGGCCACGTCAACGTGACCCGATTTCGGAGACGGCCTTTTACGATGAGTCAAAACAGCAGGAGCGTAAGGCGCGATTGGAGCGTGATAAGAGACATCGTCAGTCTGAGCGGAGTAGCATTCTCCCGTGGCTCATGTTTGGTTTTTTGTGCCTTGCGGGCACTGTGTTGGGCGTTTACTTGTACCAGACATCCCAAAATAATCAGCCCAAGAATCAGCTCGAGGCTGTTCTGACATCTGACGGCCAGGCTTACACCCTTGGTGATTTTGAGATCCGTATACCGCCTAATTCTGTCAATGCTGATGCGAACTTGATTATTCGGCGATTCAAAGCACCGCTTGCGGGCAACGATATGCAAGTCGATGTATATGAAGTTCAACCATTGGGGCTAAAGTTGAATGAAACGGCCCGCATTGAATTTAAGGGAGTCCCGGCTGGAAGTGCACACCGAATCTTATACTCAAATGGTGCGGATCCATATGACCATTTGCCTGTCCCGGAAGGGCAGCCGGGGCACGTCGCTCGGATTGCACAGTTTGGCCGATTTGCAATTGTTGAATCGGCTGCGATTGATGCCGAGCGCGCGTCGGCACCAGCAAAACCTGTTCTAAGTGGGGCGCAGGGTAAGACGGGGATTGACGACGACCTTGAAAAATCTGCTTCTGAGAAAGAAGCAACAAAGGTTGCGTCAGTCAGAAATGAGCCTGTGGCAAAACCCGAGCCTGCGACAAGTAAAGTTCGGACTAAGACATCGTTAGCTGAGAGTACCGGATCGAGTCGGCGGGTGATTGGAGCAACCTCGGAGCAGTCAACTTCGCCGGTTGACGTATATAGTCCTTCTGAAGAAGAGCTTCGTTTGACGAAGACGGTTCCATCTCAGATTGATTCCGATGCAAAAGCCTCAGAACCACAAACAACTTCTGAAGAAGTGAAAGAATTCAAGGCACCGGCAGCAACTGCCGAAGTGGTGGTGAGTAATCCAAACGGGGTATGTCCACGTGGCATGGCCAAAGTGAAGAGTGGTTCTTTCGCTTTTGGGGCAAGTGGCAGTGACCCAATGCGAAGCTGGGGAGAGCTTGGCGCTCAGAAGAAGCGTGTCGAGGCCTTTTGTATTGATTACTACGAATATCCGAATTCCTCAACAAGAGCGCCATCGACAGGCCTGTCATGGAGTGGCGCGAAGTCTTTTTGCGAAAAGAAAGGACGTCGACTTTGTACAGAGGTTGAGTGGGAGCGTGCATGTAAAGGCCCATTTCAGACCAGGTTTTCATATGGAAATGGCTATGAACCGGGCATTTGCAACGTTGCCGACGAAGCGAAAGGCAAAGCTGGTGCGAAAGACTTTCCAAAGTGTCGCAGTGGATTTAATGTTTTTGCGATGAGCGGAAATGTTGAAGAGTGGGTTGCTGATAGTTCAGGTGGTGGTAAGCGTGTCCTGAAAGGTGGGAGTTTTGCTCGTCCAGATTTTGCATCTCGTTGCTCAGCAAGGCGAAGCCTCAGCCCACAGAATGCCTCTGCGTCGATAGGTACTCGTTGTTGCGCAAATCCTCAGTAGACGATTCGTTTCAATAGGTGTGCTAATTTCAGTCTAATCGGTTGAGTGTCTCATGAAAGAACGCCCTTCATCCGTCATCTGACGGATGGTGCACCCGAGGTTAATAGGGTGTATAATATAGATATGTCTTTTGTTTTTTGGCGACCATCGATCACCTTCTTATTGATGCTAACACTGTCAATGTCATTTTCAGTGTCGGCTGAGATCGCCCTTTTGCCAGACAATAACCACTATTATCAAGACGGAGATGCATTTCCGCAAGTGGATACACCTTGGGTCGATCAGATTGAAATTCCTGATAATGGGTTTGCTGAGGTTGTTCCTGGGCGAGCAAAGGTTCGTTTCAAAGACCATTTTATATGGAGCCAAGACGCAGCAACAATCATGTTACGTACGGGGGTGGCTTTTGACTATTTGAAGCCGCTTAACTTTGGCTATGTGTTGCTCGATATTCGTTTCCTTGGCAAAGCGGAACGTCCATCTGAAGATGATACATTGAAATTGGTTGCGATGCTTCGGCAGGACCAAATGGTACGTAACACCGAAGCGGACGCATGGATGAAAGCGTATGCAACGCCCACCGACCCGCGTTTTAACGAAATGTGGCATCTTCGTTCAATTGGCGCTGAAGCTGGATGGGATGTAACAACTGGTGGTGGTCAAGAAGTCTGCGTCATCGATACTGGTACATTGCTGCAACATGAAGATTTGGTTTCCCGTATTGAAGACGGTTATGATTTTATCTCTTCACCGCAGTCAGGTGGTGATGGCAATGGGCGAGATGATAACGAATTCGATGAAGGTGGAGGCTCTGGTTATCATGGGAGCCATGTTGCGGGAACAATCTTAGCTGAAGTGAATAACGGTAAAGGCATACCTGGTTTAAACTGGTCGGCAAAACTCGTGACAGGACGTGCCCTCGGCGTGACTGGCGGCGGGTCCTCTTCAGATATTGCCGATGCGATTTTGTGGTGTTCCGGATATGACGTCAATGGTGTTACTTCTCGAACACGGCCTGTTGATGTGATTAACATGTCACTTGGCTCACATACGAATTGTGATTCGTACACGCAGCAGGTTGTGACAGCAGCAGAGGATGCTGGTGTAATTGTTGTGTCAGCAACCGGCAATAGTCCGAGTCGGCAAATCTCGATGCCTGCGAACTGTACTGGCTCTTTGGCAGTTGCAGCATATGGTGGTGAGACCAATAGACGACGATCATCATATTCAACTTTTGGTGATGGTGTTGATGTTGTCGCGCCCGGCGGAGATGGGAGTGGTTCTCAGACGGTCCTTTCTATTACAGGACCATCCAGTACAACTTATAAATGGTCGCAAGGAACCTCAATGGCGACACCACATGCAGCAGGTGTGATTTCTCTGATGTTAGACCTTGATCCGAATCTAACCCGAACGGAGATAAAAGCGCTATTTGATGAGACAGGCACTGCGTCTTGTCAAAACTGCAATGGTAAACCAATCTTAAATATGGAAGGTCTCTTAAACGCGATTGACCCTGTTGCAGGGGGTGGCGACGAAGAAGAGACAGAAGAAGACCCGCCTCCTAATGAAGAGGAAGAAGAAAATGACCCGCCTCCTAATGAAGAAGAGGAAGAAGATAGCCCTTCGGATGATGGCTCGGATGACGATGACGAGACGCGGCGTCGGCCTGAGCTTGTGCTTGGTGGTGAGCCGGATGAGGATACAGAGTTTAGGACACCTGTGATTGTGGATGGTGGTGAAGAGGGGGAGAATGTCTATATTCCACCCGATGGCTCCGGTTATACCGGGGAAACGACGAACGGATATGTTCCGCCAACTCAGCGCCCGCCAGTTTATAATCAGCCAACAGGTTTATGTCAGTCGACGAGCCCATCTGTTTTTGGTCTCTTTATTCTCCTGTTTGGATGTTTGTGGTATTTGAGACGGTCAAGAGAACCTGCTAATGCCATTGTTTCTCGGGCTTAAATATCATATGAGGCCATATGGCCTACGCGAGACAGTACAACTCAAAAGCGACTTGGAGTCTGATGTGTGCTGCATCAGTGATCCTCGCGCCGATTGCAATACCATTAGGAATCTGGGGACTCTTTGAAATCAAACGAGAGAAAACAGGCGGCTGGTTATTTGCAGTTCTGGCTCTACTCTTGTCAGGCGTGATGTTGCCCACAGCTGCTTATTTTATTCTATCTGGAAACCCTCGTATTGGTGATCCATGTCGCGCACTGCAAGATCAAGCGCGTGGATCGCTTCGTGTCGTTCATTACCTTGAAGAGAAACACTTGGATGAATATGGTCGTTTTGGGACGTTCCAAGAGATAGGCTTCTCTTCTGCATATGGGGAGGCGCCTTATCGGGTGACCCTTGAGACGGTATCTGATAAAGCATATGAAGCTTTTGCAGTTGGCACCATTGGCTTGGTCAAAGGTGACCGATTGATGATGAACCAAAAAGGCAAGGTCGCATTTTTGAATAACACGTGTTTACAAAGGACCCGGCGATGAGTTTTCCTGTTAAAAAACGAGGCTACAGGAGAGTTGTATCATGGAATGTGAACGGCATTAGAGCTTGTGTGCGCAAAGGGTGGCGCGATATATATAATGCGTCGGAAGCGCATATCTTTTCAATGCAAGAAGTTCGAGCATTGCCGGAGCAAATTCCCGATGAGGTGACACAGACATTCAAAGCACAACGGCACTTTTTTCCGGCTGAACGAAAAGGATATAGTGGCGTGGGATCCGTCGTTCAAAAAGTGAAGGCGGATATGAAGCCCTTACTTCTTAAAGATGTTTTTGATTGTGAAGGGCGATTGGAGCAAATTGATGTTGATGGTGTCCGTTTTGTGAATGGCTATTTTCCCAACGGCAGTGGCAAGAATAGAGACAATAGCCGGGTCCCATATAAATTAGCGTTTTACACTGAGTTGTTACAAGTCTGCCAACGATGGGAGGCAGCGGGTTTGCCTGTGGTGATATATGGAGATTGGAATACAGCCCACAAGGATATTGATTTGGCTCGGCCAAAAGGCAACCGTAAGACCAGTGGATTCTTGCCAGAAGAGTGCGCTGCACTTGATGTATGGACTGATGCCGGTTATATCGACTTGTTCCGAGCAACACATGGGGACTTGGAAGGGCAGTATACATGGTGGAGTAACCGCCCGGGTGTTCGCGAACGAAATGTGGGCTGGCGGATTGATATGTTTATGGGGAATCGGCACTTTATTGAAGGGTATCGCTTTCAGGCGAACCATGTACCGACTGCGATGGGTTCTGATCACTGTCCCATTGTGCTCGACTACAGAAAGAAGTGAGGCAAAAATTGCGTCAACGTCAGCTTATTCAGTAAACTTGGGCCATGTTATTAGGCTCGTTCACAGTTCTAGATCATTTTGCACAGGGTGGCTTATGCAATATTTATCGAGCGATAGATGAAAAAACCGGTCGCTTCGCAATTGTAAAGCGAGTGAAAGATGAACTGCGGCAAAACAACATGGCAATCAAGGGGTTTAAACGTGAATGCGAGATCGTCCAACAACTCGACCACCCGAATTTAAATAGAGGGTTGGATGTCGGTGAAGAGGGTGGCGTCCCATACCTGATACTGGAGTACATAGACGGCGTCGATTTGTCGTTGTTATGGCATAGGGCTGTTGAGCGCAATGTTGATATTCCGGAGTCTTGTTGGCTTTATGTCATCGAAGGGATTTTGAAAGGGCTTGCCTATACGCATGCGCTGAAAGGCGTGAGCGGGGAGACGCTGGGTGTTGTCCATCGTGACATCAGCCCTAAGAATATATTTCTTGATGTCAAAGGAGAGGTGCGCGTCGGCGATTTTGGTGCGATCTACACGAAAGAAGATATTGGTGCGCGAGAGGCGATTGGTTCGCCAGGTTATATGGCGCCCGAGCAGGTTCGTTTTGAGCCGCTATATCCGTCGACAGACATCTTTGCAGTCGGCTGTGTCTTATTTGAGCTGATGACACATCGTCCAGCCTTTTTTATCTCAAGTAAGGCCTCAGAAGACATTATTCGTCTACATCGAGAAGGCCGCATTGCACCCATTCCTGATAGTGTACCCGAAGATATCGCTCGGATAATTCGTAAGGCAACACAGGTCAGCCGTGCCGATCGTTATCAAACGTGTGATGAGATGTTGAGTGATGTGATGGTTGCTCAAGGCAGACGCCCAGTATTAAGTCCCAATCTGTTGCTCGCCTCCGTGATACGCGGGTTGTTTTTAAAAGAACTGGAAGAACAGAAGCCTGACTTGAGTCGTGCAGAACGGGACACTGCTTCGTTGGTGAAAGAAGATAGCAGGGCAGTCCGTATTTCTATCGGAACTCGGCCTGTCGGAGAGACATCTGATGTGGGCGTTCGGCACCCTGACACGAGCACCTTTGTGAGCGATGGGGTGACAGTTCGTCCAAACCCGATCTCATCGACGCCGCCTGAACTGAAAATCCACGCAGACGACCTTGATAAAAAGGAAGCTGCACATGTTGTTCAATGTGCCCCAAATCATACCATATGCCTTGATGATATTTCTGTGATGACGCCTGAAACAGAGCAGCACTTGAGTGCTCACCACGGTGATTTTAACGCTTTTCTGAACACAATGCTCGAAACACATGCGCGCCATTTCGATGGGGTTTTTTGGGCGTTTTTTGACAGCTTTTTTAAAGCACACGCTGCATCGATTGCTGATTTAGGTACAGGTCCCGCGTTATTGATTCGAGATATCGCCCAGCGGTACCAGCCGCGATCGATTGCGGCAGTCGAGGCGCAGCCGGCGATGCTTGATTACGCGCGAACTGTCCTAAAGGATATTCCTGAAGCGAAGCTATATTCATTTGACTTGTCGCTTCCGAAATACAATCAATTTGAAGACCAGCAATTCGATATGGTGACTTTATGTCGTGTGTTACATGAAATACAGGTGCCGAGCTTGTTGTTGAAAGAGGCTTTTCGTGTTCTTAAGCCCGGTGGCGTTTTGGTTTTCACAGATTGGGTCAAACATGGACTTGAAACTTATTTAGGTGGTGCTGAATTCTCATCTGCTTCACAAGCAACACACTTTGCTGAGCATTGTCGTTACGACCGAGCCGATTTACATTTTTTACTGCGATCAGCGGGTTTTACCATCGAGCAAGATATGATTCGGAACGGCCGTTTTATCTTTTTGGCAGCGCGTAAGCCGACCTAATCAGTATCGCTATTTATCAACACATCAGTGTAAATGCGACCCAGTGCTTGACCTGCTGCGTTCTCGATAGCACATGATAGTCTCTCGCGTTTTTGAAATGGCAGGTTC
>JAHDGS010000117.1 GCA_020627505.1 Myxococcota bacterium
CCAAGTCGTTATCGATTATGGCCTTATTTATGCTTTCATCTTAGGTGCGCTTTTGTTGGGACTATTTCGACATGTATTGAGTCGCCTGAAAGGGCTACCTCAGGCACTCACGATTTCTGCTACCCTATTCCCTTATCTTGCCGACATCTTCGATTTTTCAAATGAGATACCGGCTATCTTCATGCTGAATAGTTTCATGCTGGGTGTCGCGATTGTGCAGTTATATCCAAATCGGCGTGTACGTGCACGCGGCAAAAGGCGTAAAACATCTGAAGATATCCGCCAATTCCGCTTCCCATTCCTGCCGACGGTCGGCATGACGCTTGGACTTAACCTTCTATTTCTCAGTGTCGCCTACGGTGAATCCACCTGGGAAAAGGATCACCTGCTCTCGGTCACACCAGCGTTTGAACAGATACGACGAAGTATTACAGAAAACCCATATGATGCTCACCGCCATTACCAGCTTGCGCGTGCAGAGCGGCAAGCAGGTGAATTTTCTACCGCGCTCCAGGCCGCGAATCGAGCAGTGATGCTTTGGCCGAACTATGCGGCAGCCCATATTGAGGCGGCTAGAAGTCTATATCAACTTGGCTATAAAGAACAGGCGAAGTCTGAATATAAAGAAGCATTGCATACGCGCGCCATCAGTCATCATCAAATCATATCAGAGGTCAACGCTCTTTATCCTCGATTTCAGGACCGTGTCGATACGATTCCGCATGATATGTTCCCACTCAAGGGGCACGTCTGTGAACGCCTGGTCAGAGCGCGAAAACGTCAAGAAGCGATTGCATGCTTTCAGCATTTGCAAGAGAATGAACTGACAGCTTCATCTGATTTTCTATTTGGTTGGAAGCGACGAGTATGGGAGCTCCTCATTGTCGATAAGAATATTGATGAACTCCACCGACGACTTGAACGGTCTCGGTTTCCAAGCCAAAGAACATTTCTCAAAACGTATCTCAGCGCCCTCAGTCTCGTGCATGGTTGCGAGAAAGCACTTATCATGGTTCAGCCTAAAAAGAACTTTATCGAACGTCATGCTGATGCCCTTTATTGGAAGATGAACTGCCAACACCAGCTCGGTCGTTTCGACGACACGCCGCGTCTATTTGACCTTATCCGTCGACAAACGTTCAGCAGCGACGACAAAAAGCGATTGACGGTCGAGCGCGCAAAAGCGTTCGAGTTAATGGGCGATCACCTTGCGGCGTATCGGATATGGAAAAAGAGCAGCGAGTCCAATCGAACGGATTCATTGCCATGGCTTGGGCGAGCCCGCATGGCGCTCAAGCTTGGCTTAGCACAAGACTACCGGCGAATTGCGCAGCACTTGAAGAATGTCTTCCCTAAAAACCCGCACGCCCAGCGACTCACACAACGGCTTGAGCAAGTGAGTCAATAGAGTGACTTCATTTACGGGGTCGGAGAACAGTATTTCCCCAGCTCTGAATATATACCCAAATCATTTTCTGATGACGCAAGACTGCTCTGATAGGTCTATCATGACCGATAATTCGAAGAACGATACCACGTTTCCAGACCGGACGTTCTTCAGTCATAAAAAGCGCCGCCATTTCTTTCTTGTGTGATTTTAATGTGACCTCGACATCAAGCCAGGCACGTAATCTTGGGTATCGCTCCAAGAGGACTAATATAACAGCATCAAACCAGCCTCGACATCCGATCTCCTCGGCGACCTTCTGTGATGCCGCCACGACATATTGATCTTTTTTGATGCTGGCAACCAGATCAACCGTAAGCTTTCGATAACCAGAACAACTATCGCTCATGAGATTTGCAATAAGAACAGTCAACTCAATATGGGGTTTAAGGATAGATATTTCATGATCGGTATAGGCCATCATCTCACAGTCTGACGACAAAAGCGGCCGATGTTTAAATGGCGGTGCATCAAAAAGCGTGTGGTGAACATCTATGATAAGCGGCCCGACCTCAGTCTGAACTTCCCAGTGCATTGCATGAGATACATCACTGAGTTCTTTGCTATCCAGCAAAGTCCGTTTTGCGCCTATTTTCTCAAGTATCGCTGCTACTCTATCAAACGAAGCCGACTCAACAATGACATCTATATCAGAGGTCGGCCGAATCATATGGCCATCATAATACCGCGCGTCAGATATGGCCCCCTTAAAGAAAGCATACACAAGACCATTTGACCGAAAGACAGTTGAGAGCTCAACGATCGTCGGCCAGAGCGCAAGCTCGTAAAAGAGGCGTGTTCGCCTTTTGAGTCGTTCATCACCGACGAGTTCTTCCGCAAGCCGTTCATACGATACCTGCGTATCAAGCAGTGTGTCGATTGCATCATCGACCGGGTTCACGCCTAGATTCATTGAATCAGGTCAGGGCCTGGCACAGCAGCGGGTACTGGCGCCGGTGCGACGATTGACTGCGCTCTCGTTTTGAGTTTGAGGTTCCTGTCTCCAAGAACTGTCGGTCGATATTCTGGAATCAATTCTTGAATGGCATCACGAATCTGCTTTGGTGATTTTTGATCAACGCCTTGATGTAAGAAGTCGATATGTCGTGTGACCGCCGCGAGGTCGCCAGACTGTACTCGTCCCGTAAAGATTTTCTTGTGCCGCGTTTTATCGGCATCTTCGCCTTGTGTGCTGAGCTCTTCGTATAACTTTTCACCAGGCCGAACGCCAGAAAAGACAATATCGATATCTTCGTCAGGGGTAAATCCTGATAACTCAATGAGTGCTTTTGCCAGATCGACAATCTTAACCGGCTCACCCATGTCTAAGATGAAGACTTCGCCACCATCTCCCATCGCAGCTGCCTGCAATACGAGTTGTGATGCCTCTGGAATGGTCATAAAATATCGTTCCATATCAGGGTGTGTGACGGTGACTGGCCCACCCACAGCAATTTGTTGTTTGAAGATAGGAATGACACTTCCTGCAGAGCCCAGCACATTCCCAAATCGGACAGCCACATACTTCGTCGAACTATCTACATCTTTTGCTTGGATATAAAGCTCCGCAACCCGCTTGGTTGCCCCCATCACACTCGTCGGGTTCACAGCCTTATCTGTTGAAATCATAACGAATCGCCGCGCACCAAAACGCGATGCAACATCAGCAACATTCTTTGTTCCGACAATATTGTTTTTGACAGCCTCTGACGGGTTGTCTTCCATCCTGGGCACAGGCTTATGTGCTGCGGCGTGAAGGACTGTCGTCGGTTGATGGTACGCAAAGACAGCCTCAACTCGATGATGGTCATAAATATCGGCCACACATTGAACAAGCTCTGTGTCGCCAGGCCGTTTGGACAACTCTCTATATATATGAAAAAGGCTGTTCTCAGCTTGCTCTAATAAGATCAACTTGAGTGGCTGGTACGCTAAGATTTGTCGGCATAATTCCGAACCAATACTTCCACCTGCACCCGTGACCAACACGATTTCGCCAGAGATCATCTCTCGAACTAATGTCTCATCAAGTTCAACAGCTTCTCGCCCAAGTAAGTCATCGATTTCAACATCTCTCACATCATTAATGCTGACACGGCCATCGATGAGTGAAGCAAGCCCCGGCACAACCCGTGTTTTGATTTTAGCATCTTTACACATGGTAATGATACTTTGCATACGCTGGCGTGGTGCAGACGGCATCGCTAGAATAACCTCTGCGACACGGTGTTCCTGACAAATTGATACGACTTGCTGAACGGGCCCAAGGACATGTGCGCCATGAATATCGCGTCCAACTTTCCGGGCATCATCATCAAGGAACCCAACGATATCATATCGCTTACTTTGTGTTTTTTGGACTTCTCGAAGTAAGGAGATGCCTGTTTCTCCGGCACCTATAATTAAAATGCGTAGCCGCTCTTTGTCAGCCGCTTGCAATGCTTGGACGGCCTCATAACTTTGACGAATAAAAAACCGCAATCCTGATGTCAGCGCCATTGCAATCAAGAATTCGATCGCAAAAATCGACCGTGGGAACGTCCGAAACCCGAATAACAAGATGAAAATCATGAACATCGCAGTTGATATGACCGTTGTCTTAAAGAGTGCGAGAACTTCTGGCGCACCACTGTACCGCCATAAACCCCTATAAATTCCCATAGATAAGCCCACAACAAAGCGAAGACCAATGAGAACTGTCATCCACAATAAGAACACATCCGCATATTTTGGCACATACTGCCAATCAAATTTGAGACCAAATGCCAACACGTAGGAGGCTGCCCACAAAGCCACATGCCCGAGGGCCACCAGTTTCATCCGATGTCTTAGAATGAAAGGTAAGTCTTTTTCTGAATCCATACCTTTGATATACCGAAAATTGACGATTTGAGAAAAGGAAAAAACATGAAAGGAATTATTTTAGCTGGCGGAAAAGGCACACGTCTCTATCCAATGACACAGATTGTCAGTAAGCAGCTGCAACCTTTGTACAATAAACCGATGATTTATTACCCGCTGTCAACCCTCATTCTAGGTGGAATACGTGAGATTTTGATCATTTCTGATCCAGCGCAGTTACCACATTACAAAACGCTGCTCAAAGATGGTTCCCAATGGGGGCTATCGATTGAATATGCAGAGCAAGCTGAGCCGAAAGGCATCGCACAAGCCCTCACCATAGGCAAGGACTTTATCGGCGACGACAGTTCACTCTTGTTTTTGGGAGATAATTTTATCTACGGCCGCCTGGATTTCTTGCGAAAAGCCATCGCAGAAAACACGGATGGTGCGACCGTTTTCGCATATCAAGTCGGTAACCCGTCTGCTTTTGGCGTCGTTGAGTTTGATGCAAACGGGACGGCGCTTAGTATTGAAGAAAAACCCCTGCAACCTAAGTCGAATTGGGCGATCCCTGGCATTTATGTTTATGGTCCTGGTGTCAGCCAGCGCGCCGAAAATTTAACACCATCGGCGCGTGGAGAACTCGAAATCACAGACCTCAACCGAACCTATCTCGACGATCACGCTTTGAAAGTTCAAACGATGGGTCGCGGAATCGCGTGGCTTGACACCGGTACCCCTGCCCAACTGCTTGAGGCTTCTCATTTCATCAAAACCATTGAAGAGGGTCAGGGCTTAATCATCGGCTCCCCAGAAGAAGCCGCCTATCGTTCTGGCTTCATATCAAAAGACCAGCTCGCGAAAACTCTCGAAAGCCTACCGAACTGCCCGTATCGAGATTACCTGCAAAAACGTGTGCTTACAGACAACGTTTTTGGTTAATCGAACGTGAATGTATTGGTCACCGGTGCCGCCGGCTTTCTCGGCGGACATATTTGTGCTGCGCTCAGATCTCGAGGGCATCATATAACGGCACTCGGGCGACGCGAAGGGCAACATATTGATATAGTATTGGACCTTGTGCGTGACACTTTAGACACTGTCGATAAATATGATGCCATCATTCACTGCGCATCTGTTTTACCTTCAGTTGATCGCATCGACTACTCAGACAATATCAAGGTTGTCGAAGCACTTGAAACAGCCCAATCAACATATCACCTGCTTATTTCATCGGTGTCGATATTTCCCCCCGGACACGCACCACATAACCGATTCGATGTCGTTGATGACCAACAAACAGCTTATGGCGCATCAAAGCTCGCACAAGAACGGGCTTTGCGTCAGAAATACCAATGTGTTGGCGTGATTCGCCCATCATCGATTTATGGGCCAGGCATGAAACCGACAACCGTGCTGCCAATCATGCTCCGACATGCGCGTTCGCATGGCATGATATCGGTTTTAGGGCCGACCTCTTACAGTCAAAATTTTGTCTTTGTTCGTGACCTGGCAATCCTCGCGGCACATATGGTCGAACACAAGTATGCTCAGGCTATTTGTGGTTTCTCGAATGATACCATCGATATGTTAACCCTCGCAAAAACCATTCAAACTCAAATGGCGCACGCTGGCCTCACTTCACCAACGATTGTAGACAATCGCATCAACAAGCCTGTCACACAATACGAGTATGCGAGCTTAAGCAATGTTTGGCCTTTTGCCGGTGACATGTTAACCCCGATTTCAAAAGGAATTCGTGAATGTCTGATGAATGTCGCATAGCTATCTCTGGTATTGGTGCAGAAGCCGCTCAAGGTATACTGAAAGCTTTACGGGCCGAACAAGATACCTTCTTTATTCTTGGACTTGACCATCAAGATGATTGTGTTGGTTTTCATATGGTTGATGCATATGAAACAACGCCAGATTGCATACGTGACGAATTTATACCGACACTTATTGGCTTCTTGCAGAAACACCGTATTCAGTACTACTTCTCCGGCGTTGACCTCGAGGTCGCATATTTGTCGGCACACCGAACACAAATTGAGTCTGAAACAGCATGCCGGTTATTGCTGCCGCCTAAAGCGATCACAGACGTTGCCACCGATAAGCTGAAGACATCTGATTGGTTGAACGCGCATGGGCTCCCCTACCCGAAAACATGGGACCAGAAGGATCTTAACCCGGATGTATTACCTAATGATATGGCATTTCCATTGATCGCCAAACCGCGACAAGGGTATGGTTCGCGCGGCATCGACAAACTTAATGATACGACAGCGCTCAAGGCCCATCTCGCGGCACAACATGTCAACTCAGAAGATGGCGCATCGATATACGGAACATATTGTTATCAAGCCTATTTAGATGGACCAGAATATACCGCAGAACTCCTATTTGATGACGAACAACGCCTCGTCGACACACTCTGTACTGAACGCATATTAAGACAGGGTCGAACCATTTGTGCCTGGCCAATTTTGGACGGTCGTTTTGACACGTTTTTACAAGATGTCGGTCACGCCTTGAGCGGCATGCGTGGCGCCATCAATGTTCAATTTCGCATCAATCATACGGGTTTGCCGACCATCTTTGAAATCAACCCTAGATATTCTGGCTCGACAGGCATGCGCGTGGAACTGGGTTTCAATAGCCCACTCCGTTATATCAAGCACACAGCCTTCGGTGCCTCAATCAAACCTGCCGCTATTCGGCATGCTCGAGTCTATAGACACTTCACAGAGCTCACAGTCGACCTGAGCGACACAGCAAATGGACACAATATATGATACGAATTCCATGGGACTCGTTCGACACCATCGTCTTT
>JAHDGS010000118.1 GCA_020627505.1 Myxococcota bacterium
ACACAGTGTGAAAATCCGCCTCTTAGTGAAACGCCCCCCCCTTCAAACAACCCGCCTGATGATAATCCAGCTGGCTGTGATAAATGTGATGGCACCTGCGGCGCTGAAGCATGCATTGCCGATGAGAATGATATCGGCCAGTGCGTGCCTTGTGAAACATCTCTTGACTGTTGTGCGCCTGCGGTTTGTGATAACGGAGAATGTCTTATTTACGGCTAAGTCTTTATATTGGCCTCAACAACTTTTCTCGCAATTGATTTAGGTTTACGCCACGGATTTGCCTACTACGCAGACAATGGAGACTTGCTTTGGTATAAGTCGTCTCGGTTTCCCTCGAAATCAGAAATTAAGAAAACAGCCTATGGAATTTTGAAAGAACTCAATGGGCTTCACACAATTGTCCTCGAGGGAGACAAGGCCATAGGTGAAATCTGGCGAAAGGCTGCTGACAAACTTAACATAACGACCATCTGGGTGGCACCTGAAGTATGGCGGCCCATTATTCTACATCAAAGAGAACAACGCTCAGGTAAAGAAGCCAAAAAATATGCACTGAACTATGCACATCAGATTATCGAAACGATGAACGAGAAGTCACAGATAAAACGAGCTGTCAGACTAAGAAATGACGAAGCTGAAGCAATTCTGATCGGACAATGGTTTTTAGTTCGGCGTTCTTTCGATCAACTTGTTGAATGAGTAGTGATCTTCTCTAAACGAAAGGAAGTCATTTGTTTCGAGATTCACATTCCTTACAACCGGAATATCATATGTCCACCCAGTCCCCTCGGCTTTGATTTGGATGATTTCATCATCCTCATCTATTTCTATCTCATCTCGAAAATGAGGCGTCAGCGAACTTAAGACACCACTTGATTCAAATTGTTCAGAGCCATCAGCCTTAATTCTGTAAACCTTGATCGCACAACGAAGAGGAACACCATTATCTTTAGCTGGCAAACTATTCTCCATCTCTAGCACCAGTAATTTGTCCGATGTTTGTACGAGACAAGAAGGGGCATCATATGTTGAACGAGCAAGTGCTTCCGCTCCATAATATGTTATCGGCTCAATCTCTTGGTTAATGTAACGTTCATCTTCATAAAAATCGACATAGTGAATCTTTTCTGCCCTTTTTTCAGAAACAGCCTGTTTATCAAAGTACTCACTCGAACTTGATTCGACATCAATATTCATTTGTTGTGTTTGTACAGTAACTCGACCAGAGTGCGGGAGATGAATAATATCATGACTATATCCACGGATCCCTATTCTTAAAGGTTCTCCTGGTTGAGGCGTGACACCATAATTTTTTCCAGGGTATATTCTCTGAACTGCTTTTGTATTTATTGCTGGAACAGCCATCGAATGAAGTCCAACACCATCATTCTTACCTGCACTATTCTCAAAAGCGATCGTTCCTATAAAGGGAACATTTCCAGTGTTTTCACATGAGACGTCCCAATGCTTGATTTGACCATCTTCATCTTTATGGGACGTCACATGAATCGCGCCAACAGGCTTGTCTAAACTAGCACCATCAGCATTCATCTCATGAACATGTACCGGATACTTTGGCTCGATCTCCTCAGGTCGTCTATACATGTCATTGTACCACTCAAGTTCATCGAACGTCATCATCTGAGCGCCAGCGCCCAGTGGTGGGAGTTTCATGATCCCAAATGCTGCCCCTCGAATACCAATGCGAACGAAGCCATCTTCTTCAATTGTTGCTCGGCCAGCATATCTATCACCCTCCGTTAATTGAACAAAAGACCTCCCTTGAGGCCTTGTTAAGATACCATGCCCATAAGAGTTATCATCATGCGCTGCTGAAGTTTGTGCACTGTCTTTATCTGAAAAGTAGTTTAGTGTGAACGTCATTTTTGCTGAGCCAGTATTTGTACAATAAATCGACCAAGACTTCGTATTAGCGTTCGGAATAAGTTTGAAATACCCATCAAAATAATCTGGCACATTTTCATCGAGCCGTTTGACTTCTTCGACAGGGTTCTGGCTTTTCAGTACACCAAACTTCTGAGACGTTGGCAGCTTTTCCTTAAAGGCAATTACATTTAACGGCGGAAACCCCGATAAAATGCTTTCAAGCTCTGCGCGGCTCGCATGCAACAGTAGCCGTCTCAAATCCTCAGGAAAACTCGCTTTTTTAATATGTGTCCGACACCGATATTTCCAAACCTGATCCACATAGTCTTTCATACCGGAAAGACTTTCAATGACATCTCCCGGTCCTATGAATTGACCTTCATATGTCCCTTTCGAGTATGACCCAATAGTAAGTTTGTCGGTAGGACTCGAAATCACAACAGACTGTTCTTCCAAAACTGCCACAACTTCATCGAAATCAATCGGTTGATATAAATCACGCGAATCAGTTGGCTTTGGTCTTCTTTTCTGACGAAGAAAACGTGATTGATTGAACGCCTTAGGATAAAGCGAACACTGAAGCTGTTCACAATCAAACTTCTGTTGAAAAACGGCTTCGATTTCCTGAATGACAGAAAGAGCATTCTGAGGATCTTGCTCAACATGATCGCTTAAGTCTTCTATGAAGCGATTAATGACCTGTTGCTCAAAAGGTGTTATGCCAAATGCTGATATATTCTGCAGAAGCTCTGATGTGAGTATTGTCTTTTTTTGCTCGCATGCCTGAAGAAAATCATCAAATGATGACGGCAGTTTATTTTCACGTCCTCGTTCGTGCGTCTCTACTTTTGCACGAGCACGTACATCCTCAAAAAAACACTGAAGCAGATATTTCCGCTTTCCGAGTGTATTGAACTGATTTCTCAATCGAGATAGTTTCTGCGCCGTTTTCTCTTGAAATGGTTTCAGTTCAACCTCATTTTCAGGTGTTTGAGCATATCGATAGTAGCGTTGATGAAGTTCTAGTAATTCGATCTGCCCTTCTAACTGTTGACTTCTTGAATAAAACTGCGCTCCAGTATTCCATAGAACGTTCACGGCCTGTTGAAGTGTTTGATGTTCTTCACTTGAATCAATTTTCTCAAATGCATCTACAGCCCCTTGAGTTAGATTCGCGCCATGACTTTTGTAAGGCGTCACTTGATAGCTTAACTCTTTAGGTGATGACACTTTCATTTAAATGTCCTCATATTCCGAATACGATATTTCTCATCTGGCGGTCTGTTTTGTCGTCTTCGGTGATAAAGTACCCAAAGATATCCAAGAAACACAAGCGTCGCCGGTGCACCAAGAATGCAGCCGATAACAGCCAGAACCTCATCCGTTGATGTATGTGTTTTATCTCCTATCAGTTTCAGAAGCGCCTGAAGATGTTCTTGCGTCGTTTCCGACACGTCATGACCATCACTCTGTTTAATGACACGTTGAAGGGTATTTATTTTTGTTAGGATCTGATCATCATATTTAAACTCTTTTTTGACAACGAGACACAAGTCGAGCAAGGCACTTTGCGGATCATCTCGAACAGCATCCTCAACCATTCGCATCACCGTGACCATCGGTTGTTTCGTCACTTTCGTCGAATCTGTAACGGCTAAAATTGCGTCTTGGGGAATCGAGTCCAACGCCATGATACGGTCAATATCCTGCAACAAACCTTTATTTTCAAGATATGGCGCTACGCTCAGTCTCTCCGTCAAATCATCTATGCCGTGTCGGATATCTTTATCGTTATCTACAGCAGCCCAATTCTCAAACATATAAGTCAGCGCATCTTGGTACGTCGCTTGTTTTTTAATCATCGAAACAAGTGTTTGCTTCGACTGCGGAGGTGATGTGCTTTCATTTGACTTCGATTTAAATGGAGCGAGTGCAAGCAACGCTATACCAATGAGTTTTTTCGCCTGACAACGGATATGCGTCATCACAGTAAAATTTGCGGTTTCACCATCAGTCATTTCAGATGAACTTGCCAAGGGATATCTTCCGATAGCTCTTTCGTTCTGAAGTTTAATCGACATCATCAGACTCCAAAGGAAAACCGGGTTCGCGATCGGCAATATTGACGTAGGTCTTATCTCCAAAGGTCAACAACTTCCAAATCCCAAATGCGAGTACAAACATTCCTCCAAATAGTGCGATCGGAACACCGTAATTCTCACACCATTGACGAAATTCGAAAGAACTCAAAATCGTCTCAAACTCTTCTAAGGCATCTGGCAGCAGCTGCTCAATATTCTCATCAGTCATTCCAACCAATGTATCTCGAAAGGCTCTAATCTTTTGCGCATACTCAGATTTGTCATCTCCGAAAATATCAAGATGTGTCGCCAGGTAGACCGACAGATGATGTAAGGCGGTCGCATACTCCCCTATCTGGCAGGCCGCGATGATACGCGCGACAGATTTTTCTTCGTGAGCAAATAAATAATCTCGATACTTCTCTTTGGCTTTTTTATGATATTTTTGTATCGCCTGTTCCACTTCTTGAAGTGATATAGAGCCATCCTGATATACTTCTTTCAATAATTTGTTTGTATATTCAGAACGATAGTCCATCGGGTAGCTGTCTAAATTAAGCACACGATCTGTTAATTGAAATAAATCATACGCAATAGAATCAGCTTTATTGAGAGGTTCAAAGTTATGCAGCGCATTCTTAACTGATATCGTTTCATGGTCAAATGTCATTTCAAAAGATTGAGGTATCTGACAGTACGTTGAATCTCTTGGTGTCAATGATTTCGAAGCACCTAGAAGCTTCGTGATTGGCGCCATCGAAGCGCTCAACCCAAGCGCAACTGTCAGTCCTTTGATGTGCTTACGAACATCATGAAGTGTATGTTCATTCCCTCGACGTCGACTTGGCTTATGATGCTGGCCTGTGTTCTTGGTCACATCAGATGTGATCTTATTCCCCATATTCTAAGTATGGATCACCATACGCTCAACAATATCGGTTGGATGACGGATGTGCCACACTCAAGGTTGTGTCGGCCCAACGTGCCAATGTTTTCCTCTAAGCATCCCCCACCACATTACCCAATCACCCATAAATGACCACAAAGGGTATTTGAAGGTTGCTGGTCGATTCTTTTCAATGAGGAAATGCCCCACCCACGCAAACGCGTAGCCATTGACAATTCCGGCTAATATAAGCCAATAATTCGATAATGATATCGCTAAATATAAAAATATCAGGGACATCGTTGTCCCAATAAAGTGCAAAATTCGGCAGACCTGATTTGCGTGCTCGGCAAGGTAGTATGGAAAGAAATCTTTAAAGCTCTTTATTTCTGATGACATGTGTAGCTCCCTTGACGAAATATAAAATACGCCTTTGCAGTATAACTTCGACTTCAGTAGACTTCAATCGCAGAATGCATAGGAGTTTTCATGACCATATTTGACTGTCGAAATAAGCAGATTACGGATATCGATGCGCTCAAAAACTTAATTGCTGATACCCGGTCTCAACTAAGCGAAAACGGGACATGCCGTTATCGCGGGTTTGATTTTTCGGGGCCTGAAGATGTTGAAGAGGCTATTACCGCTATTTCACCTCACCTTGAAACCGAGTATATGGGCACCTCGCCAAGAGTCATGATTTCAAAATGCCTTTTCACCGCATCTGAACTTCCGGGACACTACCCGATCCCGCAGCATTGTGAGATGTCATTTATCAAAAACCCGCCTCGCTATTTATTCTTTTGGTGTCGGCGAGCGCCTAAAAAAGATTCTGGTGAAACGCCCACCACAGATATGCGTGCTGTGGCGCGGGATTTGCCGAAACACATCAGTAATACATTTAAAGAACGTGGTCTGAAAGTCATTCGAAACTATGCGGCATCAGACGGTCCAAAAGATGCATTTCAACTTAAACCGTGGGATGAGATTTTTAAGACAAGAGATAAAAAGCAAGTCGAAGCGATTTGTATTGAGCAAGGATTTGAACCTTCTTGGGGAGAACATAACCGCCTCAGACTCACCAGCTACCAAGATGCATTTCGAAAACATCCTGAAACAGCTGAAGAAGTCTGGTTTAATCATGCGCAGGTTTTTCATCGCGATGGTCCTCAAATTGAATATGATCACATTATGCGTTTTCGACCGAGCCTCAAAACCATCGGGACAGCTTTATTACTCAGAATGATGACGGCTTGGAAAAAGGCACAGGTCGCGCCTGAGCAGCTCGCGATGCACATGACCTTCCGCGATGGAGGAGAAATCCCGTCATCATATATTCAGCATGTGAGTGACGCCATATGGAAAAACCAACGGATCGTTCCTTGGCAACAAAATGATTTATTGGTGATCGATAACCAAATCGCTTCGCATGGTCGATTACCATATAATAGCCCACGGTCCATTGCTGTTGCGTGGGCGAACTCATAAAAAGTAAGCCAAAATTTGGCCGTGTGCATAGAGTGTGTGGGCAAACAATTTGGAGAACACGATGATTCGTTTAAATAGTCAATTGCCCTACCGATCTACTCAAGAACTATTCGACAAAGCCAATCGCTTACCAGAAGACAGAAGAATGTCTTTTGAGGTCGAAGTGAAAGAAGTCCAAACAAAACTCATCAAGCTCAAAAGTGAATATGAGTCAGTGGACTTCTATAAATTCAACTATGGAAAAGCTTTTGCCACATGGGCCGGTAGCCTCGCTGTCAGTTTTGCTGCAGGCGCACTCTTAAATAATAGTGCAGAATTAGGATTATTAGTCGGCACGGCAACATGTGGCGGCGTGATTTATGCAACCAATGGATTCCTAGATGAAACTGGCCATTCAACCGAAAGCTTCGTAAAAGAACACAAGGATATTCTCAAAGAGATCGAACAAGATTTTAATAATCTCGCGCGTGAAATGTCGATTTACGATGTGTAGTTATTCTTTATATCGAGCCGGTACATCCGCCTTCGACAAAAAATATAATACGTCGCCAAAATTTAGCCTTAAGACATAGACGAGATATTCAAGGAGGGAGCCATGCTTCAATTATCATCAACTCAAAAATACGCATCCACAAATGACATGCGAAAAAGCATCTCACGTTTGCCGGTCGATAGACAGACGAGCTTTAAGAGAGAAATTGCAGCACTCGAGCGTCAAATAAGAA
>JAHDGS010000119.1 GCA_020627505.1 Myxococcota bacterium
TTTGAGGCCGACATGCCGTCTGTTGGTGGAACCTATTATATGGGTGATGTTGTTTTATGCGATGAAGTGGTCAAACAGCAGGCTTCTCAAATGGGGCATTCTTACGAACGAGAGTTCTTTGTATTGTTGGTTCATGGGCTAACGCACCTGCTTGGTTTTGATCATGAACGATCACGGAGCGAAGCGATCAAACAGATGGAATACGAAGCGACACTTCTATCTCTTGCGAATGTGCCCCCAGAATCTGGTCTTGTTGCACGTGTTATCGATGCTCGGAAAAAGCCTGATGTGAAACGGTTGATTCCACATATGGCAACATGGGATGCCCGTGTGCAAAGCTATCGCCGAGATCGCACAAAAGCTTTTCGCGGTCGATTCATTGATGTGCATATCGATACCGTTGTTTTACCGAGTCGTCTTAAAGAAGATGCACATGAAAGCCGCTATGAAGTTGTTGAGCACCCAGGTGCAACGGCGATTGCAGCGACGACGGCCACCGGTATGTTTTTGTTAAGACAGTTCCGTTATGCCGCGGGGCAGTATATGTGGGAAATTGCCGCGGGCACACTCGAAGTAGGTGAAACAATACCGGCTTGCGCCAAGAGAGAACTACAAGAAGAGATGGGGTTGACTGCAAAGCGATGGAGCTATCTCGGGCCAATTTTTACAGTGCCAGGTTTTTGTACCGAAGAGATACATCTATTCGAAGCGAGTGATTTGTCGATTGGAGAAGTCCGACGCGACGACGATGAAGTCATCATCGACATTCAGCACTTCACGTGGGAAGAGCTATTCGAAATGGTGAAAGAACAACAGATTGTCGACGCCAAAACACTTGCCGTTATCACGCACCTATGGGCGAGAAGACAGCGGGTATAGCTTCTTATTGTTTCGTCTTTGCAAGCTCAATAAGCACATCTCGCATCATCACAAGATCGAGAGCACCACATTGTTCACGAATACTATGCATTGAGAGCATGGCTGAACCGACATCGATCGTTTCAATCGCGAGTCCTGCCGCCGTGATCGGGCCAATCGTACTGCCACAGGCCAGGTCTGCACGAATGGCGAAGTCTTGGTAAGGCACGTCAATATTTTGGCAAGCCGCCACAAATCGCGCTCGCGAATAACCATTGGTCGCATAACGCTGCTCGACGTGTTCTTTAATCACTGGGCCGCCGTTGAGTGTTGGGCGGTGACCAATATCGTGCATATCGCCGTAGTTCGGATGTAACCCATGAGCCATGTCGATCGAGACACAGAATGACCGACTCATCACGCGCTCAAATGTGTTGGGTTGAGAATCTCCATAGACATTGATGATTTGTGTCAGGGTACTCTTTAGAAATGACCCCATCGCGCCCGTTGCTGACCGGCTGCCGACTTCTTCATGGTCGAAGAAACAACCCACCGTAAATTGAGCGTCATCATTCAGCGCCGTCAAAGCGGATAGAATTTGATAACAACTTGCTTGGTTGTCGAGTCGAGGCGAAAATACATATTCGCGATGCAAGCCGCCGATGGTTGCAGGAACGACATCATGCAGGCCTAAATCAATACTGAGGACTTCGTCGAGACCCGTTTCTTTTTGGATAAGTGTCAACAACGATGTTTCTTTTGTTGCGCTCAGAATAGGCCGTAGGTGGCGTTCGGCATTCACTTTCAACCCTTCTTTGTTAACGGTTCGGTTCAGGTGAATGGCAAGATTTGGCACGCGGGCGATCGGTTCGTTTATGCAAAACAATTTCGCGCAATGTTCGCCATCTTTTTTTCCGTAGACCATGCCGCTCACACCGAGGTCGCGATCAAGCCATGTTGACAACAAGACCCCGCCATAAGGCTGTACGGCCAGTTGTTGAAAACCATGTTGCTCAAGCTCCGCTCTGGGTTTGAGTCTCAGATTGGGGGAGTCTGTATGGGCACCAAGCACAAGCATCCCATCTTCAAGTAGAGGACGCGTGCCGGAACGAAAAGCGATAAGGCTCCCATGCTTCCGAATGAATGCTTTCGATGGCAGCGTCGCGGCGTTGTCATTGGCCCAATCTTTCGAAAAGTCAAGTTCGATGAAGCCAGCATTTAGTAAGCGTCGCGCTGTCGCTTCGACACAGTGGTGGGGTGACGGGCTTTCATTAATATAGTTGATGAGGTCTTGAGCAAAATCAGTCGGTGATATTGAAGTCTTTTCTGACACAGGTTGTCCTTTGTTTGCATGGCTCGATGTTTATCGTTAAGCTTATATCATTTTAAAGAGAGATGTATATGGGATGTCGAAATCAATTGTCGAAGATGCTTCTCGGTGTGACGTTAACGGTCGCTGCGACGGGCTGTACATCATTTAGATTTGCCGAAGGTTCAGGCGGCGCACCGAAGGCATTGAAGTCGACCGAAAATATGGCACGGTTGAGTGGTGGGCAATTTGAAATGGGGGCACACGCTGGCGACCCGCATGAATTCCCGCCGCATCAAGTCACTGTTGACGGTTTTTATCTCGATAAACTGGAAGTGACAAACAAAGATTATCAACGATGTGTCAAGGCTGAAACATGTGGCGCTCAGGCCGGTGTTGACGAAGCGTGGCTCGAGACGGAGACGTTACCAGCAGTTGGCGTCACGTGGTATGGCGCACAGTCTTATTGCCGATGGGTGGGTAAACGGTTGCCAACCGAGGCTGAGTGGGAATATGCTGCGCGTCGCCCAGATGGCCGAACATACCCATGGGGAGAAGCATCGAAGAAAGAAGTTTATCAATACGCAAATCTACGTGGAGATGCTGATGGGGCAGATCGATTGTCTGATGTCGTGGGTTACGAAAAGGGCCATTCTGATGACGGCATATCTCAAATGGCAGGCAATGCCGCAGAATGGGTTTCGGATTGGTTTTCGTCGACCTATTATGAAGAAAGCCCGGCTGCGAACCCCAAAGGTCCTGATGTCTCCACTGGGCGAAGATCTGTTCGTGGTGGCTCTTGGTCAAGCACACCATATAATGCGCGTGCCAATGCGCGCGATAGTGAAGACCCGAATCGTGCAACAAACGCCATTGGTTTCAGATGTGCAAAAGATTGAATCACATGCTTGATTGGAAAGGCGGGCAAGCAAGAAGCAGGCATATAAGAGGTCAGCATACAAAGGGTGACTATGGCTGATAATAAAGTTGAGCCACGTCCTGGCTTAGCTGGTACTGGCATGGCCGCGGATCCAGAAAGCATCGCAGCTCTACAGAAAGAAGCTGCTCGACGTGCACGTGCGATACCGCCACAAAGATCATTCAAATCTGTTCGGCAAGATATGCTCGAGGAGGAGGGGCGTGAGGTACCTACGGATCATTTAGATGACGAAGAGACTGAACCCGAACGAGATAGCGAAGAAACAACCGACGCGCCTTCAGCAAAAGAAGCTGACGGCCAAAAACGCTCGTCTGTCTCCGACCGACTCGCCGCCCGAGGCGGCATTCAGCGCAGACATGGTGACCGCTGAAAGACCTCTTCAAACACCGTTTCAAATATATGACGGTCACATCGGCCTTTGTGCGTCGAAAGTGCAGAGAAAAAAGTCTGAATTTGTTCGGCAAAATGGGTGCTGCCACTTAATAGGTAGACTTCATTCATTTGTTGCCCACCAAAGATATAATCGACTTCTTGTACATTTTGCCAGGAGCGAGATGCTTCACAGACATCGACTTGTGTCTCTTTTTTCTCATCTTGGGGTATGGCGTCTGGATCAATCTGCTCGGAAAAAGCGATTGCGATCCCTTCATGGAACCAACCCGGGGCACATTCTAAGATCGCTTTATCGACATGATTCAGCATGACCCAATGCACATACTCATGTTTGAGTCGTTTAGGGTAGTCAAGACTATCTCCCTGCCACATTGTTGGCGTCAATAAATGAATCGCTTCTTTGGTCGTGTACGCACGCAGTTGAACATGCTTTTTACCCACTGCACGTGAAAACGTTTTTAAGGTTGGGTGCACTTCAATTCGCAGCGGGGTATCGACAGGCCACATGTGTGAGAGTGGATGCCGCTTGAGATGTGCCATACTTTGGACAATCCATTCAAAGTGCGGCTTGTCATAGTCGGCGTTAATTCTGACGATGACGGGTTTATCACCAAGATGAGAACCATGGGGCATCGAGGTACTTTGTGTGGACTGACAGCCCATCAGCAATGCAATAAAGATAGGTATAGCCCTCGCGATGTTCATGTGGTTGTCGTTGGCTTGAAACGATACTCCGAAGCACTCGGGGCTTTTGCGGAGGCGAGCAGCCGCGCGAGGCGGCCAAGCTCGTCGACATGCGGGCCAACACGAATCGGGCGATGCTTCGCAGATGTATCTTGCTGTAAGATGCCCGCCGAGACCAAGAATTGAATGGCGTGCTTGATGTTAACAGAGTGTGCTGCTTCTGCGGTGACAAGCTTGCCGACGAGAAAGTCTGATTGCGCCCGCTCTAAGAGTGACTTCACAAAGGTGGACTCTGGCTTTGGCGTGCCGAGCAGTTCTTCTGCATGGAAGAAGACCGAAACATAACTGTCGACAAAACCATTCAGCAGATTGGCGGCAAAGAGCCCGAACCGTAGTGCGAAGTCGGTATCATTCCAGGTGATGCGCCCGTTCTCACTGTCGACATCAAGGACCCGGTAACTGACAACGCGATTCAGCGTCTCCTGAAAGAGTTCATCAAATGTTGAGCCGACACGATAAATAAATTCGTATTTGAATATTTTTGACAGCGCATATGTCGCGTCTTTGACTTTGTCGAGCGCAATGGTGTCACCCGGCTTGATGTTGAGCGACCGAATAGCGAGCGCGAGCAGGGCTTCTGGGACGAGAAAATGAATCAACGTATTTTTATGGAAATCAAGCGTGAGCAGATGATTTTCTTTTAGACGGTAGTAAATATGGTCCCCGACTGACTCTTTTGAAATGAGGCCGTCAGTATGGAATTGCTCTAAGGCGATTTTGACGGCCTCTGTTGGCGTCGACTTCAAGTTCTCTGAGAGGTGTGTCCGTCCATCTGTCATTTGATCGATGTGCTGCAACAAAAGTCCAACAAGTTCGTCAACATTCGAGCGTTTGATACCGCGTCCGCGGTACCCGAATAGAATCAGCGCTGCGATATTGGGGGCTGTGACGACAGTCGCATTATTTATGCCATATACAATCCGGAACCCGAGATTCTGAATCGCGCGCTTAAGTTGTTGTGATGGTACACCACCAGCAATGGTTTCCGCCGTAATGCCATACCCCTCAAAGAAAGACTTGAGCGATATTGGTTTGTCGTATGTGACGTATACGGTCCCAAAGTTTTTGAAGAGGATGCGACTTGCTCTCAAAAACCCTCTCGCGGATTCTTTTTCTTTATTGTGACCTGTGAGTTCTCTCGCATATGAAGCGGACTCGACCAGACGTTCATATGCAATATAGGTCGGACAAAAGATGGCATCACCATCTTTACTTTCAAGTGCAGCTTTAACGAGCATTGTCAAAATCCCAAACTTCGGGAACAGTGTCTTACCGGAGCGAGAGCGGCCGCCTTCAATGAAAAATTCTTGGGCATACCCTTCGGAAAAGAGCTTCCGAACGTACGCACGCAAAACAATGCCGTAGAGCTTGTCGTCTTTAAATGACCGGCGGATAAAGTATGCACCGCAACGCCGGAGAATGGGGCCGAGCGGAAAAAAGTTTAGATTCTCACCTGCTGCGATAATTGGCACGGCCATCTTATTCCATTCAAACGTTTGCGAAATGATAAGGTAATCGATGTGAGAACGGTGGCATGGCGTAATGACAAGCGGGCCTTGACGACCAGCCTCTCTCAAGTCCTCAAGGCCTTGCTCATCGACGATGACGTCATCGTAAATGATTTTCCAGATACCTTTGAGTAACCAGTCCATCGATTTGATATAAGCACGAATTGGTTGTGCGGCGATTTGATTAAAGTAGGTCCGCGCGCGTGATTCGAGCACTGATGGGTGTCGTTCATTCTCTTCTGCGTGAAGGATGATTTGATCTTGTAAAGTGATATCAGCAAAAACTTCATTTCGAAGCTGGCGATTGGTTTTAACAGGTGGGCCGAATGCAACCCGGTCGATGTCCGCAAACTTTTTATGCAGAATTGTCCTGAGGTATCGACTGAGTGTAGTGAGTCGTTTTGCGTGACCCTTTTCAAGAATATCCCGCAAGTAGATGGGTTCACCGACCTCAAATCGAGGCTGTACACTTTGACGAAGCAGTGATGTCCATAGCCCGAAACGATCCTTTGATTCAGATTTGTCGAGCGGCTTTTCCTGAGGTGCTTCAGTTGAGCGGAATCTGGTCAGAATGGCATGTGGTACCAAGACAACAGGGTGATTCGTCTTTTGAACCGATTGAAGTAAGACTTCTAAAAGGCGTGGCGCAAATATTTGGTTTTGTGACATTTGGTCGACGAATAGAATTCCATTTTGTTCGTTCTCTATCAACCATCGCAAACGCCATTCATCTTGTTCCGCATAGGTCAGGGGGTTGCTTGGCGTTCCCAATGCACGACTCATTAAACGCCGAATTCGACCTTGTGGTGAACCGCAAACGGTTTGGGCGGCGGGTAAGTGTCCCTGCTGCATAAGCACATTGAGGTAGGCGACTGTTGGCTGAGGGGCACTGCGGCAGACATAAATTATTGTCCCTTTTTCAGCGGCTTCAAAGAGCATTTCAGACCACTTCTTCGGATATGCATCTTGAGGAAGGGCGCGCCGAGCAAGCCAAGTTGGAAGTCCCTTAGCGACATTCGCCGGACTCTTTCTAAAAACGAGTGCAGAACGGTCGATCGGGATCATTGAATTGGGCATGGGATATTATAGCTCCACTCGGGCATTGTATTCAACTGAATGTCCCCATTGTGCTCACATGAGGAATGTAATAGACCCGAGTTGTGAAACGGGTGAATCAGCTTTTTTTAGTCTTTTTTGCGTGGAGCTGGGCTGTCGCAGCCGAGACAGCTATTCCGTGTGCTGGCGATGACCCATATTTCTTTAATGAAATTCTTGATAGTGATGGTGCAGGACTTGG
>JAHDGS010000120.1 GCA_020627505.1 Myxococcota bacterium
CATGATGAAGGTGTCAGATCCGATTATCTTCGGGCACGCGGTCGACCTCTTCTTCGCACCGGTGCTTGAGAAGCATCAGGCTGTCCTG
This sequence comes from Myxococcota bacterium, assembly GCA_020627505.1. Classification (GTDB taxonomy): domain Bacteria; phylum Myxococcota; class UBA727; order UBA727; family JAHDBA01; genus JAHDGS01. Next base: position 89 of record JAHDGS010000120.1, read on the forward strand.
GAAGCGCTCGAAGTGAATACGCGAAATGGATTTGGCGATGTGGTCTCGAAGATCGAACGCCTGCCCCAAAAACAAAAAGAGGAGATTTTGAAAGACCTCCAGGCTTGTTATGATAGTCGTCCTGACATTGCGATGGTCGATTCAGATCGCGGAATTACAAATCTTCATGTTCCATCAGACGTTATCATCGATGCCTCGATGCCAGCAATGATTCGAAACTCGGGACAAATGTGGGACAAAAATGGTGATACTCAGGATACCAAAGCGGTCATTCCGGATAGTTCTTATGCAGGCATCTACCAAACGACCATCGACTTTTGCAAGCGACACGGCGCCTTTGACCCAACCACGATGGGCACCATTCCAAACGTTGGTTTAATGGCACAAAAAGCAGAAGAGTATGGGTCCCATGATAAGACATTCGAGCTCGATTCAGATGGGTTAGTTCAGGTGATTGGTGAAGATGGTAGCATCTTGATCTCACATGATGTCGAAGCCGGCGATATTTGGCGTATGTGCCAAGTGAAAGATGCACCTATACAAGACTGGGTTGCCCTCGCCGTACGAAGAGCAAAAGAGTCGAATACACCGATTGTTTTCTGGCTCGACGAAGACCGAGCACATGATGCAGAACTCATTAAGAAGGTGAACGTTTATATTCAAAACCACGACACCTCTAATATCGAATGGCATATCAAGTCACCGGTTGAAGCGACTCAGTTTTCACTCGAACGCATGAAAGATGGAAAAGACACCATCTCTGTGACAGGCAATGTTCTTCGTGATTACAACACCGATCTATTTCCAATCCTTGAGCTCGGCACCAGTGCCAAGATGTTGTCAATTGTTCCATTGATGAATGGTGGTGGTTTGTTTGAAACTGGCGCAGGTGGATCCGCGCCGAAACTTGTCCAACAACTCTTAGAAGAAAACCATCTTCGATGGGATTCACTCGGAGAGTTCCTCGCCCTTGCAGTGTCTCTGGAGCACCTCGGTCGCACCCAAAATAATGCACGTGCGACATTGCTTGGGGAAGCCCTTGATGTGGCAACAACCCTTTATTTGCAAAACAACAAATCGCCTTCTCGGAAAGTGAATGAGCACGATAACCGTGGCAGTCACTTTTATGTCGCGATGTATTGGGCCCGCGCACTTTCAGAGCAAACGACTGACTTAGAGCTTGCCGGCAAGATTAAAGAAGTCGCCGAAACGCTTGAGAAAAATGAAGCAGCCATCAACGAGGAGTTAATTGCACCACAAGGTCAAGCCGTTAATGTCGATGGGTATTACTCAACCGACCGGGCGAAAACATTCGCGGTGATGCGACCGAGCCAAACACTGAATGGTGTGATCGACGCGTTACGAAGTTAAAGCTAATTGTATTGCATCAGCTCAAGCTTCGCAGATTTACCAACTCGTCTAGGGATTTTACATTTGTTGCACACGGAATGTTGGAAACTCTAGATGAGGTCGTCGGGAAATACCAGCGCGACACACTCTTCCCGGGTTCATCTATCTTTGAACGCCTGAGTGAAATACTGTTTGATTTTGAATCAACTGTGTTCATGCTAAGCTCCAACCACAAAAACATTGGATACGCAATCGCTTATGTTTCTCCTGAAAGTAAAGTCAAAGAAGCACGTTTTTCTTCAATCTTCATTCAAAAGCCGTTCCGAGGCTTTGGTGGCAGTACACTGTTGTGCGACGCTGTGGAGCAATGGGCCCGAGGGATCCACCTCGACTATATTACCTATGCAACAGCACAGCACCACAACAGAATGAAAAGATTGCTGAAACGCCAGGGCTATATTCAGGTCAAAAAAGCGGAAGAGATGGTGTTATTCGAGAAAACCTTGCCTTAATTGTGTCCTTAACCTTTTCGTGACAGCACATCTCGCATTTTATAATTACCGGGTGTCGCAGCGCCTAAAAATCGAGCACAGTGCAGCGCACCCTCGGCAAATAATGCGCGGTCCTCGGCACGGTGGCTCAATGTCAGGACCTCATTTCCAAGGTTGATATTCACTTCATGATAACCAATTGTTTCACCGGCACGAATGCTATTCATGCCAATATCGTGATGTGTTTCAGCACGTGCCTGACCGTTTCTATCACTTATAATTGCATGAAAAATGCCCCGCCCATTGTCGATGGCAGATTTCAACTTCAGCGCAGTCCCGCTTGGGGCATCGACCTTGCGTCGATGATGCGTCTCTTGAATATCGATTTGCGCATTTGGGAATGCACGTGCCGTTTCTTCCGCAAGATGCATCAACCAATTCGCCCCCAGAGATGTATTTGAAGAGTGTAGCACGGCACGGTCTTCCCCAAGTGCATACACGTGCTCAAAGACATCTTCACCGAGTCCCGTCGAACCGATTAAGATCGCGTGTTGAAAGGTTTGGTATACCATCAGGCGCTCTTGCAATGTTGCTGATGACGCAAAATCAACAACAACAGCATCTGCATAAACACGCAAAGCACTTTGTAAGTCTGCACTCATCGGCAGCACCTTATCATTGTGCACGGCTTGAAATGCGTCTCGCCCTACCATGGAGGACCCGTCACGAACAATCGCAGCAACGACATCGACATCATTGAGTACGGCGGCCCTACAAATGGCTTGTCCCATTCGACCAGCCGCTCCTACCACAATGATTTGTACACCCATTTGACAGACCTCTATATTGAAAACCCAAGCTTTCTGAGTCGATTCGATAAGATAACAGTGTCTTCATCAGACAACGGCGCCAATGGCAAACGTACATTCGGCGTCATTCGACCTTTCATCGTCGTCATTGATAGGGCTGCTTTGACAGGAGAAGGCGATGTCCGGAAAAACATCGGCTCGACGAAGCGAGAAACATAAATTGACAAGCGCTGCGCCCGTTGAATGTCGCCAGCCTCAAAGGCGTCTGCCATTTCTTTCAACTCTTTCGCACACAGGTGAGACGTGACACTCACCACGCCTTGGCCACCAATCGCGAGCAGACCAAGAATGAAACCATCATCACCACTCATCACGGAAAAATCTTGTCTGTGTTGACGAACCAGGCCGATAATCTCTTGGCTCCGTTGAATAGCCCCCGTCGCTTCTTTTATGCCGATAATATTGTGGTGCTGTTTTGCTAATTTACAGACTGTCTCAGCTAATAGGTCACTCGCCGTACGACCCGGTACATTATACAGTAAGATCGGCTTATCAGATGAATCAGCAATTGCACTGAAGTGCCCATACAGACCCGTTTGCGTCGGCTTATTATACCAAGGCGCAACGTGAAGTGTTGCCAATACATCATCTCGTTCAGCCAGACGGCGTTGATTCGCAATGGCCACACGCGTATCGTTTGCACTCGCATTCATAATAAGTGGCACACGCCCATTAACCACGCGACTCACAGTATCAAGGACGGACTCACGTTCCGTCTCATCAAGTGTTGCATACTCCCCTGTCGTACCAAGAACAACAAAGCCATCTATACCATCGGCGAGTTGCAACTCGATGAGCCGTTCAAGCGCCTGATGATCGACATCGCCATCTAATTGCATCGGCGTGACAATCGCCGTCCAGATTCCTTTGATAAGCATGGTGACTCCCTTTCTAAGATTCGCCCATCTTCTTCTTCAGAGCATCTATACGCGACCGCGCGATTCCGGCATCATCTCCTGAAGGAGCATACTCTAAATATTTACGATAGTGTTTTAGTGCGGTCGCCGGGGCACCACCTTGATATTCGATTTCAGCAAGACCAAAGTGAGCATCAGCAAATGACGGTCTCACCCGAATCGCGTCATAGAAGTGGCTCTTCGCATCAAGTTTTTTGCCAAGATCAAGATAGCACCAACCCATACCGGCGTATGCTCTTGCGTCTGGCCCACCTTTAAGGGCGATTGCCTTTTGGTAAAGCTCTAAAGCTGCCCATGTTTTATCACTGAGTCGAGCCCGCTCCGCGCGTTGCATCAATACGCTATAACGTGTCGACTTTTGACGCTGATCACCATCGGCTGCCGGTTTTTGCCTATCTTTGCTACTTGCGGATGCGACAGGTTTTTTATCGGTCGATGCTTTCTGAGGGGCAACCGCATTCTCAGGCTCGACCTTCTTGATAACAATCGTTTTCTTGGCTGGGATTTCTGGCCCCGCTTCGCTGTTTGGCGGGGCATCGTTTGGCAACCGCTCATCCCCATCCCAGGCTACAGCGTCCGCGCGAGCAGCTTGTGCCAGTTCTGCCAAGGCGTCGGCCTTATTTTCGTCATTGCTTTCAACACCACCGTCTCGTTCCACGTCTTGGCGTGGCTGATCGCCTTGAACGGCATTCTTCGTCTGCGTATTGTCAGCTTCAGGCTTCGCATCAGCATCTGTACCACGACGAGATACGCGATCGGCATCTGCCGAAAGTCCAAATAGAGATATATAACGATCTGAATTTGAAAGGTAGATTCCACCACCGATCAGCAGCAACATCAATGCCGCAATCACCCAACCAAGCCTGCTCTTTCGCCCACCGATTGCGGTCAGTTCACTATGCGATATATCAAACCCATCGCTTTCAGCCGGGATGAACCCTACATCCGTTTGACTCGGCAAGCTCTCATCAGAAGAACGGTCCTTTGAAATCTCAGTCGCGGCAAAGGACGTGTCTCCACCAACGTACAGTTCCGTATCGGCGGCATCAAAGCTCTGCTCTTGAGAAGGTTCTTCGAGAGATTGGTCAAGCACCGAAGCTTCTCGCTGAGCATTAACGATATCATGCTCGATAACAGCCTGGGTTTCCCCGCCACGAAACGCCGTGGTTTCTTGTCGTTCACTTGAACGCTCAGACACGGGGTCATTTCCCGACCTTGTCTCTTCAAAGAGGTCCGAAAACGATCGCTCCATTGAAGGCCGATTTGAAGACGGCGCAGAACGGATAATCTCAGCCTGACGTGCCCTATTCTTTTCATGACCTGTCGGCAAGCGTGTTCGACTTGGCGGGTCAAAGACATTCTTTGTACGATGTTTATCCTCTGACTCGGCACCTGAAATAACATTAGCCTCCTCAACAGGCCTCACAGCCGGCGAAGTTGACACGACTCGCTCAGGTTCAGGTGAAATAATATCACCAGCCGGCTTTGTCACAGCCTCTTGCGGCGGCACTGTGACAGGTGTCGGTGGCTGGCTTGCTTTGTCGACAACCTCGAAAAAGGGGCGCAATGCGTCAACAGTATTCGCATGTTTCCAATTGATACCGTCTTCAGAAACCTTATCTGAGCGAAGCAACTTTTGGTGCACCACAGCCAACTGCAAATCGCTCAAAGAAGTATATTTTTTCTTTTTACCATCACGATCGATGACGAGATACCCGTCAACAACAATTGCCGTTGACTCACTCGCCTCTTTGACGGGACCTGTCTCTATCGCGCCCTCTCCCCGCTGGGGCAAGGCCGCCATACCGACATCTGTACTTTCTCGAACAGCGCCTGTCGACACATCTCGCTTGGGTGGTGATTGAACAGGCTTCGTTTGGTCAGAAGTCGAGACATGCGTCGTGGTTGGGGCTGCTTCAGACACCGCCTGTGAAGCGATTGGTTGCGTCTCGTGACTTTGCAACGCTTCTTCAGGCGCCTTTACGAAAAAAACCTTTGTGCACACAATGCACTTCGCATGGATACCTCCTTCGGGTATCTTCTTTTCATCAAAGTCATACACATGCTGACAATGTGGGCAATCAAAACGCATATCTCGATTATGGCATAACCTGGCATTGAGGACAAAAAAAGCTTGCGCGCTGTCCTATAAAAATACGTTTAATTTCAGATTGCTGGCATCGTGGACACGGTGAACCTGCTCGACCATATACGCCGGCAAGCTCAGGAAAACGTCCAATGCGCCCTCGTGGGGTTCGGTAATCTTTCAACGTACTCCCACCACGCGATGCAGCATCGAATAAAACTGCGTCAATCATCGGAATGAGTCGCTCAAGCATCGAATTTGGAACCTGGTGCCCGGGCAATGCGGGATGAATCCCTAACTGAAAACAGATCTCCGAAGCATATATATTGCCGATGCCCGCAACTAACGTTTGGTCCAATAGTAACTCTTTCAGGGCTCGGCTTGAAGCCACCAAACGATCAATCCAACCTAAGTCACATCTCTGTTCTCCAAATCCATCAACACCGACGCTGGGACGGGTTGGCCTCGCGAAATAACGCCAGCCGCCAAACCGCCTCGGATCGACAAAAACGAGTTGCTCATGCACAACAGACTGAGCTTTCTTGAGCGTAAAGCAAATATGTTCATGTTTCTCTGCTGCAGTATCCGAATATCGCCAGTCGAAGCGCCCAGTCATACCCAACATGAAATGAAGCTCTTCCGCCGTATTGAAACGCCAAATTAAGACTTTTCCCACACGGGTCACGGCCTTTATCGTCTTTTGACTGAGTTGATTCATTTCGTCATATGACACATCGAAGCGCAAGGCCTTATTCGACCGGTCTATCTTGACGACTTGAAGGCCAACAAGCTCTGGCTCAATTTCACGACGAAGGACTTCAACCTCAGGTCCTTCAGGCATCAGATGACCGACCTTTTAAAAGTGTCGCAAGACGCATAAATTGTTCAACTGTCAGAGACTCCGCGCGCTGGCTTAACTGAACCTCGGCATCCTCGAGCTCTCTCACTGTAAGTGCATATTTTTTAAG
>JAHDGS010000121.1 GCA_020627505.1 Myxococcota bacterium
GTGCTCCGCACGCGACAACGTTTTATTATTAAGCGATATATCAAGCGTGTAGTCTTTCAGCCCATAACCGATATCAAGGTGAGAGATCTTGAGGGGGGCTGGCGGCACGTAAGGTGCCGACGCATAGAGTGTGGCACCGACCACCACGAATATAAAGAATTGCGGCACGTAGGTTGAGGGCGGGAGCCCTTGTGGGGTTGGTGATTGTAACTTCAGTCGGAGCGCCAAAAGAATAAGATCTACACAGAGTGTTAAGCCGACAGCCATAAACCAGGTGTGGTGTGTTTGGACGCCAAGAAGGCCCAGGCCAACATGCAGCACCAGGACCGACGAGCTGACAAAAAGTATGTTGCGACCAGCACGTGATTTAAAACTTTGTTCAAATGATGGATCCCAGAGTGTCAAACCACACAGAATGATAAGTGCGACGAAGAAAATAATATGTGCGCGTTGGTGCCAATCCATGGCGTATGCATAGAATGGAAGGGCAAAGAATAGAGATTGCTGAATCAGGTTTTGTAATACAAGAATGACCCCAAACGAGGAGGCTTCTTTGAGAGAGATTCTGGCGTTGTTTGATGTGTTTGAGCGAGGTTCCTCTTGTAATAAAGTTTGAGAAAGCCAGTCAAATAGAAGTAAGCCAGCACCTGTTAAAACGAATCCGGCGAATAGGTATGGGACGAATTCTGGCGACCGACTCATCAAAAAAGCACCCGCGATACCGGCGATAAGAGAGAAATATGGAAACAACGGCAAGAGCTTTTGATATAGCCACTTCCAAAATGGTACAAACTCTGCCGCCACCGGTACTGGTTCAGTCTTGTGTTCTTTCGTGTTTGATTGATGTTCCACGGTTACTCAACCGTTACGACGGCCCATCTTTTTTTGCCAACACGTATTTTGTATTCGCCCGGAGAAAGCTTCAAGTCGAGATTTGATGACCGTTGTCCGTTGATCGACACGGCGTTGCCTTTCAGCTGTCGTTTGGCTTCACTCTTTGATGGGACAAGTTGTGCTTCTGACAGCACGTTGACAATCCATAGGCCGCCTTCTGGCATCGGCATGGTGTACTGCGGAGCATCATCTGGAATATCGTTCTTCTTATCTTTATTGAACAGCGCATGAAACTGTTGCTCGGCTGCATTTGCTTCTGTATCCGCTCGGAATCGGGCGATCAGCTCCTTGGCGAGTGCAATCTTGGCATCTCTTGGATGGCCTGAAAGAAGTCGCTGTTGTTCGTCCTGCGGCTTCCAGGACAGTAAGTCATAATATCGAACCATAAGCTCATCAGTAATGCTCATGATTTTACCGAATTGTTCGTTCGGATCTTCCATCACACCGACGGTATTCCCAAGGGATTTGGACATCTTGGCGCCCACAATCTTACCGTCCTCCATCTTCGCGTCGGTGCCTTCAAGGATCGGGACGGTCATAATGCATTGTGGCTCGAGTCCGGCAGACCGCATCAAGTCTCTCCCGACGAGGAGATTGAAGAGTTGGTCGGTCCCACCAAGTTCGATGTCAGCTTTGAGCATCACGGAGTCATAACCTTGAGCGAGGGGGTAGAGTATCTCATGCACACTGATCGATTGTTGGGCTGAGAGGCGTTTTTGAAAGTCGTCACGTTCGAGCAAACGCGAAAGAGAGTATTGTGCACAGAGTTTAATCACTTCAGGGAAGCCAAAATCGTCGAACCATTCACTGTTGAAACGAATCTTCGTTTGTTCTTTATCAAGAATGGTAAAAGCCTGTGTTTGATAGGTGTCGGCATTGGCAAGGATTTGTTCTCTCGAGAGCGGTGGGCGTGTTTTATTCTTGCCTGTTGGGTCACCTATCTGGGCGGTAAAGTCGCCAACTAAAAACGTGACTTCATGACCAAGCTGTTGAAAGTCTCTCAGCTTATTCATCAAAACGGTATGTCCAAGGTGGATATCAGGCGCTGTTGGGTCAAAACCTGCTTTCACCTTGAGCGGGGTATTGGTCTCACGGCTCTTTTCGAGCTTCTTGATGAGTTCAGTCTCGACATGAAAGTCGACGATGCCTTTTTTTAAGATCGCAAGTTGTTCTTGTATGGGTGCGAATTGTGTCATGTCCTTGTTTAACGTATGTTGACCATGCTCAGCAACAAAATCTGTCCGTGTTTATAAGCGTGGCAACGTGACGTTGCGTTGACCCATATATTTACCACTTCGATCCGCATATGAGACCTCACAGGGCTCAGATCCTTTATAAAAGAGAAACTGGCATGCGCCTTCGTTTGAATATATTTTCGCTGGAAGCGGCGTCGTATTCGAAAACTCAAGCGTCACATGACCTTCCCAGCCAGGCTCAAGAGGTGTCACATTGACGATGATACCACAGCGGGCATAAGTCGATTTGCCGAGGCAAATGACCATCACATCGCTTGGAATCTTAAAGTATTCGACCGTACGGGCGAGGGCAAAACTATTCGGTGGAATGATACAATGGTCACCTTTGTGCTCAACAAAAGCTTTCGGCGAAAAATTCTTTGGGTCGACGAGGGCATTGTTGACGTTGGTGAAGACCATCCATTCATCTGCGACACGGGCGTCATACCCATATGACGAGACGCCATAAGAAATCATGCCATCACGTTTTTGGCTTTCAACAAACGGTTCTATCATATTTTGCCCTTGGGCGAGGTCACGAATTTGATGATCGGCGAGTATAGACATGATGATCTCCTTATCCGCCGACCATAGCCCTCATACAAAAATGAGCGCAAATTGATCATGGTTAAATTAAAGGTTGGCCTCCGAGCCTGTCGAGGGGTCGAAGGGCCGAAGTATCAAAGGCCGATGAACCTAAATAAATTTCGCTAAACGATTTTTCACACGCTCATTCATCTGGAGCACATCCTTTCGGTGCCATTCGGTCGCCAGCCGCTGTGTGAGAAAACGTTCATACAACGTGTGAACAATGCGATCGACATCTTCCACTGCATGCATGCGTCGTTCTATTTTAAACTCGATACTATTATCCGTCGGGCCATCTCCGTCGTGGCCTTCTGTGCTTTCTTCGGCTTCAACTTTAAGCCCAAGTATGGCAGCGGATTCGGCATGAAGCGAGAAACGATAGACCGCGTAACCGACGGAACATTGCAGTTCCATTTGATCGATCAGCGCCCGTTGGCGCAACGCCTGTAACAATTCTGTGGAATCGTGAAGCTCCATATGGGAGATGCGTATGGTTCCTGCACCCGTGTCACGTCGGGTTAACAATGCCTTTGAGCCGGAAGCAAATGTGACTTCGCCGCCAACAGGGCCTTCGCTTTTTTGAAAAGCGTCTGGCAGACTCAGAATAAAACCATGCTCTTCGAGGTGAAAGAACAACCACGTCAGAAATTCCGCACCAAGATAGTTGCGTTCTGCTGCACTCATGTTGAACCACCTTCATTCTTTACGACATCTCTTTTTGGTGTTGCATGGTGAAATAAAGTCGTCGGACCACTCTCTTTCAAAATCGCGAGGGCTTTTTTCGAAAAGCCGTAGTCTTCAACCCGCTGTCCAAAGCTTTTATGGTGGAGCTTTGATTTAAAGGTGCGCTCAAACAAAGTCGGCAATGCTTCGGTCGCAAGTGGTCCGCGCCCAAAAACCCGAACAAGGCCTGTTGTTTGATCCCAGACCAATTCAATAAATCGTTGTTTTGGGAGCACCTGTGTTTTGAGCTCCGCAACGACGAGCTCCGTGACACTTTTCTTGAGCTTGCGACTGATATATTCGCCGGCCTCCCGGTGTTGGTCGAGTCGAAGGTTGACTTCATGTGTCACGATATTCGCAGGTATGGTCACTTTATCTTCTCGAAGCACAAGGACAAGATAGGGGCCAAATTCAACATCATGCACAAGCAGCTCGTCTTCTGCCATGCGCGATTCAACTTTTGCCCAGCCGATCGATTGCATTTGTCGATCTTGAGGGGTGATCCCTTTAAATCGATAATGGTTGAGCGCCGTGAGATGCGTACGAATATCGATCGTTTTGCTCGGCGACACATCAAAAGTCAGATAAGTGAGTGAACCAGTAACCAAAGGCATATGACATTCTTGTCATAGCTTCGTGCGAAGCGCTAATTCTTAGCCGCATCAAATGGCGCTTTTCCGGGAAAAGTCGATTCTGGCCTACTTTATGCACGACTTTAAATGACGTTCTCAATAGAAATTAAGGATTTAACCCCTTGATTTTAATCCAAACCCATGGGATTGAGACAAAAAGATTCTTCCAAAGGAGTGATGATGAAAAAAGAACTATTAAAATTAGGCCTCGGCGTACTAGCACTTGGTACATTCTTGGTTGGTTGCCCTGAAGACGGCACTGCTGATGGTGGTGTTGATGAAACACCGATGATCGGAGACCTATGTGATACAGACGCTGATTGTGGTGATTATGTTTGTGACCTAGGTACAGGAACCTGTATTGCTGGTTCAGATATGACAGCTTGAAACTGCAGGTCCTGATGGTTGTGCAGGCGACTTGGTTTGTACAACTGACGATCAAGATATGAATGGCACCTGTGTTGGCGCATGTCAGGTAAAAACATGTCTCGACAATGAAACAGATACACTTGTATGTATGACTGACCCTGAATTTGCAGAGTATAATACTTGTGTTGATTTATCAGCGTTCACTGCGACATGCGATGAAGCTGCTGATTTTGCTCGCAGTAACCAAGGTCCACTTGTTCTTGACTTGTTCTCTGAAGATGGAGAGCTAGATAGCTGTGCAAACGGTACGACACATGTTGCAGCAATCTATGCACCACGCGGCCTTTCAGGCTCTGCATATACTGAAGTCATTAAAGCTTGGGATGGTACAGATGGTGTACTGACATACAGTGCTGGTGTTGATAGTGGTACACATCCTGATATCGAAGCCGTAACAGCAGAAGATCTTGCAGATGTTGTCGACTTCTTCCCTGGTGAGAAAGATGTTGCAGACTTCAACGCTGAAGACTTTTACTTTGCAACATTCTTTACATGCGGTTCAGTTGACGTTGTTTTTGTCGTCGACCGCGGTGACGATGCGACAGGCGGTACAGAAGATGATCTTTGGTCAAATGCGTTCTGTGTTGAGTAAGTCAATTCTAATATTGTGATGAAAATCCCGGGCATGCCCGGGATTTTTTTGTATCAGTTCTACATATATCTTCGGATTCTGTCATCTGGCCGAGATATTGGTTACACTGCCTTAAAGGAGCGTCTTATGTTTCGAACATCATATATCTTTTTGGTCGTCATGGCTCTCGTGAGCACTGCTTGCACAGATAATACGGGTACATTCAATTCTGGGACATGTGCCGACGGCATTCAAAACCAGGATGAAACAGGCACAGACTGTGGCGGCGTTTGTGGGGCCTGCCAGGTGGTAACTGCAACCTGTACAGATGGTGTCCAAAATCAAAATGAACAAGGTATTGACTGCGGTGGTGTCTGTGCCGCCTGTGAGTCTGCGCAGCCGTCGTGCTCGGATGGCTTTCAGAACCAGAATGAAACAGGCGTTGACTGTGGTGGAGTATGCCCGGCTTGCGAGGTGAGTGGGACATGCTCAGATGGCGTTCGAAATCAAGACGAAACGGCTGTCGATTGTGGCGGTGTATGCTCTCCATGTCCAGGTGTTGTTGAAACCTGCTCAGACGGACTGATGAATCAAAATGAAGAAGGCGTCGATTGCGGCGGTGTTTGCGCGGCATGCCCGACAAATGACCCGATGGTTGGGGACGCATGTGATGCGCCTGGTCAGTGCGGTCAATATGTGTGTGACCTGAATACAGGTATGTGTATTGAGCCTGTCGTTGAAGAAAATGAGTGTATGACCGCGGGTCCGTCATCAGACTGCCTGAACGAAGAGGTCTGTGTGACAGATTCAAATGACGAAAATGGAACCTGTGAGGATATTTGCCGAGGAACAGCTTGTCTCGAGCAAGATTTGGTATGCTGGACGGACCCTGAGTTTGAAGAATATAATACTTGCATAACATCTGATGCCTTATCTCGAGGGTGTGCAGATGCAGAAGAGCACGAACGTTATCCGCTTGCGCCAATGATCTTAGATGTGATTTCTGTGCCGCTGACAGGAGACGGGGCGTGCTCGGCTGTTGACGCACATATTGCACTCGTTTACGCGCCTCTTGGGTTATTTGGGCAGTCGTATACTGATGTTGTTAAGATTCTTAGAGATGGTAATTACGGACTTTCTTATAGTGATGGCAGCAATTTTGTTGCAGACCATTATCTGATTGATGAGTCCGAAAAAGCTGATATCGCGGACTTCATACCAGGCGATGTTGATGCTTCGGATATCGATCGTTTCGATTACTGGTGGGTTGAGTTCTATACCTGTGATGGCGATGACGGTGCGCTTGTAATTGTTGATGTGGCAGATGATGGGCAAGGCGGCACATCTGATGACGCACTATCAAATGCATTCTGTCTTTAAGTCGCTGTCTTTCGTGAAGTATGGGACACGCTCACGTTTCACGCCAACTCCCATGCCGCAGAGCTTCCATTTTTTGGGCAATTTGTAATTTGGGGTCACTGCCGGGACACGCTCTAGACGAAGTTTCATATAGTTTTGAAGGTAGTTTTCAATTGCTTACTGGTTGAATTAAAACGGGAATTTTCTATTTTTGCTGTCACCTATATCTTACTAGCGGCAGTGACCCGGCAGTGACCCGGCAGTGACCCGGCAGTGACCCGGCAGTGACCC
>JAHDGS010000122.1 GCA_020627505.1 Myxococcota bacterium
CGACAATCATGGTCATATGCAACAGGCTGCTCACCTTTTTCGACAAGTTGCGTATTTAAGACATCGAGCATTTCAAGGAATGACATGTCCGGTGAGATGTCATTAACGGCATAGTCGACGAAATCGCCGTTCGATGTTGAATTTGGCTGTCGCCAGATTTTGAGGTTCAGTTTCATATTTCCTGACATGTCTTCACCCTTTATTTATAGCTACGCTGCTTCAGCGGCACGTATTCGAAATCGAGTTCTTCTTTTTCCATGGTTGGTGCCTTATCATCACCTTCATAGAACCAGGCCGCAACATGCGCAAAGATATCATCTCGACGCAATGCCTCGCCTTCTTCTGTTTTATGTTCTTCTCTGAAGTGACCACCACAGCTTTCATCTCGGTAGAGTGCGTCACGACACATCAGTTCACCGTGCTCTAAGAAATCGGCGACGCGTCCAGCATTCGCTAATGCTGGGTTCATTTCTGATGAGGTCCCAGGAACGCGAACGTCTTGCCAGAAACGTTGTCGGAGTTCTTGAATCAAAGAGATTGCTTTCTCAAGACCTTCTTTATTTCTGGCCATGCCGCAGTATTCCCACATGATTAGTCCAAGCTCTCGATGCAATGTTTCAGATGAAGCCGAACCACCGATGCTTAATAGTTTGTCGACTTTCTCGTTCACATCGTTTTCGGCATTGGCGAATGCTGAGTCAGATGTCGAGACTTGCCCAGGTGTTTCATCCGCGAGGTAGTTGCCGATAGTATAAGGCAAGACAAAATAACCATCCGCAAGACCTTGCATCAATGCTGATGCGCCAAGTCTATTTGCGCCGTGGTCTGAGAAGTTTGCTTCACCGGCGACGAAGAGCCCAGGAATATTACTCATCAGGTTATAGTCAACCCACAGCCCACCCATCGTATAATGGACAGCTGGGAAAATACGCATTGGCTGTTCATATGGGTTTTCATCTGTAATTTTGTGATACATATCGAATAAGTTGCCGTAACGGGCACTGATCGCATCTCGGCCGTCTCTTTCGATGGCATGTTTGAAATCGAGATACACACCAAGGCCTGTTTGGCCGACACCATATCCATCATCACATGCTTTCTTTGCCGCTCGGCTCGCCACATCGCGTGGGACCAAGTTGCCAAAACTTGGGTAGCGCCGCTCAAGATAGTAATCGCGTTCTGCTTCCGGAATATCTTTTGCGGGTCGCTTATCCCCTTTGGCTTTCGGTACCCAAATACGACCATCATTTCTAAGACTCTCACTCATCAATGTGAGCTTCGATTGGTGGTCACCTGATACCGGAATGCAAGTCGGGTGAATCTGTGTATAGCATGGGTTTGCCATCGCAGCACCGCGTTTATATGCCCGAATCGCTGCGGTCACATTTGAACCCATTGCATTCGTTGAAAGATAGAAAACGTTACCATAACCGCCTGTGGCAAGGACGACCGCATCAGCAGCATGTCGCGTGACTTCACCAGTCACGAGGTTGCGGGAAATAATGCCTTTCGCATGTCCATTCACAAGAACCAGATCAAGCATCTCTGTTCGCGTATGCATGGTCACCTTACCTGACTTGATTTGACGGGATAAAGCTGAATATGCACCAAGCAGAAGCTGTTGACCTGTTTGGCCACGCGCATAGAATGTTCTCGAAACTTGGGCACCACCAAATGAGCGGTTCGCGAGATGACCACCATAATCGCGCGCAAAAGGAACACCTTGCGCAACACATTGGTCGATAATGTTCTCCGATACTTGTGCCAAGCGATAAACATTGGCTTCACGTGAACGGTAGTCGCCACCTTTGACGGTGTCGTAGAATAGCCGGTAAACACTGTCGCCATCGTTCTGATAGTTTTTGGCAGAGTTGATGCCGCCTTGAGCAGCAATCGAGTGCGCACGCCTCGGACTATCTTGAAAGCAAAAGCAATCCACATGATAACCCAGTTCTGCAAACGAAGCAGCTGCCGAACCGCCAGCGAGGCCAGAACCCACGACGATGATATTGTATTTTCTTTTATTCGCCGGATTCACAAGCTTCATATTGAACTTGTGGTTGTCCCATTTTTTGTCGATGGGGCCTTCAGGAATATTTGAGTTGAGTTGTCTCATGATGACCTCGTATTTTACTGAGCGCTAAAGAAGACGCCGAAGGGAATGACAAGTACATTGCCGATAAAAATAAATGCAACGAGTACCCACCCAATATTTTTAAGTATGGGTGTCCATGTTGAGTGACGGAAACCAAGTGATTGCCATAGACTCTGGGTGCCGTGAATCAAGTGCGCAACCAACAGGGCATTACATATCGCATATAGGAGGACCCACCCAATATTTGAAAAAGCTGACCGAACCATAACGTAAACATCATGGCGACCTTCTGCATCAGTGATATTGCCTGCAAATGTATCTGGTTCAACCACACCACCGGTAAAATGAAGAATGTGGAAGATGATAAAAAGCAGCACAACAGAGCCCGAAATACGCATCGTTCTTGAGTAGAATGAACTACGTTTGTGTTGATAGCGACGGTATCCGACACCTTTTGCTTTCTTGTTCTGCGATGCCAATTTCAGGCCAGTGTAAGCGTGCAGAATGACCATTTTCAATAGAACCAGCCGGGCACCCCACAAAATCAATTTATTCGATTTCAGCATCACGGCATAGTCGTTGATGGCATCGCCCGTTGGCAACAAAACCTGAAGGTTACCTAAAACGTGGATGATCATGAATCCCCATAGGCCGATGCCTGTGAGTGCCATGATCATCTTCATGCCAAGTGAAGACGTGAATAATCTTTTCACGAAGGCTGCGTAAGATGTCTGATGGGACATGGTTATCTCCTGAAGGTGTTTTCGGAACGGGCTTAGACCCAACCTTTTTCATTGAGTTCTGCGATGAGACCTTTGACGGCGTTCGCCGAAGCATTAAACGCATCTGCTTCATCTTTCAACAGTTGAACTTCGACGACTTTCTCAACACCATTTGAACCGATGATGACTGGAACGCCAATGAAAAGCCCGTTGATGTCATATTCACCTTCGAGCAGTGCTGCACACGGAAGTATCCGCTTTTTGTCATATAAATAAGCTTCCGCCATTTCGATAGCAGAAAGCGCCGGCGTATAGAATGCTGAACCATTACCAAGAAGGCCGACAATTTCACCGCCACCTTTTCGGGTCCGTTCGACAATTGCGTCTAAACGGTCTTGACTTAACATGCCCATTTCGATGAGTTGTGGTAGTGGAATCCCACCTGCACTCGAGAAGCGTGGGAGCGGAACCATCGAGTCACCATGGCCACCAAGCACGAACGCTTTGATATCATCTCGTGAAATACCCAGCTCCCAAGAAAGAAATGTTTGAAAACGGGCCGAGTCAAGAATACCAGCCATACCGACAACACGGTTTTTCGGGAAACCAGTTCGCTTCCACATGGCATAGACCATGGCATCAAGAGGGTTGGTAATCACGATGACAAGTGCATTTGGCGCATTCGCTTTAATACCATCGGCAACACTATTGATGACCTCGATATTCTTTTGAAGCAAGTCGTCACGGCTCATACCAGGTTTGCGTGGAAAACCTGCTGTGACGATACAGACATCTGCATCTTTAATATCGGCATAGTCATCTGTGCCTGCAAGTTGACAGTCGGAGCCCATCAATGCGGATGTTTGGCTCAAATCGAGTGCCTTACCTTTCGCTGTGCCACCAAAAATATCAAATAAAACAACGTCTCCAAGTCCTTTTTGTGTGGCGAGTAGTGCGAGTGTTCCGCCGATTTGACCTGCACCAATCATTGCAATTTTCTTTCGTGCCATGTTTTTCTCCGTTGTTTAGATTCTGCCTGGAGCCTAGAAGAAAATTAGAAATGAGACAACAACTTTCGGTATGATTCTCCCTCTAATTTTGGAAAGGAAAGGTAAAAAGGCTTGAATATAAGGACTTTGCGGGTGAACGTGTTCATAAGTTAGAAGGTCGATACTATTTTAATATATGTCGATAGCAGCCGGTTGGGTGTGGCTATGTTATATTTAATTATGGTTTCATCTCAACAAGCACGAATTGTCGATCAAAAAACATCACTGATTGATTTATTGGTACGACAGGTTTGTGGCGATTCATATCTTGCGATTGATATCAAACGTGTGAAAATCGTTGAAGATTTTGAAGCGGCACATATTGAGGCAGATGTATTGCTTGAGGAGCGGACAACAGGCATCAAAAGAAATCTACAGGGACAGGGTGGGGGATTTGGTGAAACCATCTTCCAGTTATTTATGGATGTTTATGCCGCGGAATATGCCTCTTTGAACGGATTGTTTGTGGCTGATTTTCAAGTTCAGGCAGATGTCGATCGGGATAAACTTGAGGGATCTTATCAGCAGCTCGAGACACCTAACAATATGAATACAGCGATTTCGGCCACAGCACGACTGACGATGCGAAATAGTAAAGGCCAACATTTTCAATTTGAACATCGATCGACGTCGCTGACACGTGCGACTGTTCTTGTGGCGAGAGATGCCGTGGAATTTTTCATCGGTTGTGAGCGGGCATTTATGATGCTCAATAAAGCATACGAAGATGCGACCTCACGTGGTCGCGCCGATTTAGCGAAACGCTATCAAGATGAAATGGCCACCATCGTGGCGGCCACAAGTTATGAAGCGCAACTCGATTAAAAAGCGACCAAAATATTGCCTGATTATTTATCGAGTCCCATGAGCTCCCAAGCCATATGCGCTTTTTGGGTCGCCGGCTTCATGCCATTTTTGAAGAGATGGGCTATCAACTTCTCTTTCACAGTACCTAATGCTTTGAGTTCTTCTTTCAATGCATTTGGATTTTTCAGATCTTCCCGAGTATGTATTCTCGGTCGACCTGTGTTGATGGCCGACTCATCTTCATCAAGTTCTGACAAGTATTTAACCTGGTCATTTTGGTTTCTGAACTTTGTCCAAGAACGATTGGCGACATTTGGCCCCGTAACAACATTTGTCGAGTTGATTTGAAGATGATCGATTTCCATTTCGATTTGAAAATGTTCAGCCTCACGTGGCTCACCTGTTTTTGGATCGGCGTCTGCATCTCGAAGTGTCTTTGCTTTCGTAAAGTCACATGAAATTTCAATTTCTTCACCTGTTTGTTGATTGGTGAGCTTGAACTTGTGTCTGTCACCGACCACTTCGAGTGCAGGTTGAAGAACCTTGTCTTCACGAATACGGCCGTCCATGGCTTCCATTTCGTTGAACGGGTTATAGTATTCAGATTTTTCAGTGAATAGATCTTTGAGACGTTCGATGTCGAAACCACGTCGCAAATCGAGACCAATCTCAACCCGTTTACGAATGCCGGTTTGTGGGTCAAGCACACCATTGCCAGGTTTGACATTGAGTGAACCCGATTTTTGTTTGTTGCTTCGCACGCGTAAAGCACCTTTGCGCTTTGTGATCGACCAAGAGGGGCTATCGTAATAGATGTCTTTCATCGGGTCGATCTTCGGAAAACCACGCGCATCTTTCAGAACATTGCCATTATCATCTTTCACATAGTAACGTGTGATTGGCTCGATTGACCAATCATCACCAAGCAACTTCTTCAATGCGTCAGCGTCGTCACTGAGTTCATATAAAGAACGAACGGCTGCTTCGAGTTCGTCTTCAGAGGTCGCGCCTTTATATTCACATTCCATACGGGTTGTGAGCTTCGAGTTCTTTTTTACGACCGCTTTGTAACGCTGATAGAAGTCGTCATCAACCGGTACCGCAATATCTAATGGGACATCGTCATAGGTGATAGCGCCAGCCGGGTTGGTTCGAATCGCAACAGGCGAAGCAGCTTTTAGAGGACGCGGCGCCTCAATCATTCCGTTCCGATTATAGCCGCCCCATTCATGGCCGGCATCCCAACGTGCACTAACAGCCAGTGTGGTGCCAGGCACAACTGTCAGATGTGGGGCATGCTTTTGCAGATACGCATTGATGTCATCATACGTCACGTCATAATAGTTTGTCGCTTCGTAGTAACGTGTGTTGAGTTTATCTTTGATTGAGTTCAAAACGCCAAGTGTAATCAACTGTTCTTTGCCTTGATTGATGACGCGAACTTGAAGCGTGAGCTGGACTTTCTCATTCTTGGTTTTGTGATGCGACTTAACCTTAATACGCATGCCATCAGCAGTTGGACTCACACCGACTTTAATAGAACCTTCTCCATATGGTTTGGTTCTTGAGCCGTCTGTAAAAGCTTTGCGGTCATCTGTTGTGAGGAGGTTGCCATTTTGCCAAAATAGGTCTTCGGTAATACCGTCGACTTGGATTTTTTTGGCCCGACGCGCTGCAAATAAAGCAATGTCAGATGACGTGTCGATATCAAACCGATCCGTCGGTTCGAACTTAGGTATGTTTCCGAATGCAGCCGCAGTTGGGCTGTTAAAGCGAACTTGATTAATCTTCATGTCGTCCTCATTTGTATTTATTGAGAAATTAATATTCGAGGATCTATATTCGGAGATTGTTTTTTTGGCGTAATTAAAATGAGGCTTCGTTTAATTACCTGAAACCAATAGGCTTTCGAAACGGATCGATGGTGAACGGATCGAACCACGCGTGTCATAATCTA
>JAHDGS010000123.1 GCA_020627505.1 Myxococcota bacterium
TTTAATTTTGATCATCCAAATGCTTTTGATTTTGACTTACTATTAGATCAATTAAGAGAATTACTCAATGGTCAAACTGTTGAAATGCCTATTTACAACTTCAATACTTCTTCAAGAGAAAAACACACTGAGACCAAGAATCCAGCTTATTTAATTATTTTTGAAGGAATTTTTGCTTTATATGATGAGAGAATAAGAAATATTATGGATATGAAAATTTTTGTTGATACTGATGATGATGTTAGACTGGCGAGAAGAAGTAAGACTTTGAAATTAATTCTTATTTAGATAGTGGAGAATATGTGGGCAAGGCTGGGGCGTATGCAATTCAAGGTCATGCTTCTATTTTTGTGAGCGAACTCTCGGGTTCTTTATCAAATGTGATTGGGCTACCTGCCGATATCGCGCTATCTCTTTGGACAAACTTGACGCGAGATAGTTAAATACCATGTCTGCTCATATCTTGAATCTACAGAAAACACTTGAGCAATATCCACATGCTGAACTGATGCTCGTGACCAAGGGGAAGTCGTTAGAGCAAGTTCGAGAAGTTGAAAAAAATGTTCAATTTAAATGTGTTGGAGAAAATCGTTTAAGCGAAATTAGAGAGAAGTATGTCGACACATCTTGCTTTGATATCGTTTATATTGGCCCGATGCAGTCAAAAGATATCTCTGCTCTGCTGAAGTTGAAGATTCGATTGGGGACATTATCATCCAGAAAGCATATCGAGAAAATGCATCGTTACTTCGAAGCGAACGGCCTGATTGAGAAGATGCCTTCATGGCGTTTCCAGATCAGATATTCTGATGATGAAAGAGGTGGGGGGATCACGATGGAAGATGTGCATGAGTTGATATCTCAAAAACCGGATTCATTTAACAGATGCGAGGGGCTCACGTTTATGCCCCCCAATGTGGAAAAACAGGCCCGTCAAAAGTATTTTTCGTGGTGCCGCAAACAATTCGATTCTCTGGGAAAAGACATTGGTGAACATTTTCGAATATGCTCTATGGGAATGAGTGGAGACTATGATGTGGCTTTGGCCGAAGGGGCGACTGAAATCCGAGTTGGGCGCTTATTATTTGAGGAGATATTATGAAATCTGTTGTTGTCATTGGTGCGGGAAATATGGGCGGCGCGCTTATTGAAGGATGGCTTGAAAAACGATCTGTTATATGTGTCGATAGAAACTTGAGAAAAGAGACTCAGGCCCCTAATTTTAAACAGTTTTTATCGATGGGTGCTTGTTTTGATTCCAAGCTTCCTTCGGATATTGAAGCTGTTGTACTCGCTGTAAAGCCGCAGCATATTCTAGGCGTTTTAGACGAAGTCGCAGCAAGTCTGCCTCGTCATATTCCCATTATTTCAGTTGCCGCAGGTATTCCGATGGGGGCTTTGACTGCCGTATCACCAGCCCATTTATTGTGTCGAGCGATGCCAAATACAGCTGCACGGTTTGGACAATCTTTGACGGGAATATACGCTGGCAATCTTACAGATGCGCAATTTGAAGTGGTGAAATCACTTTTTGAAGTTGTCGGCCCTGTTGAGGTACTGAGGGCCGAAAATGATATGCATGCTTTCATCGCTTGTGTTGGCTCTGCACCAGCATTTTGGTTAGAGGTCTTTTCTGCCTTTGAGATGTCTGCATCGGAACTTAGTGGACTTGATAAACTTCAGGTTCGACGTTGGCTTGAAGCTTCTATGAAGGCAGCTTTGAAGACTTTGGCGTCAGGGGTCGAGCCTGCCGATGAGCAAAAACGGATCGCCTCGAAAGGTGGAACGACGGAAGCGGGGTTGAGGGCCCTTGGGGATAGCACATTGACAGCATCCATAAGGGATGGGTTGGTTGCGTGTCAAAACCGCTCGATTGAAATGGAACGTCAAAATAGTGTGAATTAAATGTGGTAGCACTTTTGTGCGTACGCCCGGGCTGAGATATGTTTGTGGTTATGACTCAGCCCTTCGATGCCGTAGAAAAACTCAAGGAAAGACTTCGACAAGGAATCGGGCAACCGACGCTTGAAGAAGAGGATTGGAGCAACATTGAAGGCGATTTAAGGGCGTGTGGCTATGCACCAGTTCTACTTCGGGCAACCATTGATTTGGCGAAGAAGCATGGGACATATCACCGTGCGGTTCAGTACTTAAATCAACTTGTCAAAATGGCACCTGACTTGAAAGTGACGCTAACCCTAGAGTGTGCACGTATCACCGCCGAGCGTTTATTAGAACCACAACACGCCTTTGATATGCTTTATGTTTTGCTCGATGACGGGCACTTTGATTTTGATGTTATTCATCGCTGTCAGCGGTTGGCGATCACTGTTGATCCTGAAAAAAGGCTCGAAGTCCTCATGCGTGGGTTACGCTCTACAAATAGTCAAGCATGGTCTCCTGAAGCATTTTTGGCGACAGCCCGTTCAGCTGTTCATAGCGCATTGCAGGGACAAGATAGAAGCAGTTTGGCGGAAATCCAAACACTTCTCAGGGATCGTGCTGTTGGCGAAGATATTCTCGTCGAACTTGAAGCGGCAGTTGAACGCGAAGTGACAACATCTTACACGCTCTCAGATATTTCTGGGCAGGGAGACCAAGCTGATGAGATTATTGCGCTCAGTCAAATGCTTGGGCAAGAAAGTGTTGTTTCTGGTGACGATTTGTATGAACGTATCGACGGTATTCAGGCACAGGACATCAAGCGAGAGCTCTTATTTGAAGCCGGGCATCATTTCGCACACGAGACGAATAACCTTGAAGAAGCCGAGCGGTTTTGGCTTGAAGGAATTCGGCTGGGAGAGTTTCCAGATGCTGTCGCGAGTGAGCTTGGGCGATATTATGCGGCGCAGAAGAACTGGGAACGGGTCGAATGGGTCTATGTCGAACAGTTAAAAGTCGCGGTTTTACCTGAAACGAAAGCGAGACAACATGTTCGTTTAGGCGAACTGTATGTCACGAAGCATCAAGACCACAAAGGCGCGATAGCGCATTTCCAGCAGGCCCTTGCTCTGATTCCGAGTCATGCTGAAGCACGTCGAGCGCTTGGAGAGTTGTATGCGTCAGAACAGATGTGGCAGGCAGCTTATGAGTTGTGCTTACATGAAGCTGGCTGTGTTGACCGAGTCGAAGAACAGTGCATGGCACTCAACCAGGCTGCCTACATCGCTGAAAAGCGGCTAGGTGATATTGACTCTGCGATTCAAGTGATGCGGCGACTGATTGCATTAAGAGGGTTGTTGAGTGACCGATTACGGTTAATGATGCTGCTTGAACGTGTGGAAGATTTTGCCAGTGCCCTCGATGTTTTTGAGCGAATGCAGCCGACACTCAACAGTGAACAAGGTGATGGGATTGTTCTGAACCTATTTATGGGTGGTTTGTCATCTGAGGCGGGTGTCGAATGGTTGAGCCATGACACAAACGCAAAGCGTTTGGCGAAGGTGTTGTCAGCATCAAATACGGACTTGTGGCAAGATGCATTAGAGGCATGTTTGTCTCGAGCTGATGGAACAACCCGTTCACATTTTAAGGCATTATTAGGTTCGAATAGGATAGCGCCTGAAACGCAAGATTGGCACCTTTTGTGGCAGCACATACAGAATGGACAACTTGCAGACTTTGCGGAGGGCCACATTGAACGGCTATTAAATCATGTCCGTTATCAATACGATGTCTCGGTGATACTGGCTGAGAATGCCATACAACAACAGCGCGCTGAGGATATTATTCGGTTTTCGAAATGTGCCTCTGATTTTGCACCGACAGCTTTTCTGCGACAATCTTGGTCCTTGACTTACCTAGACGCGATGGTGGCATCCGGAGCATCTGTCGCCACCATTTTTGAACACTTGGAAGCCATGCTCAATATTTCGGAGAACCCAATTTCAATTTATCGTTATGCCCTTGAGTTGGCCTTGCGCCATGGAGACCGAGATCGATTGAAAGACCTGCTTCATGCGGCTCAACATGATGAGCGCCTTCATCTCGAAAATGCGGGGGAGACATTGGGGTTGGCAGGCTATGAAGTTTTTCTGACAGCATCAGAAACATTGACTGCAGTCGATGAGGCATCAGCATCTTCAGTCATGAAATCGGGTATCGATGTCGAAGTTTCTTTTGAAACATATGAACCGTCAGAAGCTGTGCTCGACTTTCAGAATCGTATCACCGGGCATATCGCTGAAGGTGAGCATGAAGCCTTATTAGAGACATTACGTGAATTTCTAACGCATCGGCCACTTCAAGGTTTAGATATTGAAGGGACTTTAGAGGATGTTGTGGCGACATTGGGAGGAGAACCCATGCTGCTTGACTTTACCCGAAAAGAACTCAGAACATTGAAGTCAATTCCGTTATATGATGGCGGCCGTTTTGTCGCAGAGGTTGTTGAGCGTTTCACGGATATGCCTCAACGACATGACGACGTTCATGTACTCATTCGTGAAGCCCTTGATTTGTTTCGTTCGAGCGAGATTTTACTTGAAGTGGGACGTGCATTTACAATTGTCTCCCAAACAGGTGTTCCTGTCGAAGTGATGGATGATTCTGATACTGAAGCGCCAGGCGTACAAGAAGTCGTGCGCCCAGAGATTGCTCATCGAAGTGAAATTTTATCTGAGAATAAGGAATATATTGACTCAGAGGACGTCAGGTCGTTGAAACAAGATATATCTCAAAAAGATAAGCCAAAACCAAATGAAAGGTTGGCACCTTCTATAAAAGAGAATCCCCCCCCAACAGAATCTGATACGCAGGCGCTCGACAATGAACGGCTCGAAAGCATGCGTCAGCTCATCGAAGAACAACTTGATGATTCACGGGAAGAACTCGGCTGCCGAGTCGCAACATTTTGGGCCGATATGCTCTCCACATCTGCCCAAAAGGTTCGTGAAACGAAACTCCTATCACCTGAGCTCACCTCTCCAGCAAATTTTGTAACAGTGTGTGAACGAAGCGCACACCCGAGTCAGCGTCATCCATTTGGATGTATGATGGGACATATCTCGACTGCATTCTTGGGACTCAGTACATCGACTTGGATCGCTGAACACGGAGATACATATCTAAGATATCCCTCGAATGATTCTGAACCCTTCGTACAAACCATGAAGCGCCTATGCGAACTCAGTGGCTTCAAAGATTTTGAAGTATGGTTGACACGTGACGCGGGCCACCAGGGCTCGGTGATACCAGATCATAAACCCATTTTTATTGTGTCGGAGCGATTATTACAACAATTAGACGCGCATCTTCCACTTGGGATTTGGTTGATAGTGGATTTGATGTTCGGGCATCATTTAGTCAACGCTCGCACAGATGCGCAGGCTTTATACCAATTTGGTGCCGCTGTTCTCGCGACATGTGGTGATGACAGATATGCTGGCGTGGAGCATGCTTCGCGTGAAAAAATACGGATGCTGCTTTCAAAAGGGGAGCGACATCGGATTCGGTCACGTCTGAAAGAGATGCCAGAAATAACCATTGAAGATGCTGAAAATTGGTTGTCGAATCGTCATATCTCAAAGATGCGTGTGGCGTATATTTTTGGACAAGATATCAGTTGGGTCTGTCGACATGTGTTGGGAGCTCAATTGAATAACATGACGCCAGTACAGCTGGTCGAAAATGAGGCCCTCTATCATCTGATGCGATTTTCATTGAGCCAGGATGCTTTGGAACTCAAGAAATATGATTTGTATTAGAGTAAACCTCAACAAAGTTGATCGACGAATATCCGTTCATTTTCCCTGATTCTTCGTCACGTCCTCACAGCATATCCAGATATGCTGTTCCGGTGCTTCTTGAATCAAGAAAAATGCTACGAACATCTGCCAGACCAACTCTATTGAGGTTTACTCTAGAGCGCTCTAAACGGTTTCTGTTTCAGGCGCTTCGCCATCCGAGGCCGGGTCTTCTGGCTGCTCCGCGTCGGTGACGAGTGCGTCAAGGGCGGCGACAATATCTTTTCGGAATTGATCACCGGATGCCAAAATCGTGTCGTCAGCATCAATATTCATCAGCGCATCGAGGCTCTTCAAACAATTGTCGAGTGCACGTCGATAGCCACGTTCGAGTTTCAGCGTTTCAGGAAGCTCAATCGGCTTCAGCGTTTCCCTGAGCGTTTTTTTGAGCTCAACAGCCGGTACGCCGTTCAGCGTCGCATCCTTGATCGCCACATAATCTGCCTCGGAAAGTCTATCTTTTGAAAGGGCTTTTTCAGCTTGAACGGCAACATGGACTGCATCAAAATCAATCGGCTTGAGCTGGCGGGGGGGAATCACATCGACGGTTGGGCCTCCAGCATCGTCATGCATATCCTGTGTCAGAGAAGCACTTGGTCGTGCACCGGAAAGCCATCGATGACTATGGAGCAACTTTGAAACTGTTTGTGAGCGGATGTGCAGTTCGGCGAGACAGAAGTCCTGAAATCGTCGATACCCCCATTCTTTGAACGCCCTTTTTTCTTTGACACGAATGAGTTGTTCGGCAAGGTGAATCCACGAACTCTTAAACGATAGCGCTGCGTCGACCACTTCGTAGCGAAGCGTCCCAGGCTCGAGCCCCTCTCGCTGCTCAAGTAGTTTGGCTTCAGTGCCTGTGAGTGCGGTACTCATCGGCTAGTT
>JAHDGS010000124.1 GCA_020627505.1 Myxococcota bacterium
CATTACCATCGTCACAGGCCTCTGCTCCCGCAATAATTCCGTCACCACATGTCGCCTCGCACGTGGAAGGTTCTCCTGCACAGGTCCAACCATTTTCTTGTTCACAAATCGACGAACAGCCATCTCCTCCAACAACATTTCCGTCATCACAAGACTCACTCACTGTCACAACACCATCACCACAAACCTCTGAACAATTTGATGGTTCCCCAAAACAAGTCCAACCGTCATCGATCATGCATGCAGCCGAACAGCCGTCTCCGTTATCAATATTACCGTCATCACATATTTCTGTTCCGGCAATAATACCATCACCACACGTCGTGTCACATGAAGAAGGAGAACCGACACAGGTATAGCCATTTTCAACAATACATCCAGCGCTACATCCATCTCCTGATTCAGTATTCCCATCATCGCAAGCCTCGATTCCGGCAACAATACCATCACCACAAGCACCCGCCTCACAGATAGAAGGTTCTCCACTACAAGTCCAACCATCTTCAATCACACATGCAGCCGAACAGCCGTCACTGTCGTCTGTATTCCCATCATCACACGCTTCATCACCTGCGATAAAACCATCTCCACAAGCAACCGCAGTACAGACTGATGGCTCCCCAGTACACTGCCAACCCGGTGTTTCAACGACGCACAACGCACTACATCCATCACCACTATTAACATTACCATCATCACACGCTTCGGCGCCTACAATAACGCCATCACCACAAGTCTCTTGGCAATCAGATGGTTCTCCATTGCATGTCCAACCGGTTTCTATTGTACAAGAAGCGCTACACCCGTCTCCTGCATCAAGATTACTGTCATCACATTCTTCAGTGCCGACGATCGTACCATCACCACATGTTTCTTCACATGCAGAAGGTTCTCCGAAGCATCCCCAACCATCTTCAACAATACAACTCGCGGAACAACCATCGCCATTATCAATGTTACTGTCATCACATTCTTCAACACCAACAATTATGCCATCTCCGCATATTTCGCCACATGTCGACGGCACGCCAGAACAGGACCAACCGTCTTCAATCATACATGCTGCCGAACAGCCATCGTTATCGTCGGTATTCCCATCATCACAAGTCTCGCTCCCCGCGAGCAAACCATCTCCACATGTCGCAGTACAAACCGACGGAGAAGCACCATCACATGTCCAACCTGGCTCGACAACACAGGCAGAAGAACAGCCATCACCATTTATATTGCCTCCATCATCGCACGTTTCACCAGTGTCAACGACACCATCTCCACAAACAGGTGCAACACAGGCACCAGCTTCGCATGTCTCAACACCTTCGCAATCTGCATCGCTTAAGCATTCAACACAAACTTCTGTCTCCCCGCTATCATCACAAATAGGTGCACCAGTATTACAACCAAAATCTGGCGGATCATTACTCACTGAATCATCGATACATTCAGGGACTGGTGTCGGGTCAACATTATCTGGTAGCTCATCTTGATCGGTGCACGCAAAATCTGCATTAATGCCTGATGGGTTTGCTGAGGAACCCGGCCATACAATTAATTCTCCGGTAATGCCCGCATCAATCAAATCTTCTGTCGGAACAGCAATCGTCACATACCAATCATCATCACCGATTGTAGAGCTTGCATCCTCTGCAAGCGCATAATCATCAGTTGAATATACACCGAGAACAACATCATTAATCGGATCGTAAATACGAACAACTTCAGCGATGCCGTCTAGCACCAACAAAAGTTCATAGCCATTTGTGCCATCTCCATCCGTATCAATTCCCCATGACCACGCAAAGTTTTTAAAAGGTGCGGAGCCTGGACTTGAAGTCGTTGGATCATCTCCAACTCGCGTTCTAAAATATGTGTATGTCCCATCTGAGTACCAAAAAGATGCAGGATTATCCGCATCACCCACAATATTTCGATGATCTGACGTGTTATCAGTCCAAACATCAAATGATGGTTCACCATCACACGTAATTACATTATAGTCATCTTCTACAGGCCAGCTTGTTGGCTGCGAAAAAGCTGAAAGTGGGGCTAATATATAAACAAAAGCCATCAAAAATAAATTTCTAAACATTGAACATCCTTCTAAAAAATTGTTACGTCTTAAGTATGACATATCATTCTCATAATGAAAGGTATTGGTAAAATTTCCGATCGAAAAGTCACAGATTTAAGAGCGCGCTCTTTTGTTAACAATATTCGACTGAAAGTTCTTTAAACAATGATTTTTTTATATCATTAGAGCATCTTCGTTCAAAAACAGGCCACCGACTTTATAACCACCTGGGTGAACCTCTGCCGCGATATCGATTGGCGCAGCACCTTGGCCATTTTCATCGTCCAACATCGCAAATGACTTCATGGCCCAAGAATGACCATTATTTGTCTGATATGTCGTTGTAACAACACCAGTGTTCTCCCTCAACATCATTTGCGAGAGCGTCAAGTTTTGCACAATTAATTCGTTACCCACATGGTAAACAACGTTTTGACATCACGACGATTCGTCAAAGCTCCATTCAAATAGGCCGGCTTCACGGGCATGGGGTAGACTTGTTGACATGAGCAATGAATACATTTCCCCCCGGAATATAAGCGGGTGAGATACCCCATGGTAAACGACTTCCGCGAGTTCCATCATCCCCACTTCGTCTTCTTCAAAACGCCAAGTCATGTCGATGACCATCTCATCAACGGCCGAGTATGTCGGCCCAAGACCTCCAAAATAGGAGCCTATAATTGCTGAGACATCGTAGCCACCTGTTTGATTCATCTCAACAGCGTTGATTTGTATCAAATGGTCCCATTCAGAATCATAAACTCGATAACCAATGAGTTGACCTGGGCGCAAATCTGCAACATTTAAGAACGGCCTTGTATATGTTTCTCTCTCACCAACGATTGAAGCATCTCCACGGTCAAGTAATTGTGTTAAGGAAACAGCCTCCCCACTCAAAAAGTGTTTCGTCAAAACCCCCCATCCGGATGGCCAAGAGGCGCGAAAACTAAATCCATTTGGTTGTCCTGTTCCAAAGTCAGCCAATAAATTAGGGTATATTTCACCAAGTTTTGTTATCGCTGCATATTTTTTCCAATTGTAGTTTAGCGCATGATTATCATCGACCAGTGTCGGCTGCGGTGTCACGATGAATCCGTCAAGAGATGATGATGGCCACGATGATGACCATGTGAGATAAACCTCGTGCGACTGCATGGCATGATAAAATAGAACGCGCGTGGCCAACACAAGGTTTTTACAATCTGCTTCAAATGCATATCGCCCATACTCATCGATCAGCCACAATCCAATATTGGCAGAAAATTGCTGGTACGCTGCTTCGATTAATGGCGCATCGAAACGATGTTCTCCTTTTAAACGACCGAGGTCTATACCGAGTAAACCTCGTATATTAACGTCAACCAACATATCAGAAAGCGCCGAGTATCTTGGGCGGGCCAATCGCTCGGCACGTGTGCGGAAGCGCCGCGCAATATCTTGTATGTCAATGGTCTCAGATGGCAAGCCTGTCAGCTCGCTGAGAACATCTTCTATACGCTGTTTGAAAAACGGTGGCGTTTCTCGCTCTGTTTTCATAGGTATCATCGGACGCGCACGAGACACAGGAAAGATAATATCGGGCGCCAGCACATTGAGTAGATACCGCAGTAATAAAGCTTCGACATCGCCATTTGAAGGTTTAGCAATTATTTGATGAAGCGGGGTCTGAATCATAGAAAAGTCATCGATCATGGATGACAGCATATTATGATAACGAAGAGATGAAGCCGTGGGCTGACCAAACGTCATCGGTTTATTAAGCAACTTTTCTCGTGCAGCTTTCAATGCCCTCTCGTACTTAGTTGAAAGGGCTGTCGACTTGTTGAAACTTGTTTCAATCTCATCGAATGATAATATATCCCCTGTTGCTCCAGTAACAGATCGTAAGCGTACCTTGTAAAGCCCTTTATCGACGGGGCCAATTAGGGCATCCACCTCTGCAACTGATTCAGCAGCCCATAAAAGTTTTGCCTTTATATTTGCGCCAAAAGCACTTCTTTCGAAATAGCCGCTTGCCAAGTATTTAATCAAATCTAAACGTTCAACAGCCGTATTAACACCATCGGTCGTTGTGTCAGCTGATAGGTTATCTGAAATCGCGATGCGGATTCGTACATCTGCCAACCGATGTTCAATTTCATCAAAATGGGCGGCAACATCTAACCCGAATATGAGATCGTCTTGTTGACTGAGTAACTCGGTCCCGTACGACCGCTCGACTTCAGAAAAGTTTGACTTATTTCCGCATGCCGCACACAAAAGAAGTAAAAAAAGATAAACGATATTATTAAAATTCATACGTTAACAATATGTCTCCGAAGCAATTTTGGCGCATCGAGTCACGAACAAATAAGAGTGACCTTCATGAATTTTTAAACAAGATTTCATGCCACCTATGTGAGACGCAAGATCTTTTGGCTCGTAGTTGTTCATATAATACTTCTGTTAATTTTTACTTCTAAATTAGCTGGTTACTGAAGTCACGAGAACATAAACACACTGATCTCGCCAAAATTATATCAAGCGATATATAGGCTACGAGGACACAATGATAGAAAAAATAACAATCGCTACAATGGCAGTTCTTACCGGATCGACATTGGCGTTGAAAAAGAATTTTAACGAACTTTATGACATCAATATGCAGACAGGGCAAACGGACAAAACTGAGCAAGTCTATGATTTGTACCAGCAAGATCATGAAACCTATCCACTTACCAAGACGCTTTCTAGACTTGAGCAATATGCAACTCAGGCGCGAAACTATATTGATGGGGTTGTATCAAATAATATCCTTCAAAGGGGAGTGACAGTCACTTATTTAGATCAATCAGGTGATTTCGCCGCACCTGGACTCGCTCAGTTTCTCAAAAATGTAGGACAAAAAGTCGCAGATGAAGGTGATAGTTATGAAGCTGTTGTCGACAATATCATTAAGGCTGCCAAAGGTCATAAAATACGTCATCTACGCATGTATGCACACGGAACAGAGGGCCTACATGGCTTGTCATGGTCTGCTAATATCGACTTAACACTGACTGACTCCGTGCAATCAACAAGAATGCTCAGTCATTTTAGTCGACTCAAAGAGCACCTACACGATGATGCTCAGATCATTTTATTTGGCTGCAATGTCGCTGAAGGCAAGAAAGGCACCAAGCTCCTAAAAGAACTTGCCAAGGCAACAGGTGCTACAGTTAGTGCTGGTGAAGGCCTGCAAATACCGGAGCCTGGTCGACTCGATGGTGTTCACAAGGTGACAGGATTTGACAAAAATGGAGATTTGCAAATCTATCGACTGCGGAGTGAAGAAGATATCGCCGAAGCAATTGCACGATTAGCTGCTGAAAACTGGTATGGCTATCGACTTGGTTCAGAGTCTGCCCGTCATGAAGATCGGTCCTATGCGAAAGACAGCAATATCGAAAAAGACTTTAGAGACCGTTTCGGAGTTTCTTTGGATTCATTAGACAGCAATCCGGGCTGGATTCAGTTTATCAATAGTCTCGATCGAGGTTCTTTCACTTCTTCTGAAGATATTCAGTGGGCCCAAGATCGACTAACAGCAATATTGGGACAGCATAAAGGTCACCTTACAACTACAGAGTTTAAAATTGCCAAGCGCATCATTCTGAATTTGTCTAAACAAGATCTCGCCAACTGGCATGAAAGGGAATTTCTTGAGCAATTTAATGGCACTCTAAAAGACCATTCTTACCCTGCAAGAGATTTAAATCCACTTCAAAAAACTCAATTGCAAAATTTACTTTGCAACCAACTACGCTCCTAAGGAGACATTATGAAAATTGTAAATCAAAAGACACTTAATAACGTTTGGGATTATCTCGATCAACGTCATCAGCAAAAAGCGCCAATTGGCGTACGTACTGCAGAAGTTCTTGAAACAGAGCTCGAGAAGTATGAAGCTAAAACAAAATCACGAGGCACTCAGTGGAGTATGGCAAAGGGTATCTCCGGCATGACAAC
Source organism: Myxococcota bacterium (assembly GCA_020627505.1). Taxonomy (GTDB): domain Bacteria; phylum Myxococcota; class UBA727; order UBA727; family JAHDBA01; genus JAHDGS01. Next base: position 6,062 of record JAHDGS010000124.1, read on the forward strand.
GGTTGTACTGGCCACCTTGTCTACAGCTATCCCTTATATGTTACTGACACCAGTTATTGGTGTACTTGGCACATATCTGTCTCACCGAATGTCGAATAACTTCGCTGAAAGGAATAAAACGGCTATCGAGTGTCAAATGCTGTTAAAAGAGCTCACTCGACATCAGGTCAGTTCAAACGCCTAAATTTGTCATGCATAAACAGATAAATTAAAATAAACACCCTCTCGGGTACGACCTCGTAATATAGGGTCTATGCTCAATGGATATGTGGTGGAGCCAATCGGGCTCTCGATGACTCGGGACGCCTCATACTTGCGAAGCAACAAATGGATGCCATGCCTAACCACGCTTGCCAACACCTTGCTTTTGCGACAGAAATCATTGTGGATAACTGTGTTAAATACGTCAGAACACACCGAGGAATGAAACTCGTGTTCCATATTTATCCCAGGTGTCGTTACAAGTCGTATTTGTGGTTCTAAATCATTGAATGAAGTCTTAGTTCATCTTCCGAAGGAAGTTCATCTCCTAAGTCATACGAATACTCTTCAGCAGCTTCATC
>JAHDGS010000125.1 GCA_020627505.1 Myxococcota bacterium
GGCGTTGTTTCGACGAAAGAACCGTTCCAAAAACTCTTTAATCAAGGCATGATTCTCGCGTACTCGTACCGAGATGAGGCCGGGAAGTATTATCACCCATCAGATGTTTATGAAAAAGACAATGCATGGTTTTCAAAAAACAAGGATACACCTGTTCGAACGAAGATTGAGAAAATGTCCAAGTCACGTCTTAATGTGGTGAGCCCAGATGAGGTCATAGACAAATATGGTGCGGACGCGATGCGATTATATGAGTTGTTCATGGGGCCGCTTGAGCAAGTCAAGCCGTGGCAAATGGCAGGTGTTGACGGCGTGTATAGGTTCCTAGGTCGCGTTTGGCGTCTTGTGATTGATTCGGATACTGGTGAAGTCAATGCGAAAGTCTCCGACACGAAAGACGCAGATAAACTTGTGAAGCAACTCCATAAGACGATCAAAAAAGTCACGGAAGACACTGAGAACCTTCGTTTCAATACAGCGATCGCCGCTATGATGGAGTATGTCAATGCTGCGACGACTTCAGAAAAACTCAACAAAGAGAACCTTCTGACGTTCCTGGGGCTTTTGAGTGCTTATGCGCCGCACATCGCCGAAGCGTGTGCAGCAAAGCTTGGCTTCGATGGTGTGTTCTCGAATGCGGAATGGCCATCATATGATGCATCACTGACTGTTGATAGTACGGTGAAGATTGGCTTGGCGGTCAACGGCAAGCGCCGGTCTGAGGCCGAAGTACCTGTTGACGGCAGCAAAGAAGTGCTTGAGAAAATTGCTTTAGCCGATGAAAACATCATCAAGTTTACCGAGGGCAAAAAGATCGTCAAAGTGATTGTCGTGCCCGGGCGGATGGTGAATATCGTCGCAAAATAACTCTTTGCGACACAGGCCTACATGTACGCCTGTGTCCCATCGGCCAAGCTATCGATTGAACCGATGTCTCCTTCGCCTACCTTATATATAAATAGGAGGCGGCATGAAGCGATTGATCAAAGGAACTGTGTTGGGAGTCAGTGCACTATTTTTAGGGGCTGCATGTGCGTCAACAAAAGTCACGTCGGCTCATGGTATTGGAGCCCTGGTCGCCGACAATACCGTGATGCATAAAGGGCAGATCCATGAACGACCTGATGGCGAGGTTCGAATATCAGCGTTACCTGATGGGGAATCACGTCAGGGACTCTACCGATTTTCTGCAGGCACTGTCATCTTTGAGCGGGACGGCATACTCACCCAAATAGGCCAAAAACAACTTCAGACCTCAGTCGCGAGGTGTGTAGAACCATTACTTTCGTATAGAACAGCCGGTACTCATCTGAAGCTCGACTTTGCTGTCAAAAAAGAACGAGTACATAATGTTCACGTGACAGCGGAGAATATGGAACGACAAGGTGTAACCAGTTGTGTTGAAGAAGCACTCGAGAAATCACCGGTGATGGCTCGGTTATCTGACGGCAGACAGCATCAAGGCATTCGTTTAATACATCGCGAAAGCGGATTATTGGCGCGGCGCTAAATTATAAAGGGGATGTCTTTGAATAAGGTCCCTGAGCTCGCCGAAGGGCCGTAGAGAGATACGTAGAACCTTCTTATAGTTGGCTTTTAAGTGATGCCTCGGCTTTCTGAAGTGCCTGATCCAGTTGCCCAGGATTTTTTCCGCCAGCTTGTGCAAAGTCAGGCTTGCCGCCACCGCGTCCGTCGATGACTGCTGCGAGCTCACCAACCATACGCCCTGCATGGACTTTGTCCTTGAGATCTTTCGTCACTGCCACAAGAAGGGTACAGGACTCTTTTTCTGGATCGGCGTGACCTATGACAACAACACCTGAACCAAGCTGGTCTCTGAGTTTGTCGGCATAGTCTCGAAGTCCTTTTTTGCCGATACCATCAGCGCGAACTGCCAGAAGTTTAATGCCGTTCACATCTTTCACGTCATTGGATGCATTCTTTGCATCGATGGCGCGAAGTTTCTGCTCGAGCCGTTCGACTTCCTTTAGTAGGCGCTTGTTCTCATCTTTTAGACCACGAACACTGTCAACCGCCTCGCTCAGGCCGACTCTGTTTTCTGCGGCGATGGTCTTGGCGATTTCGCCATACGTTCGAAACCATGTCATGGCGTCTCGCCCCGTCACCGCTTCGATTCGTCGAATGCCTGCTGCGAGGGCAGTTTCGCTGATAATCTTAAAAATGCCAATTTCACCGGTCGCAGAGACATGTGAGCCGCCACAAAACTCGACGCTTTCACCCAGCTTGACGACCCGGACGTCATCTCCATACTTTTCGCCAAAAAGGGCCATCGCGCCACGTTCTTTCGCTTGCTCAAGTGGCATAACTTCTGCCGAGCTCAGCACATTTGCACGAATCTTATCGTTGACGATTTGCTCAACCTCGGCGATGTCTTTGTCGGACAACGCTGTCGGATGCGCATAGTCGAATCGAAGTCGATCGGGTAAAACAATAGATCCCTTCTGTGTCACATGCTCACCAAGATGTTCGCGCAAGGCGTGATGCATCAAGTGTGTCGCGGAGTGATTGCGCATAATATCAAGTCGACGCGTGCCATCAATTTGTAGCTGAATCACGTCATGCAGCGCCAATGCACTTGGTGATTTGCCAAGGAGGTGAAAGTAAACGTCGTTGCCTTTCTGGGTGTCGACAACATAGCCAAGACTTTCATCTTGAAAACTCAATGTTCCAGTGTCGCCAACCTGGCCGCCACCTTCTGCATAAAATGGGGTTTTGTCGAAGACGATCCATCCCGATTCGCCTGGTGAGATTGTGTCGATGGTCTCACCATCTATGTCGAACAATGCGATGACCTGAGCTTTGAGGGACAGCATGTCAACGTAAGTGGTTTTATCTAATCCTGCAGACAGCTGTTTGAAGTCCAGAACATTGTCTTCACCGGATAACCCGCCAGAAGAGACTTTGGCATGCGCCGCCTCTGCTTTCCAAAGCCCATCCCAATCTATGGTGAAACCATTTTCTTCGCACAACGTGTTGGTGAGGTCTGTCGGGAAACCAAAAGTCGCCTTGAGCTGGAAGACGGTTTGACCATCGAGCTGGGCGCCAGGTTGTAGCTTTTCGGTGACCTTCTCAAATAACTCTATACCTGTTCTAAGCGTCTTTCGAAAAAGGGTTTCCTCTGTGTCTGTTTGACGGCACATAATCGGCCCTGCTTCAACGAGTTCAGGGTAGGCCTCACCGTAAGTGTTGATAACTGTCTGTACAACCTGAGAAAAAAAGTTTTCATCAAGCCCAAGTCGAGCGCCATGCCGAATGGCACGCCGCATAATTCGTCTCAAAACATAGCCGCGTCCCTCGTTGCTTGGCATGACACCATCAGCCATTAGAAATGCCGTCGCACGCGCATGGTCTGCGACAACTCGGGTCGAAACATCATCCGGCGAGTCTGTACCAGCGTAATTCTTGCCTGTTAACGCCGTAATTTTCGCAAGTAGCGGAGCAAATAAATCTGTGTCATAGTTGCTTGGTGCTTGGTTGAGCACCATTGTGATGCGTTCGAGTCCCATGCCGGTGTCAACGCACGGGCTTGGCAGCGGCTTGAGTGCACCGTCTTTTTGACGGTCATATTGCATGAAAACCAAGTTCCAGACTTCGAGGACGCGGTCACCTTCGGGATCATCACCGCCAAAAGACTTGATGTTCGACTCACGCTCATAATGAATTTCCGTGCATGGGCCACATGGCCCGGTATCACCCATTGACCAAAAGTTATCCTTTGCGCCGCATCGAGAAATCTTGTCCGGCGACACACCGACAATATCCCGCCAGATTCTCTCGGCGTCTACATCTGCGGGAAGATCTCCCTCACCGCCGAAAATAGTGACAGACAGACGGTCTGCGGGAATGTTGAGGACCTTTGTTAAAAAATGCCAGGCATAACGGCAGGCATCCTCTTTAAAGTAATCACCAAAAGAAAAGTTCCCCAGCATTTCGAAGAACGTATGGTGTCGCGCGGTCCGCCCGACATTCTCAAGGTCATTATGCTTGCCGCCGGCACGCACACATTTTTGAACACTGGTCGCGCGTGTATATGGGCGTTTGTCAATACCTGTGAAGACATCTTTAAATGGCACCATGCCCGCGTTAACAAAAAGAAGTGTATTGTCGCCATGTGGAATCAATGGTGCACTCTTAATGGCTGTATGTGACTGCTGTTCAAAGAAATCGGTAAAAGCCTGGCGTATCTCATGTCCGTTCATTTTTTGCATGATGCAGTCTTACACCGAATCGGCGGGCTAGACAAATAGATGTCATGGCTGATAATTGACATCAACTTGTTAAATATGCGATCTAGAGACATGTTTCAGTCTCGTCGGACACTGTTTGGTTACGGACTTATAATCATCTTCCTTTTATGTTGCTGTGCGTTGAAGTTTGGTGTCATACCACCAATTTCAGGACTTAAGCTCGAAGCGAATATCCTTATCTTTGTTGTTGGCGTGGTTGCGACCCTATGGATCGGCGAGTTGATGCCGATTGGTTTTGCCTCATTGTCGCCGATTGTTCTTCTACCCATGTTCTCGATTATAAGTGCGAAGGCAGCGGCAGGCGCATATTTGTCCTCAGTCGTCTTTTTGTTGGTCGGCGGTTTCATGATGTCCCAGGCGCTAGAGCGTCACGGCGTACCAGACTTTATTGGTGACCGGATCAAGGGGCTTGCAGGGCAGTCGCTGGTTAGGCAAATGGGACTCATTACTATCACAACATGTGTGTTGTCCATGTGGATCAGCAATACGGCCACAGCGTTAATCATGGTGACCGTTGCGACTTCAATGTTGAGTTATGTGACAGGGGGGAGTGCCGAAGAAAGAAATAAACTCAAAATCGCCTACCTATTATGTATTGCTTATAGTGCCAATTTAGGCGGGATGATGACGCCGGTCGGCACTGCGCCAAATGCCATCATGATGGGGCTGCTCGAGAAGACCCCATCCGCCTCGCCGATACCTTTTGCAGCATGGATGGCTTACGGGTTGCCGCTTTTACCTTTATCTGCGGTTTTTGTTTTTTACTTGCTGCACGACATTAAGCTTGATGCCTTTAGCATCAAAGCCACGCATGAAAAACATATGACACTCTCAATAAATGGTCGACGAACGATGTGGGTCTTTGCCTTTGTTTCTATTTTGTGGCTGACACGTAAGACAATTCGAATAGGCGGAATGACGATTTGGGGATGGTCGGATGTTTTGGATTTGTCCACCATGGTGGATGATGGCTTTGTTGCTGTGCTTGGGGTATTACTCATGGCGCTTGTGCCGCGTGCGCAGAGTGCTGAAGAAGCCACTTACTCAGCCAAGAACGACATGGGGCTGCTCTCATGGGATGATGCGCTGAAAATACCATGGGGGCTCATGCTTTTATTTGGGGGAGGCCTGGCACTCGCAAAGGCTTTTGGTGACACAGGTCTATCTCGTTGGATAGGAGCGTCGATTCAAGATTGGTCAAGCTTGCCGGACATCGTTTTGGTTCTGATGATAACGGGTCTTTTGTCTTTTTTAACGGAGGTGACGTCGAATACCGCAACAGCAACGCTTATTTTACCGCTCGTGCTGACACTTGGCGTCGGACTTGGACTTGACCCACTTTTGCTGGCGTGGCCGGCGACAATGGCTGTGTCGGCTGCATTTATGCTTCCGGTCGCGACGCCGCCAAACGCAATTGTCGCAGGATATGGCAATATCCCAACAGGCCTTATGGCTCGTAAGGGGCTGGTTTTAAACTGCTTATCTGTTGTGTATATATCATTTCTAGCGTGGGTCTATTTCTCATAAAAGAGTTGGGCCTGAGAATAGATTTTTAATGGTCGTCCATGCTAACATATCGAATGGTTTGGCGATGGTATTTAACTGTAATGACGCTTGGTGGGCTCATCGCATGCGATGGGGCAAATCAAGGAAGTCGATTTGCAACACCTGGTCAATACAATAGCTTTCAGCCTGTTGATGATACCTCGGATGTACCTTATAGCGGTCGTTCAAGGGTATCCGATGAGGTCGCCGTTCCAAGTGGCCCACGTCCTGACGAGCCGTCATCAGAAGATAGTCGCGAAATTGATGGAGAGAATACTAATTCACCGGATGATGAAGATGACTTGTCTGATGACAACCTTGATGAAGCTGATGATGTTCGAGACGTCGCCGGCGGCGAAGACACGATGAGCTGGCATGCCTATGAAGTCGAAGTCCTTGAGCGCGTGAATGCGCTTCGTGCATCCGGTACGACATGTCGTGGTGCTGATATGCCTTCGGTGCCGCCTGTCGCAGCGAGCGACGCTCTGTTCCGCGCTGCGCGGGGACACTCAGAAGACATGCTTGAGCGAGACTTTTTCGCCCACACCGCACCGCCGCCTGATGCATCCTCGCCTTATCAACGTATGGCCCGCGAAGGGGCAAGTGCCCATGGCGGTGAAAACATCGCTGTCGGGCAAGTTTCAGCGGATGAAGTGGTTGAAAGTTGGCGGACAAGCATACATGGTCATTGCGAAAACATGATGAACGGATATTGGACACAGCTTGGCGTAGGATATGCTGGCGAGGAAGGGCGTTCAGGGCATGGGTATT
>JAHDGS010000126.1 GCA_020627505.1 Myxococcota bacterium
TATTCGCTATCCTTCAATTTACGGTTGACGCGTTGAATTAGCCTTAAGCAACTCAAATTCTTCCATAAATGTTTTGGCCACCGATGGAATATTCCGTAACAAAAAACGATCTTCAGCGTGCTTATTCACAGATGAACGAGACGCATTCGCCGAACCATTACACACATCATCACCGACAACAATGAACTTTTGGTGCATCGTCTTTGAATTGATCTTAAATGTTTTAACAGGCAACCCCTGCGCTTCGAGGTCACTCAATGCCGCAAACGCACCCGCATTATATGATTTGTGTAAAACAACCTCGATATGGACACCACGATGTGCTGCTTCTTCTATGGCAGCAAATTCTTCAGTATTGGTCGATAAGCCATACATCGCCACATATGCAGTCTCACCTGGCTGAGCACGCAACAAAACTTCGCTAAATGGGATAGATAAGGTTGCATCGACATCAAGCATATTTATTCGGTGACTTTCAAGCCCCCCCTCATCGCCAAGAATATTTCCAGAACTTGGAATAGTCCATGTATCTCGCCGATTACTCAAACCATCACTTGTTACACCACCGGGAATCGTCCCAGAGAAAAAAGCTGCGATTTCAGATGCACTTAAATTTAATCGAATCGACTGTATTTCGTCATCTGACAATCCGGACACAAAATCCAACTCATCAAATGATTCCATTGCCCCATGGTCAGTTAAATAGACTGACAGCGCAGCGCGTGCTGATGCGGACAAACCCAAATTTTCGAGCACCTCATCACCAGCTTGGTTTAAGGCGAGTTTTCCTTTTCCAAACTGTAAAGTTTGATTCATATTGTCTTGAGTCGCAGATGGAAGACGTCCAAATGCTGGACAGCGATCAACTAATTCTTCCCAATCTTGATAACGTCCATATTCTTGGAGAGACATCAGATATTCTTCAACGATGATGTCGGCATTCTGAGCAGTTTCTCGACTTAACCAATCTATAAGATCATCTGAAGGTACATTGATATCAAAGTCAACATAGTCAGCAGGGACCACGTATACAGGATCCACAATATGCCCAATCGGTGTATTGACAATATTGTGTGCAATACCATGTGTATCAAATAAGTCGCTATAAAGCTCGTTTTTGTATGCCCGCGCTTCATCATATGTTAGTGCAAAATCGTTTTCATTCCAAAGTGCACCAAACTCTTGACGATAGTGACGAATCGCATCTCGACACGTCGCATTTTCATCTTTCAGCGTCATCATATTCTCGTAATTACGCATTGCAGAGAGAGACCAATTAAATGAACCCGACATCAACGTCACTGGTTTATTTGCGATAGAAATGACAAGCCCTTTATGATGATTCAAACCATCGGTTGCGCCGTGACTGAACTTGGGTCTTTCGTTCGTCGCATCCCATACATAGGGATTATCTTTTTTGTATTTTACGATGAGGTTATCGATTCCACGTGCTTGTGCTTCTCGATGTAACCGGGTCGGCTGCCTGGAACCGCTCGTCGGTAATTGCGACCAATCTGTTAACACACGAATCGTTAAATTATCATGTTGCTCTGCTCTCGATAAAAGCTCATCTGCCAAAATCTTATCTGTGAAAGAAAAAATTAAAATATCGACATCAACATGCTCGCCATTCGCATCTGTGAGCGCCTCATCGATCTGATTCAAAATCTCACCTCTAAAACGACGGGTATTCTGCCCCGCTGATGTGAAAGCGATATCCACACCTGGCATGGGTTGTTCTGCAATATATGCATCGATGTCCGCCTGAAGAGCCAGGATGTCTTTCTTCAACAAACGGGTTGCACCTGGCTTTATACTTTCAATCCGATCGGCCAATGCCTGGGCATCAGAAGCCGATAAGCTTCTGTTTCCATCTAATCCCGCTACTGCTGCAAGTAGATTTTCAAATCGTCCTTGATTAACTCGTGTCACCTTCGGGAACTGGTTTAGAATCTGCCGGGCGGCAGAAGTTATATGTGTCGAACTCATGATCGATACCCCCCGGAGAATCCAGTCTTCGCTAATATTCTCCGAACAGCAATATAAGTTCGCTGACAAACTCGTCTCGAAATATACGCTTTTTGAAATTCTCGTGCAATGTATCTATTTAATAGTCGAAAAGTCGTCATAATGATGATTCCTAATTAATTGATTCACCCCATATACGATGAGGTTCAATTTTTGGTGGAGATCTGCGACCTGTTTGTCATGTCATTCTCAGGCCTTTTAAGTTCTGCCCGAGGGCTGTTTTTTTAAGTTCTGCCCGAGGGCTGTTTATGTAACTTTAACCGCACGCATCTGTTGACTCGCCCGGATTGAGGATACGAATCGAAAACAAGGAGCATGATGGCCACGCCAATCCGTATTATCACCACAAACACAACTTACATCTGTCAAAGAAGAACATCCGAAAGACGTTTCTTTCTAAAACCCTCCAAGCAGGCCAATGCTATTATTCAATATTGTCTTGCATGGGCATCAAAAAAACATGGCGTTTTGATTCACGAATATCTATTTCAATTCAACCACTACCATATGGTTTTGACAGATGTTGAAGGCAACTTACCTGATTTCTTTAGAGATTTTCATGCTATCGTATCAAGAGCCATAGGTTGCCTGCATAAACAACCGTGGCCCATCTGGGGAAAAGAGTCCTACAATGCCTGCAAACTACTCTCCAAAGAAGCGGCAATAGATGCGATCACTTACACGCTTAATAATCCAGTTAAAGATGGTCTTGTCAAATCATATAGCAAATGGAGTGGCCTGAATTCAGCGCATATGAAATATGGTGAAACTTTTTCTGTTCGAAAACCTAATATATTCTTCTCAGATAAACTCCCAGATGTTATCGACTTCAAACTGACTCAAGCACCAGACCTCTCTGCAGTCAGTAGAGAAGAGATTCAGAAAGCTGTTAAAAGTGAAGAAACTAGATTGCGAGAAGCACTTCTAGCAAAAAAAGTATTTATTCCTGGAATGAAAAGACTAATGAAACAACGTATTACGGATGCCCCCGCCAGCCCACGAAAACTATCTAGGCTTAAGCCAACAGTTAAAGCGAAGAACAGACAGCTGATGATGAAAGCACTTCAAGAAAAAAAAGAATTGATCAATGCATACAGAAGAGCGCTGAAAAAATTTCAAGAACAAACAGACAAACCACTCTTCCCATATGGAACATATGGCTTGGTCAGACTGGGGCTTGTTACGACTGCGATGTAAACAATTTGCCCTCGGAAGGCTTACTGCCTATAGAGCATATGGCTAGCAGCCAGAAAAGTCTGCTTTTCGCTTCTCATTGAAGGCCAAAATTCCCTCTTTTGCATCAGCTGACGTAAAAAGGCGTTGTTGAAGTTCTCGCTCAAGAGCCAGGTGATCATCGAGACTTAAACCTTGACCAACTTGAACCGAGCGTTTGATGAGACCTGCCGCCATCGATGCATTATTTGGTCGACAAAACCCTTGAACATAGTTCCATACATTCATCAAAAATGCATGTCGATCATCTCCGTCAAAGATGTGGTTTACAATTCCAATTTCGTTGGCTTCAAGCAGTGACATATTCTCACCATGCGTCATCAATTCCATGGCCTTGTTGCCCCCTAGCAATTTCGTCAATCTCGCGGTACCGCCCGTGCCAGGTAACACGCCTAGTTTAACCTCTGGAAGCCCTACTTTCGCTTTTGCTATGATATTGCCCTCGGGCAGTTCTTCCGTACCACCTGCTTTTGACCAGGCGACACGAAAATCACACGCCAAAGCCACTTCAAGTCCGCCACCAACACAATGACCATTCAGCGCTGCGACAAAAATCTTGGGGGTGTTCTCAATACGTCGCATGGTTTCATTCGCGTGCAAACAGAAGTTATACTTGAAATAAGGCGTTGCACCGTTCAACATGTCAATATCAGCTCCAGCGCAAAAGAACTTCTCGCCATCTCCAGTTATTACACAAACGTCAATCGAAGCGTCCATGCGTATATCTAAAATATGTGCATCGATCTCTTGCATCATCTCGTAACTATATGTGTTCGCTGGCGGCGCTTTGAGAACAAGTAACGCCACGCCATCTTTCTTGGTTAAATAAGTGAGTTCAGACATTTTGGCTCCATTATGCTGTAAAGTAGTTTTCGAAGATTGTTTTCAGCTCAGGTATAATCGGTTGAGATTTCTCAGTATCCAAATTCATCATGACCGATGTAACTTCCGCAGTCATACATTCACGGCCATCACGTTTTCGACGAATGACGAATCCCATTTTTAAGGATGACTGACCAATTTCATTGACGTTCATTTCAACAATTGCGACATCACCATATGCAAGCGGCGCTTTAAAGTCGCAATCAATATGTACCGTCGGAAACCCAAGTCGCCTATCACGAATCATTTCAGGATAAGACATCGGGGCGGCTTCATCAAAGAAGTCCTCAAATGCAGCGTGACATAGATGAAAAAACCTTGGGTAGTAGACAATCCCCGCTCCATCAACATCATCAAATCGAATTTTTTGAATACTGGTGTACGCCATCGTCCATCAAGCCTTTATAAACCACGTCGGGCATCATTCTCTCGTCGTTGTTTCCGTTCCCACTCGGGGTCTCTTGGAGGGACCGTCATGCTCACTGCTTTGAAGGCTTTCTTGCCCACATCAATTTCTCCCATGACTTCCCACGGTTTATCCTTAACCTCATTTAACGCCCCCGCCCGCCACTCGAGTTTAAACTGAAGCCGTTTCCTTAGAATTTCGTATGTGCCATCAGGACTCTCATAACCTCTATCAGCCCAAAAGCGAGTGTATCGTTCGACAAGTAACTGTGAGTCGTAATGATGATCAAGATCACAAGCGACAAAGAAATTCCAATTTACCCACATCCGTCCATTTGCCGCCATCGAGTGTAGGCCATTTTTGGTCGTCATCGGCAAGAACACACGCTGACCTGACGCATCACGGTATGTCACAGCAACTTGCTGATGACAGTCGTCGAAATGGCTATCCATAAACACAGCGTGTGTCGTCATACCAGTTAACGGTTTAAGCGGCCCGATGGTCCAATGAAGGAGACGTTTGTATGTACGAAAGCTCTCTATACCAAATGTATCAACCCAAATATGTTTCGGATAAGCTGCCGCCAAGGAGTATGCCCCTTGGGCACCAAACATCAAAGCAACAAATACAAATGCGAGTTTTTTACGCCATAGGAGAGACACTGTCTTAAGTGTCAACTGTGGCATCCATGTGTCCACCACATGAATGATTCGTTGAAGCACATTGTTATTTCGGATAAAACCTTCAAGCCAACCGAAGTACTTCAGCGTCACACGCTCAATAGTTTCTGGCCGAAAGACCAATATATAAAAAAAGGTCTCACCAATCGCAAAATAAGGAATCGGATAAGCGATAAAGATACCGATATGGAGAAAGACGCCCGGCCACATCCATGTTCTGAGCTTTTTATTGAAGACAATGAAAGCAAATACTGTTTCGAGTAAAATGGTCGCATACCCCAAAGTGATGCTAAGCGCCTTATTATCCAAGATAGGAGACAAATCCAACCAGGCGGCATTCGGTAGACTCGCTGGTAGCCAAAACCCAAGCCCGGCCCGCCACATCGGTGACCCCAATTTGTGAAAAATAGACTCGAGGTAGACAAGCCCGACGCCAGTCAACAACAGAATCACATAATGGTAATCAGATACCGTTCTTTTCTCTCCTGATCTGACTGCATCGACCGAGCAGCGTGCAGCCATAGGCATCCACATACCACCAAACGCAATCGCAATATAGTTATAGTCGACGTGATATTCGAACTCTCCAAAAACACTATAATAGCCCAAAACAAATAAGTAGTTCAGAATTGACATCAAGCGATAGTGATAACCAAGAATCCAAAAGAATTGGGCAACCAACCACAGCAGAAGAACAGGCTCAACACGAACAAAATATCCGAGCTGGCCGGCCATCGGCGTAAATATGAGCTCTCGATAGAAGAAGAGTTGAATCGTCTCAAGAAACATGATCGTTCCAAAACAAATTCGAAATAGACCGAGTCCGAACCCTGATACTTGTCGTTCGACAAGATCGTCGACAATTCTCTTGATCGTTTTCATTTCACTTCTCCCTGCTCGGAAGCTGCAGTTGGCGTCGGGGGAAGAACGTTTGATGGTGTTGCTTGCGGAGGTGTCGACTTGTTATTCGATCGTTTTCCATGAACGTATATGTTCATGCCTTGCCATGAGGGGTCTGTCCAAACCACCATCGGGTCACCATTCTTATCAATCGCAATATCCAGCCAAGGTTCCGTCACCATGCCTTGCTGTAACACATAACGATGCGGCTTATCTCCATTATCAGGCACAAAGAATAGCCATAGACCAGCCGGATCTTTTGCTGCATCCATACTTTTGCCAAATGTCACGACCCAGTATCCGCTCAACCCTCGGCGAACATAAAATGGCCCTGGTCGATCAATCAGTGCTTTGCGGCGCATTGGAATCGTCAGGCCGTCTATATCATTTTCATAAAACAAAATCGTACTTTCACCATTGGCACCAGAAAATATG
>JAHDGS010000127.1:0-2152 GCA_020627505.1 Myxococcota bacterium
AAGAAGATGGGTTCACCTACTTCGAACAATTGAATGACCAAATTCATCATTATAATAAGTCAGGTTCTGCGGCTGTCACTCAAACGGGTATCGGGGAAATTGCCATTGGGTTAAGTTTTTCGCATGACATATTGAGAAAAGGGAAAAGCGCAGGATACCCAGTTCAACTATCGTTCCCCAAAGAAGGTACAGGTTACGAGATTGGTGCGATGGCGATGATCAAAAATGGTGGGCAGCGTCAAAAAGCTGAGAAGTTCATGGATTTTTATGTGACAACGGTTGGGCAATCCATCTTGCTCGATCATTACCGCGTGCCGCTCAATCCCGACGTCGATATCCCAGACCATTTAATTGCGCGCGAAGATGTCACATTGGCTGATTTTGATCCGGCTCGTGCAGCCTTGGACCAAAAGAAGACCATCGAAAGATGGAAGAACACCGTCGAACGTTAGAGGTGAGACAAGACGTATGAAACTTCTGATCATCATCATCTTCGCACTGCTGCTACTATTTATCGCTTTTCCATTATTCCAAGTGATGTCAGTGAGCTTGCTCGACACCGAAGGTCATTTGTCTCTAACAAACTATGCGCGTTTGTTTTCCAATTCACATGTGTGGGAGCCGCTTTCAAATACGCTTTTGCTTGGTTTGGCGGTCGCTGTGCTCAGCACTTTTATTGGGTATGTTTTCGCGTATGTTGTTGTGAGAACCGAATTGCCGCTTCGGAAGATTACGCGTGCTTTCGGGACCTTTCCCATGATATCTCCGCCTTTTGTGATTGCCCTGGCGGCCATTGTTTTACTTGGGCAAAATGGTGCCCTTTCGAATCTCATGCATCCCATACTCGGAGATGATTTTAGTATCTATGGGTTTCCAGGGCTTGTGCTTGTCGAAACCATTAGTTATTTTCCAACCGCATTTTTAATTATTGTTGGCACCTTGTCTGCAATTGATCCTGTGATTGAAGATGCGGCTTGTAATCTTGGTGCAACACGACGTGCTGCTTTCTGGCAGTCCTTCTTTCCATTAACGCGACCTGGCATTTACGCTGCTTTACTTCTGGTATTTATTGAGTCGATCGCGGATTTTGGGAATCCGTTAATTTTGTCGGGGAATTACAAGGTACTGTCGGTTGAGGCTTATCTAAAGATAACCGGAGAATTTGATTTGCCGATGGGCGCAACCTTATCTGTTGTGTTGCTTGTGCCTGCTGTTCTCGCCTTTATCTTGCAAAAAATTCTCGTCGATAAGCAATCGTTTGTCACATTATCAGGAAAGAGTTCAGGCGCATCATTTTATAAGCCCCATTCACGTTTGGCGCTTTGCACTTTGTCGGCCGTGGTGATCCTTGTCTGCGCTGTGATCACATTACTTTACGGTGCCGTGCTCTGGGGTTCTTTTGTGAAAGTATGGGGTTCTGATCATACGCTCACATTTCATAATTACGTTTCTGGGGTCAAAGGCTCATGGGGATATATCAGAGATACGTTTTCTCTTGCTGCCGTGGCTACACCTGTCACGGGTGTCTTCGGACTTATCATCGCATACTTGGTTGTGCGGCAGAACTTTATCGGGCGAACAGCGATGGAGGTGTTGTCGATGCTAAGTTTTGCCGTACCTGGTACTGTTGTGGGTGTCGGCTATGTACTGGCCTTCAATGACGCACCGTTCTTGCTGACAGGGACATCTGCGATTATCATCATTCTATTTATCTTTCGCAATATGCCAGTTGGCATCCGTTCGAGTATTGCGAGCTTAAAACAGCTTGATCCAAGTATTGAAGAGGCCGCTCGAAATCTTGGTGCTGATGCGGCAACAACGATGATAGAGATAACAGCACCGTTATTGGCCCCCGCATTCTTTTCTGGTGTTGCTTATAGTTTTGTGCGTTGCCTGACAGCAATCTCTGCTGTCATTTTTGTCGTGTCGGGTTCGTGGAACCTGCTGACTGTTTCACTTCTTGGGCAGGTTGAGAGTGGTTTCTTGTCAATTGCGTGTGCGTTGTGTGTATTGTTGATTCTTGTTGCCGGTAGTATTCTGGGTGGTATGCAGCTTTGGCTATCGCGTGTTGGTTTAAATGTGGAAGAAGGTGATAAATGAGCATTGAAATACGAAGTCTGGTCAAATGCTTTCCCCTTGATGGTGGCGGTGT
>JAHDGS010000127.1:2162-3940 GCA_020627505.1 Myxococcota bacterium
AGTCGATCGATCTTGATATTCCGGCAGGTGAGTTCGTGACACTGCTCGGACCAAGCGGCTGTGGGAAGACGACCCTGCTTCGAATTATTGCTGGCTTCGAAGCTGCAACGTCCGGGACCCTTCTATTTGAAGGCGAAAACTTAAATATCATTCCGATCCATAAGCGCAATTTTCCGATGGTCTTCCAATCATATGCGCTTTTTCCGCATATGACTGTTGAACAAAATATCGCATATGGCCTCAAACAGAAAAAGGTGCCGGCGAGTGATATCGCGGCGCGTGTCGATAAAATTATCGACATCACAGGACTCGGACCAAATCGCAGCAAACACCCGCATCAAATGTCGGGTGGACAACAACAGCGGGTTGCATTGGCTCGCGCCATGGTACTTGAGCCTAAAGTGATGTTATTTGATGAGCCTTTATCGAATCTTGATGCGAACCTCAGGATATCAATGCGAGAAGAGATTCGTCGAATACAGCAATCGCTCGGCATCACAGTCGTCTACGTCACACATGACCAAGAAGAGGCGATGGCTGTCAGTGACCGAATCGTTGTGATGAATCATGGTGTGGTCGAGCAGGTTGGCACCCCAACAGAACTCTACTTAAAACCTGCATCCGCATTTGTTGCCAACTTTATCGGGCAGGCTGATATCGTACCCATCAACTCTGCGGGGCAGGGAACGTCATTTTTGAGTGGGACCTACTCGACGGCGTTGAACCAAGGCATGACGCATGTTGTTTTGCGACCCGATTTTGCCATTATTGATATCAATGGAAAACATGAAGGACGCGTTATCCGCAAAACTTATTTAGGAGCGAACTGGAAACTCCTCGTTCGAGTTGGTGAGATGGAATGCTCTCTATACACGCCACCACGAACAGGAGCGGATATTAAGGTTGAGCAATTGATTCGATTTTCGTATCAAGAAGACATGTTACATTTTTTGTAGACTTTATTACTCGACTGCGATCACGCGCGCCTGACCATATCCATTGATTTCTGCATTGCCCCATAATCCTGTCGGAGAAAAAGTCATCGTGTAGTCATGTAGGCCGACTGTTGGTACAAAGTTTTCAGATAGGTATGTGCTGTTGTTTTGCATATCGACCGAACGGTCTCCAAACTGAATATCTGTTAAATGGCGAACGTATTGTAAACCGTGGGAGGTCCAGTGGTCGCCATAGGTCGAAAAGTTCACATATGCCGGACAGCCAATGCGTCTCGTTGCACCACCGAGTGAAGTATGGCGTTGGCTAATGCCAACCTTGTGGTGTGGTTGCCAGCCAGGGTTGACCGTAGCATGGTAATAGTCTTTGAACTCAACGAGCACAGCTGACTCTGCAGTCAGACCTTGATCATCTGTAAAACGCACACGAATTTCAAACCGCTTATTGCTTTCTGTGATAGCAGCGCCGTATTGATGAAATAACGTATCTTTATCAAACTCTGCTCTATGTCCAATCGGCTTTGTGCCTTCTCCTGCGGCGACATTAAAGACTCCAGAGAAGACTTCCCATCCAGTGCCGTCACCCCACTTCACTTCGATATCACAAGCCGTACAACTACCTGTACCTCTATATTGTAGTCTTGTCAGGTAAATCTCAGTTTCATGTGCTTCAAGCATTGGACCATTCGAGTAGGGAAAGACGTTGAACCGAAAAGGACCATTCCATTCAACCTGAATCGCTTGAACATCTTCTTCACATTGTTCAGGTGGTTCGCCTGAGCCGCCGCCATTGTTCGGGTCTCCGTCTGGTGTGCCATCAGGCGG
>JAHDGS010000127.1:4040-6550 GCA_020627505.1 Myxococcota bacterium
GTTCGCCTGAGCCGCCGCCATTGTTCGGGTCTCCGTCTGGTGTGCCATCAGGCGGGTTTGATGTGTCTGGATGATTTGGATCGGTGGCTGTCCCATCATCTCCTGAACCAGAATGGCCAGAATCGGAAGGACCAGCAGGGCCGGTCGGGATTTGTTCAGGTGCCGATTCGTCCCAGTCGCATGGATAAGCTTCTCCCTCGATTGTATAGCATGTCCCATCTTCATTTAGGTTGGTCACACCATCTTCATTGACGATGAGGTTTGGGCTTTCCTGTAGGGCAAGTTCCCCGTCAGATGAACCTGATCCGACACCGGCAGGGGAGACCATACAGCCTCCAAACAAGGAGATAAATGATAAGCCTAAGCATATAATCCGCATATATATATAATCGGCGGATCTTAAGGATTCTTTAATATAATAAAGTCTTTTGAAAACGACTATTTAGCAAGTCCAATTTCTCGAAGCCGTTGGTCAAGGTAGTCTCCCGCCGAAATTGGGTCGAATCGAGGCGGGTTATTATCTGACACAAATTCGTTCCGAACGGTGAGATCCATCTCCGAAATGGGATGTAGGAAAAATGGGGTTGATATTCGGTCGTTATGCCATTCTTCCCGAGGCGGATTTTTGACACGATGCGTTGTTGACGGCAGATAACCGTTGGTCATTCGCATCAACATATCGCCAACATTAATTGTCAATTGTCCGGGAATAAGTGTGACATCAACCCACTCATCGCGCGTGTTTTTAACTTGAAGCCCAGAAGATGAGCCAGAAACAAGGAGTGTGATCAGGTTGATATCTTCATGTGCTTCAGCACGAATTGCCGATGCTGGCTCTGCCTTGATCGGTGGGTAGTATATTGTTCTAAAAATACTGTTGCCGGTATCTGTGAGCGGTGTGAAAAAATCAAACTCAAAGTCGAGATACATCGCGATAGCGCGCATCAATTCGATGCCCATATGCTGATATTCGACATAGAGCTCTTCTGCAAGTTGATGAAAACGAGCTGGCTTCGTGATGGCAATATTCTCAGGATAACCAAAACCAGCACCATTGGGTTGTCCATGTTGAACAAACTCTTTGAGGTCGGCAACTTCGCTTTGTTTCGCGTGCTCAGTACCAAATGGCGTATAGCCGCGTTGGTTGTTACTTCCTTTTTTATGGAACGCTAATTTTTCCTCGGTCGGATAGTTAAAGAACTCGCGGGCGAGTCGGTAGTATTCATCCAATTTCTCGGCAGAGATGGCATGATTGACAACCGTCACAAAGCCGTGTTCACGACATGAGTCACCAAATGTCTTCGAAAATTCCGCACGCTGCGCGTCATCGCCCGATTGCCATAGTTGGTAGTTTGCTTGGGGCAGTTCTATTGTGGTCGTATCTGTCATAACAGTCCTCCGCATGCTTAATATAGCGCACTTGGCGATTTTGGTGAAATTATCACCTTATATAAGGCGTTCTGACAGTTTTTCGAGGTCGATTGGTGTGCCCTTAACGATATGAAAGGTATTGCGCCCTTTTGATTTTGCTTCATATAACGCTTCATCGGCACGCTTAATTGCTCGCTGAGGCGCTTCATTATGTTGCAAAGGTGTTGCGCCAAGACTGATGGTCACCCGTTGATGTGTACTACCGGAATGTGGAATGTGGAGGTCACAAATCGACAGCCGTAAACGATCGAGGGTGTGATGTGTGCTCGCATCATCCTGTGCGTAGAGAAGAATAAGAAACTCTTCTCCTCCATATCTGAAGACCTTATCCGACGCCCGCAGAGAACGTTTGAGTTTCTGAGCGACGTCACGAATAACAGTGTCACCAGCGGCATGACCATATGTATCATTATAACCCTTGAAATGATCAATATCGCACATGACGACTGTGTAGGTTGTTTGGTGACGTGAGGTGATCGCTGACACCCCACGCATCTCTTCAAGCATTCGACGTCTGTTGGGGAGTCCCGTCAACACATCGTGACGCGCCTCTTGTTGAGCCGCAGCATTGAGTGCTGCGAGCTCCTCATTCTTTGCCCGCAATGCTTGATGAAGGTGTGTGATTCTCTGAGCTGCTTTCAGCCTTGCTTTGAGAGATGAACGACGAATTGGCTTTTCAATGTAATCATCGACACCGGCTTGCATGGCCTCGTCGATCGAGCAGGCATTGCTGAGCGCTGTCACCATGATGACATATGTATAGTGTTGCTTATATTTATCGCAATGTCGCACATACTGAACAAGCTCGGTGCCGGTGCAGCCTGGCATCAACCAATCAGTGAGAACAACATCAAATTGTCGTTCCGCGAGAATTGCCTGTGCTGCGTCTCCATGCGCCGCATGCTCAACTTGGCAGAATAGGTTTTCGAGATGTCGCACGATGACCTGTGCTTGGTCGATATCATCTTCACATAGTAGAACTTTCATAAGGCCCCCTAATCTATGTGAAGCAAAATTCGTGCCAGGTGATTTTGACTGGAGGGATCAATGCTAAAGCTACGCATAGCCGTAAAATATGA
>JAHDGS010000128.1 GCA_020627505.1 Myxococcota bacterium
AGCGAGTATTTCGTTGGCTCTGACATGTGGTCTATCTAGTGTCGGATGTTCAGAAGACCCAGGTGCAGAATTCTTAACGGAGACAGATGATTCGATCGATCGACCAATCGATACGCCTGAAGAAGAGGAAGAGGAGCAACCACCTGCTCAAGTAAATCCTGATCCAGTATTGGAGGAACCACCCAAAGATGATGTCGTAACACCTTGTGACACGTGTAATGTCTGGAATGAAGTGGCGCCGATGAATGTCGGCCGAAATCGCTTCACGGCCACAGTATTGAATGACGGCCGGGTACTTGTTGTTGGATCTGAAGGTGAAAATGGGGATACCTATGAATGGTATAATCCGTCTTCAAATACGTGGAGCGCGCTACAAGACCTACCAGAACTCAGAAGTTCTCATACCGCAACATTACTTGGTGATGGTCGTGTACTGGTGGTTGGTGGATACGGGCCGTCTTTAGCGCCACTGAGTTCACTACTCATATTCAACCCCAGCAATAATACATTCATAACCTCTGAAGCTGAACTTGAAGATGCACGTGCATTGCATACCGCAACGTTGATGAAAGACGGTCGGGTTGCGATTGTAGGTGGGCAACAAGTTGGTGGGGTGCATCTTGCCCGCGTCGAAATCTATAATCCAACTGATGATACCATTTCTGTCGGACCATCTCTCAGAGATAGTCGTATTGCCCATGCTGTTGTGAGTCATGGTGACGATCTTGTTGTGCTCGGTGGTGTCCATAATGGTCCACCGCAGTCATATCTCAAGAAAGTTGAAGTGATGCGTGATGGCAGTATGTCGCGCGTTGAAGACTTGCCACAAGCACGATACGCGCACACCGCAACAGCACTTGACAATGACCTCGTACTGATTGTTGGTGGATTAACAAGTGGTCAAACGCGCTTAAAAGATGCCTATTTGTTTGACCCTGAACTTGAAGAATATCTTCAAACAGGTGATGACTTGACCGTTGCACGTGGTGGGCATACGACAACCAAATTAAATAACGGAGATATCATTGTGGTGGGCGGAACAGCTGCAACTGAAAATCCGAATGGCGGTCATTTTAGAATTGGTACGACAGAACTCTATGACGCGTCTAAAAATGACTTTTTGAATCTCGCACAACTCAACAGACCACGATATCAACACGCAACCGTTCGTTTGAGAACGGGAGAAGTTTTGGCTATAGGTGGTGTCACTGATTCAACTGGAGATGGGTCGTCTTCACTCTTGTCTTCGGTTGAACAAATTCAAGTCGATGTTCCGGAGTAGTAGCTATGCATGACGATCGCTCTGTTCAGTTAACGGACTTTATTGGCGAAGGCCCTGCAACCTACCCAGCTTGGACGGCCGAGACTGAAATTCGCTTAATGCCGCGTGATGCGCATTTGCAAAGTAAAGCAGTCCCCGTCGATATGTATGTGAAAAAGCTGACGAGTGCGCGTGAAAAACTACGGGTACTTGAACAACGCATTAATAATTCGAAGTCATTGCCGGTGCATGAGCGGCTCACCATACAAAGTCGGATCACTGAGACCTATCTTGCGATCACGCGAGCAATGCAATTTATTCAGCAGTCCGATACAACATCGAGTTGAAGTGATATGACCCAATGTTCGTGGCATCGAAGTGCTATGCGTGTATATCTCACATATATGTTGAGTCTGGTCTCGAGTGCGTGTGTCACGACACCTCAAGCAGCAGATATGGCACGCGATGCCGTTCATCGATTCCATCGTCATCTACAATGGGGGGCGTTCTCACAGGCACGTCAGTTGTTGAGTCCAAAGGCATCTGTATCGCCAGAGGTATGGTTACGACTTGAGTCAGGGGCAATCGAGCTCAAAGGCTTTGAGTTTCATGAACTCGCCCCAGTTCAATCTGCAGCAGAAGAATTTGATGTGTATGGAGAGGTTGATGTGATCGATACAGCCTCGCAACGTGTGAACCATCTTCGAATCAGTGAACACTGGCACAAAGTTGATGATCGTTGGGTATGTGAGCCATATTGGTTAGCGCAGTTGGAGCACCGAAAAAAATGACGCCTATCGCTGAGCAGGTTTGTGCGCATCTCATTCGTCAATCACCCGAGCAGTTTGAACAAGCATATGCGCAGTTGGTGCAACTTCGTCCAGAGGTTGAGTCGATGCTGTTGACAGATATGTTGTGTGCTTTGGCGCGAGATGTTCATCAGAAGCAGTCCTTTCGGCTAAAGTCGGTAGGGCAGTTTCAGGGAGATGTTGAATCTGAATTCGGCGCATCACTTTCAGAAGAAGTGACACAAAATTACCTGCATTTTTTGAGTGCGTTGCGTCGACGTTGGTCGATGCGGTTTGGTGATCAAGCATGTTCTTTTCAGATTGGGGCTTTGTTGGTGATTCGGCTCACATCAGTGGATGTCTTATTTGACCGCCAGCAGCGTGCTCAAAAAGAGCGACTTCATAAGCCTCAAGATCGTCTTGCATGGATTAATTTTGCTGGCGAGTACGGGGATATTATTCTACAAGCTTTTGACGATATTCCACTCGACGTGATTCGCTTGTTGTCGACATACCCGCTCGAGTCTTATGACAATTGGGTCGATGTGTGGGGCCTACTCACAACACCACAAGCGAATTTACTGGCACAGTTTTCGATGGATCTCTTGCCAAGTGTACTCGAATCGCACTCTGCGGAGCATGAACAACAATATGCTGTCGACGGTATCGCATCGATCTCAAGCCGAGGCTCCATTGATGCAATTGTGCCGAGTCAGTACGCGTATGATGACCTTTTGTTTGAACAACGTTTATTATCTTCTGAGCTTTTTTATTTCATGCATGAAAAACAAGATGTTGTCGATAAGAAAGCTGATTGGATTGTGATCGATGGATCAGCTGTGATGCGTGGGTTTAAAAATATTTGCGCCCGTGGCTTAGGAATTGCTTTGGCAACACATCGTTTACGGCAAAATCGAGTGGTCGATCTATCATTTTTTGATTCGAACTTACGCCCAGGTAAGGTGCTGAGTCTTGAGCAGATGCATTTATCTTATGTACTTGGTGCGCACTTTGAATTTGGTCAAAATTATGGTGGCGTATTTGAACAGATTTATCGACGCGCGAAGCGTCAACGCAAGCAAGAAGATGTCGAAATTACAGTCACTTTGATCAGTGAGGAAGGCTTTAATTTAAGTCAAGAAGTTGCTCAGCAGTGTGCTGAAGAAGTTCGGCTTCGGGCTATTTTACTCACGGATAATCAAGTGGCAGGCAATCAAGCATGGCGTCAATACTTCGACGAAGTCACGGATTTACCGGTGAGCAAGCTTATACGGCGTTCAGAGCGAGCAGAAGCAGCTTCCCAAGCATGGCTTTAGACCTGGCCTGATATGCGCGGCGGTTTAAATGTCCTTTTTAGCTGATCGAAGGACAGCATTTGATAAGCTCTTTTGACGACCCTGGACATCGACGCGGACAAGGACCCATTTGGTATTTTGCTGAGGCATTTTTTGGAAATGGTTTGCATAGACTGGCTTCAAAATATTGGCAAGTTTATCGTAGCGGTCACGTTGTACCAGAATATAAGCAGAATGAGATTGTTCGATGGCTTTCAAAAGCGTGGCTCTTTTCTTTCGGACTTGGATGTCTTGATTGCGTGAATCGAATGTCTCGCCTTTCCAATCCATCTGAAAAGCGATGAGTCGATCTTTGTCAGATTGTCGTGCTTGAACATACTGTTCAAGAATATCACGTTGCGTCCAATGTGCCCCGGCTTTGACATAATAGAATGTGTGGCCGTAAATAGAGAAAACGGTTGCACTGAGACCAAATAAGAATACGAGGGCATGCTGCGGTAAAAACGTTGGACTATATTTTAGGACGAAGCGTCGAATCAAGTGCCCGCCATGAATCCAGTCCGGTTTATCTGATGCAAGATAAAAAATGAGTCCGATAAATAATGACGATAGTCCACATATCGACATAATGAGTTTAAAAGCACCTGGTTTTGGAAAGTAATAGTCGGGTTTGTAGTTCTTATAATGATATGTGAAGAGATCCATCCATTCCCATGGTGCGAAGACCAATTCTCTTAAGATAATTCCCCAGAATAATGTGATGAGTAAGATGGCCGTGAGTTCAATTGCGGTTTTTCGTTTTAAGAGTTCTTTGAGTTGTATGGCTGTCAGCAGGGATGCTGGCACAACGATTGGCGCAATGTAGTGATGAAACTTTGTTGTGGTATACGTGAAGAAGATGAACAAGGTGACGAGCCAAAACCAAATATATACGCGCGTGTTTGTTGAGTTGATAGACGATGCATCATGATGCTTTTCACCTGAGAGCCGAGGCAGCTTCGTGCGGCATAGGGCCCATATATGGAGAGGCAGCCAAGGAAATACGCCAAAACCAAGGGCTTTCAGATAATACTCAAACCCGCCACGATCGCCATGAACACCACCCACACGCCCGAGTAGATCGTGCATCAGATAACGTTGAATCCATGTTCTGTACTCGTGATTATGGCCATCAAAGACTGCCATCGTTAAAAACCATGGGGCAATTAGACATACATAGAGCCCTGCGGCAGTCCAGACTGCGCGCCGCCTGAGAAAACGAAAGTCACGCATATGACATAAGGTCAAGAGAACGACCAAACCGGCAAAAACGACACCATGCGGACCTTTGCCGAGGGTCGAAAATGCAAATAGAAATGCTGCACCGTGAAGGGCTGGATCGACCATCCATTTGCTCACTTTAAGCCAGCAGAGGATGAAGATAATTCCGGTCACACCGGCAATTCCATATCTTGTTGCGTCTTCCGAATACCAGAGAATGACATCATTCAAAAAAGCGCCGCCACAAATCATCAGTAGAATCTGGACTAAAATTCCCCCGCCACATAGAACCTGGAGCCATGCTGGAAGAGGCGAAGCAGTTTTTTGGTTGAATAGAGCATCCATAACCATGAGTGAAGCAAGCCCGGTTGGCCCAACGAATAACATATCGGTGATGGCCTGTTTAGATAAGAATAACCAGTACGGCGACGAGGCAATGATGAAACACGCCATCAAAGCAGTGGCTCGACCAAACCATTTTTGTGTCAGTCTAAATATACCCAATAGGCAAAGGAGTGAAACCAGGGCAACAGGAAGTCGGATCAAGAATGTACATGCTAAAGGCACCGAAGTGGTGGTTGAGACAGATTCGATACACATCGCACCAGGTAGCTCAAGCCAAAAAAGCAAAATTGGTTTCGAAAAGAAGTAGGCACTTTTCCAAAACGGATAAATGTAGTCGCCACGAACAACCATTTGACGTGCCACCTCGGCATAATGTGTTTCCCATGGGTCAAACAAGCCAACTTGACCCAAACCGAGCAGGGTCATGACACACACATAGGCACCTAGAACAATAGGGCTATACTGAAGAATCCTTACCAGCTGTGCGGATGGCATCGACATGATAGAAACAGATGTTTCGTGAGAATGTTCAGGCATATAGCCTATTAGGGCAGTTCGTCTTGGATCTCAACAGGCTTCAAATCCTGATGTATGGCGGGCGTTTCAAATAAGGCATCAACCAATAAGTATGGTTGTGCTTTGCTGGCCGCGATGTCATCTTGATTGACCCACAATACGACACCTAATACACCAAGGCCAAGCAATAATACGGGTCTGATCAGTCGGCCGCGCACAAGTGAATGGGTCGAAAAGAGTTGAAGTGCATATATTAAACAAGCCAAGGCCAGCAAAATAGCGCCAAGTGGCACATAGCGACCTAATCGTGAAAGTGCATGACTTGGAATAATAGCGCGATCCCATATCTTTTTTTCTTGAAGGTGTCTCAATAGTTTCTGCCGTTCGATTTGACGAATTCCTTTTTTGGTCGGAACGTTGACTTGCACCGCATTTAACTCGATGGCGTAAACATCTGACGTCGTATATGCTGTTGCGTCAACTGCAGCCATAATGATGAACCCGTTTTGTGACGAAAGTGATGAGTCAGTTGTTTGATGTGTCTGGGCTTCTATAGCAACAACTGTCGGTTGGGTGGGTAAGAATAGACGAAGCGCAAGTATGATCAAGGTGAATGCTGATAATGTCGTAGCCATACCAAAAGCAAATGGCATACTCTTAGATGAAAACATTCGGATTGTTTGCGTCGGTTGTGGTGGTGGTGATGGTGCGACAGGTGTTGGCGGCGCCAAATTCGTCGGCGCTGGGGACTGCTTTCTTTTTTTTGGGGCTGGAACCTGTGGTTGGTCAAGCTGAGTTATTGGGGCGGTATCTACACCCTTCACTTCAAGTGGCGGTGGCACAATCGGCTGCGTAGATTGTGTCTCTTTTTTGGTAGGTGTTTCAGGCGCACTAACGACACTCGAAACGAGTGTCGCCTCTTGAACGAAGGTCGAAGAGTTTTCAGTCGGCCCATCTTGAAAGGCAGGTGAGACATTAAGTCTTTTGGCTGCTTGAAGTTGAGGTTGAGCTGCCGCTTGGGCTTGCGTGTCTTTGACGCGTTTTATGAAGTTCGTGG
>JAHDGS010000013.1:0-2761 GCA_020627505.1 Myxococcota bacterium
GAAAACAAAAGAAAAAGGCCTTTAGACTCGCTCTAAGACAGGCAAATTAGCAAATATACGATAAATGACGGAGGAGATGATCGTGCTGAATTCATACAATGTATCGATATGACAGAAAACCGTTTAGGGGCTCGGTAAAATTTGTTTCTCGCTCGGGACCTACGTTAACCTACTCGCACGATGGAGTTTCATCATGGGAAGAATTAAAAAGAACAAACGGATGTTCAAATGGTGGCTATGCTGTTTATGCAGTTTTAGTGTAGTTGGTTTTGCACAAGCAGATGAAGATCTGCTTGAAGAAGATTCATCTTCAAACGAAGACCGTGAACAACAAGTCAAAGAACGAAAAACCCTGGCGAGTCGGGTGCCTGCTGTGAGTGGGCACCGTTTTCTAAAGGCAAAACGGTTCGAACTGTCGCCGACGTTTTCGTTTTCGACAAATGATGCCTTCTTTAGACGACTAAATGCAGGCGCGAGATTGGCATATCACTTTAATGAATATCTCTCGCTCGATGCCGGTTTGGGTTACGTATTGGCCCATCAAAATATGAATTCAGTTCGTTCAACTGACGAATCAACAACGAATAATCTCATCGATGAAAATAGACCAAATCTATTATTCGATGTCGGGCTCGGCTTCTCTCCTATATATGGCAAGATGGCGCTTAGTGCTGAAGCGGTGTTGCATTTTGACCTTTATATCACTGCTGGCTTAGGTGGGGTCATGCAGACCACACATCCTTGTGCGAAGTTTTGGCCAACAGGTGCTTCTCCAAATGCAAGTGCCTGCAATACACAAAATCCTGGACAATCGGCGGGCGGACAAAGCGGTATGGGGTTAGGCTTTAATTATGGGTTTGGCGGACGTTTTATTGTGAATCGCTTCTTTGCACTTCGGACAGAAGTTCGGAATACTCGACTGGTCCTTGAAGGCGCGAACACGAATATATCGAAAACCATACGCATGCTCGGTATCGGTGGGTCGTTCTTCTTCCCAATGAATTTTGATGTCGAACATACTTACCGAGCAATTGAGGACTAACCATGCGATATGTGATGAATAACAGTCTAAGACAGTATCAAAGCACCATATGGACGATCGTATGGAGTATTTGTTGTGCGCTTTTTGTGGTCTCATCTGGATGGGCACAATCAGATGATGACTTATTCGGTGATGATGATGGTTTCTCATTCGATGAAGATGAGATTTCAGACGATGCCACCGGTGATGATGAAATGGACTTTGGTGACGATGACACATCAATCGATGCGCCACCCGAGCTTGACGAATCGCCGAAGAAGAAAAAGAAAAAGCGAAAAAAAGATGATGAGGTCGATGAGACCGATCTCGACCAATACGATCGCATTAAATCGATCAGCCGAAAAAAAGTATTGAAGGCAAAGCGATTTGAAGTCAGTCCCGCTTTCTCATTGAGTACAAATGATGCTTTTGTGCAACACTACGCGGCGTCGCTTCGCGGAACCTATCACATTTTAGATAGCGTTGCCCTCGATTTTGGTGGTTTCGCTAATATTCTACCAGAGTCGATACGCTTACCAGCACAAGATGAGGTGCGACGAAATACGCGCAACTTGTTATCTGAAGGCCGTCTCCATGGCGCATTTGATCTCGGCTTTGCTTTCTCTCCTGTTTACGGGAAGTTCTCGATCTTAGGTAAAAATATTATTCATTTTGATCTGTTCTTAACAACAGCTGTTGGCTTTGTTCTTGACGGAAATGACGGAACAGCATTTAAGTCGGGCAACCTCGCATTTAATCCGGCGTTAGAAATAGGAGCTGGCGGGCGCGTCTTCTTAAATGATTGGTTCGCATTGCGTTTTGAACTAAGAGACTATGTTTATGTTTTGCGGCAAAATCCATTCTCTGTGAAACAAAATCTATTGATGTTTAATATGGGTGTTGGTTTCTTCTTACCGACTTCATTTAAATACAAGAATAACGCAGCGAAGGTGGTGGACTTATGATAAATATTTCAAAGACACGAATATATCTTTTTGCACTGAGCCTCTGCACGGCTTATGGCGCCATCGCGCAAGATGATTTTTCTTTTGAGATTCAAGAAGCTGATGTGAAGAGTCAGTCGTCACATGATATCGATGAGGCACGCTCAGCTGCGAAACGTGGTGATTTTGAGGCGGCGCTGCTTGGCTTTCAACGCGGAATGACGAGCAAGAAGAAAGCCAGTCGACAGGAAGCAGAATACGAAGTGGCGAAGACATATTACAAAATGAAGCTTTTTCATGCGGCGCTTGATGGCTTTAGTGCGATTCTTGAACAAGGCGATAAGCATGACTATTATCTCAAGGCACAAGATTGGCTGATATTTATTACGCGAAAGGCGAAAGACAAAACAGCGGCGCTTAAGCAAATTGCATACGCTGCGGCACGGGGAACGGTCACGGCAGAACATCAAGACGAGATGAACTACTTGTTGGCGAAGCACTATTTTGCGATGGCACTTGACAGTGGAGAACTCGACTCGACAGGCTATGAGCGCGATGGAGATATTGAAGAACCGATTGCGGAGCCTGAAGACGAAGGCATGAGTTTTGATGAAGACGATCTCGAAGGCGACTTCGGTGGTGGTGATTATGATTTTGGTTCATCAATTGAACTGGCAAAGAAAAAACGTCGTAAAAAATCGAGCAAAAAGAAAAAGAAATCAGTGAAGAAGAAAGTTGAAGAAGATGCTTCAGATGATGATTTTGATATTTCGATCGGTGATATCGATGATGATGA
>JAHDGS010000013.1:2861-36216 GCA_020627505.1 Myxococcota bacterium
CATTACCAGTTTAACCAATTTCGCTATGCTCTATTTTATTATGATCGTGTCTCCAGAGACTCTTCGGCATGGCTAGACTCTTTATTTGAAGGCGCATGGGCACATTTCAGATTAGCACAGTACGAGAATACCTTAGGCAACTTGGTGACGCTGCAATCCCCGTTTTTCAAAGATGAGTATTATCCTGAAAGTCATATTTTGAAGGCGATCACATTTCACGAAAACTGTCGTTACCCAGAAGCACGTTCGTTCTTAGAGGAGTTCAAAGAGCGTTATGGAACTGTTCGTTCCGAAATCGATCGTATGTTGGGCGAGGACGCGTCGTCTGATCGCTTTTTCCAGACCCTTCTCGATATGGAAGATCGGTTAAGTACAGGTGAAAGCGAACTCGACAGCAGTTCACAGGACACGTTAGCACGGGTTTTGAGGCTGGCGATGTCGGATACACGCCTGAAAGATTTTAGGAAAGCGATTCGAGAGATCGATCAAGAAAAAGAAGAAATGAATAAACTGCCCGGTTCTTTACTCCAAGGTATTGGAAGTGAGGCGATGACGGCGATGGCGCAACGTCGAGGGGAGATTATGAAACGTGCAGGCCAGATTTTGAAAATCAAACTGAAACGTGAGCAAGAGTTTTTAACGAATCTCTCGTCTCAATTATCACGTATCGAATTCGAAATATCGAAAGGGGAAAAATCTGGGCTGGAGGCACAGATTCGAAATGAAGGACAAGCTGTACCGCTGAAAAACTATAAATATTCGGCGGCAACTGATGATGAACGTGTCTACTATCCATTTGATGGAGAATATTGGCGAGATGAACTCGGCACATATGAATACACGCTAACACATGGTTGCCGTGAAGGAGACGGCTGATGTCGATCGTGAATAAAGCGACTCAGGTGAGTGTGTTGATTTGTGTGCTTGGGCTTATAGCTCCAGCCACAACAGCGCAAAGCAAAAAATCAAGAGGTCCCAAGGGCGATCGTGTTCCAAAGGTCATCAAAGAAGAAAAACGGGAGAAAGTTGATACGGCTCAGCAAGGTCCGAATCTTTCTTATCGTGATTTTGGAATTAGACAGATCGAAATCAAGCTCGAAAAGAAACGGCGAGATCTGATCAATCGCCTTGATGACATTCTGGCCTCGAATCCACCAAAGCGTGAGCGTCCAGAATTGCTGTTCCAGAAAGCGGAGCTTTTCCAAGAGCAATCTCAATTTCATTTCTTTGAGGGAATGGGACTCGATGATAAAATTGGTGCAGCAGAAGACCGGAAAAATACACGCGCCGTTAAATCGCTGAAAGCGAAGAAAGCAGCAGAGCTCAAAAAGAGTCGTGACTGGGTTAGAGACGCTGTCATCTTGTACAAAGAAATCGAAGATGAACACCCGAAGTATCGACGGATGCCAGAAGTTCTTTTTGCGCTTGGGCGCGCCTATTGGGATGCGCAATCTTATAAAAATGCACTTCAAGTATACCGAAAAATTGTTAAAAGTCATGGCAATAGCCAGTTTGTTCCAGATGCCTGGTTAGCGTTTGGTGAATACTATTTCGAATACAGTCCTGAGAACGAACGAGATTTGAATAAAGCGCTGAGTGCATATAATAATGTCCTGAATTTTGAGGAGTCGATGGTTTATGGTTATGCCATCTATAAAAAGGGTTGGGTTCAATTTAACTTAAATCAATTTGAAGAGGCGGCCGAGCGATTCAAAGAAGTGATTCTTTACTCAGATATCAACAGCGAAATACTCGGCGAGCGTCGTTTAGCACTCGCGCGTGAGGCGCGTCGAGACTATGTGCTTGCCTATTCTCGTTTTGGCGCGGGGCAGGCTGCGAAAGCGTCGTTTGGTAAGCTCGCAAAAAATGATGAAGATTTATACAAGATGCTGAAACGTGTTGGTGACATGTATTATGGCGATGGTAAAGATCGTGATGCGATCGTTGTTTATCAAACACTGATGGACATGAAGCCGAATGACATTCGTAATCCGGTTTACCAAGGCAAGATTGTTAAAGCGGCTCACCGCATAGGTACGAAAGAACAAGTGGTCAAGCAGTCTGAAAAATTGGTCGCATTGTTAACCAAAGCCCAGGGCCAAATGAAGCGTATTCCAAAGACGTCGACATCATATGATGAATCGAAAATGAACTATGATGAAGCTGAGCGTGTCACGGACAATGTTCTTCGCTCATTTAGTACCACGTGGCATAACGAGGCGAAGAAAACACGATACAAAGAAACATATGCAGCCGCCAAAGACATGTATGAGTTATATTTGAAAACGTTTGCCAAAAGAAAAGAGGCTTATGATATTCGATTTTATTATGCAGAATTGCTTTATCGGCTCGAAGATTTTGAGCATGCGGGTGAAGAGTACACCAAGGTGTTCAATGCAAGCAAGAAAGGTAAGTGGCGAGAAACATCGGCTGAAGAAGCTGTTCGTGCCTATGATGAGTTGATCAAAGATTACGATGCAGCACATCGAAAAGAAGAAGAAGCCAAACTTAAGAAAGATCCGAAGCTGAAGCTTAAAGAGCGTCCGATACCGCCGGTTAAAAATAAATACCTGGAGGCATGTGAAACATATGTTCGCAACTATCCCAAAGGTGCAATTGCACCTGAGGCAAAATACTCGATCGCGCGTGTTCATTACGGATATGGATATTATGACAAAGCTGTCCCAGGATTCTTAAAAGTGATCAAGGAGCATCCAAAGCATAAGCGTGCAGAACAAGCTGCTGACTTGGTGCTTGATACATATAACCTGAAAAAAGATTGGGCGAATGTCGATAAGTACGCGCGACAGTTTGTTCGCAACAAATACCTGATGCAAAATGCTGACTTTAAGTCACATGTTCAAGAGATTCTGGAGCAAGGGAGTTTTAAACGTATTCAGTTGCTTGAGAAGAAGCAAGAATATGCAGCAGCTGCAAAAGCCTATGTCGCTTTTACCAAAGAGTTTAGAAAGAGTGACCTGGGAGATAAAGCATTAGCAAATGGTGCAGCCATGTATGCCCGCGCGGGAGAGATGGATAAGTCAATTCAAACGCGTAAGGAGTTGATTGCGCGCTATCCGAAGAGTGAGCTGGTGAAAGATCAAGTCTACGCTGTTGCGGCAGGTTATGAGAATAAAACCGACTTCAAGAATGCGTCAACATGGCTCACAAAGTTTGCCGAGAAATACGCGAAAGATGAGCGCTCGCGTGACGCACTATTAAATGCGTCCGTATATCAAGAAGGGATTGGCGACGTAAGTGGCGCGATTGAAACCCGAAAATTATTTTTGAAACGGTATCCAAAAGATGAGGCGGCCATCGATGTTGCATACACCATCCCGCACGCTTATGAGCGTTCAAAGCAGTGGGTGTCGGCAGTGAAGGCTTACAATTCATTTGCTTCAAAGTATAAAAATGTGCCCGCAGGTCAAAGTCGAGCCGTGGCCGCACAATATAAAGCTGTCATTTTGAGTCAGCAACATTATAAAGGTGCCGCCAAAGCCGCAGAATCTCAATTGGTGTTACAAGCGAATCGTTATGGTGCATCTAAAGGTGAACAAGATCCTGCTGCTGATGGTGTCGCTTACGTGGCATTTCAAAGAGCAGAGAAAAAATTTGAAGCTTATCAAAAACAAAAGATTGCTTCGCCAAATAACACTAAACTTTTCCAGAAAAGTCTGAAAGATAAAAAGGACAAGAACCGCGCTGCAGTGATTAAAGGCTATGTCGATGTGGTGAAGATGGGGAGTCCTGAGTGGGCAGTTGCGAGTTTGTATCGGGTTGCACAGGTGACCAAAAATTTGATGCAGAGTATCAATGCGGTACCAGCACCTCGCGGATTCAACGCTGAACAAAGAGACATCTTTAAGCAACAGCTTGAAGAACTCACGTTGCCACTTGAAGACGATGTTGTTGGGGCAATGGATCGGTGTGTTGCAGAAAGTGGGCGCCTAGGTGTCTATAATGATTGGACTGAAAAATGTGTTGCTTATTTGCAGAAAAACCGACCTGAACAATATCCGAACGTTGATTCCGAAAAGATTGTTGATGTGAATATTCCACAAAAATCGACTTATCAATCATCATTCTTAGGCGCGGTACTCAGTGAACCTGAGTTTTCGAAGGCAGTCGAGTTTGTTGAAGGCACTGCGCCGAATAAAGATCATGCACCCAAAGGAGGCGAATAATGTTGAAGAATATTTATGCCATCACACTTATGATTGGTCTCTTGGGTTCAGGCTGTGCTTCGAAGCAAAAAACAGATTCAAAATCTTCTGCCAAAGCAGAAGAGGTCCCAGCGTTAAATGTTGAACGTCGTGCAGACGAAAGCGAAGATGAGTTCCGCGTTCGAAAGGAAAGCCGTGAAGCTTTTCGAGCAGGTGTGATCGAAGTCAAGAAGAACATCAAATCGAATAAGGCAACATCTTTGTTTAAGAAGGCGGTGAAAACAGATCCATCTTTTGGGTGGCCTGCTTATAACCTGGGTGTGCAAGCACAACATGCTGGGCAGACGACCGTTGCGATTCAATATTATCAAGCTGCGCTGAAAGCTGATCCGAAGATCGATCCAGCGATACGCAACCTTGGGTTGCTACTTGGACAAACAAGCTCCGAAACGGAACTGGCACGTTTTTATCGCTCGGCATTATCAAATGCGCCTGAATCAGCATGGGCCCGTGTGGGTCTCGCAGAACTGGCCCGAAATAATGACAACCAAAAGAAAAGCATGGAGCTCGCACGTGAAGCGCTGAAGTATAACGCAAAGCTTGTACCGGCATATGAGGTTTTAGCAGTCGGTTACGCGGATGCGAAAAAGAATTCTCTCGCACGTTTATATGCCTTACGCGGGCAGCAGCTTGATGTGAATAACATTGAACTTGATTATGCGTTAGCGAAGGTCTTGTTGCTTGAAAATGATGTGAGTGCAGGGCGTGCCTTATTGAAGCGGATCTTATCAAAAGAACCGAATCATGAGGGGGCTCGCAAAGCATTTTTGGCAATCGTGACCAAACGAAAAGATTGGGCAGGTGTCGCAGCACAACTCAAAGAGATTAGCGAGTTGGGTGTTCGTGATGCGGCATTATTTAATAACTTAGGTGTCGCACTTAAGGGACAAGGCCGTTTTGGTGATGCGCAAAAAGCATATGAAAAAGCCTTGTCGATTGACGCCGGTTTTGAAGAGGCGCAATGGAACCTTGGTTTATTAGCGTTGCAACAACTTAAAGACGCGGATAAAGCGAAAACTGCATTCAATGCTTATGCACGACTGAACCCCAAAGGTTACCGCGCTGTTTCACCATGGGTGAAGAAAGCAGATGACTTGAAAAAATCACAAATGGAAGAAGAACGTATGCTTCGCGAAATGGAAGCCGAAGAAAAACGCATGGAGGCAGAGGCTCAGAAAGAGGCAGCTGAAGCCAAACGGCGTGCAGCCGAAGGGCCAAGTCCTGAAGAAATTGCGGCTGAAAAACAACGCCAAGCGGAAGAAGAAGCGCGAATTGCCGCGGCAAAGAAGAAAGCTGCCGCAAAGGCGCGGGCACGTCGTTAAAGGCAACGGGCAGCTGCCAAAAAGAAGACAGCAAAGAAAAAGGCAAGCTCAGACGAGGATTTCTTGGATTGATGGCTCATTTAAAGACATGTAGGACACGCTCGCACGGATATTTGACGAAGGCGAGACAGGTGGGATTTAATATATAGTAGAAGGGTTGATGAAGATGAAAAAGAGATCATTATTGAGTACCGTACTGTTCATTGTTTTGATGACGATGGGGACCAGCCTATTCGCTCAAGACGAGGGCGAAGGCGGTGATGGTGTGACATTTGAGTACGCCAAACGAACTGTGATCAATTTTGATGATGATACCATTGAAGGAAGTTTAAGAACACCAGACGGCCAATATCTCGAGGTCCGAAAACAAGTTCGGCACGAGTCGTTGATTAGAATACGTCGTCATTTCAAACAGTCTGTTTTGGGCTCGTTTTCAAATTTGTAGGGGGAGAGTTATGACAACAATTCAATTAGATGTCAGTCGAGACGGAAAAGTTGTTCATAGTGAAAACTTTGAGCGAGAGACGATCAAAATTGGTCGACTTGCGTCGGCACATCTACGCCTCGAAGATGAAGCTGTTTTTCGAATCCATGCTGTGATCGAAGTGCTTGACGGCGGAAAAGAAGTGTCGATTGTCGATATGGGATCGCCTGCTGGGACATTGGTCAATGGTGAAAAAATCAGACGACATCGATTGAATTCAGGTGATGTGATTCGCATCGCGGATTATGAAATTGTATGCCAAGTCAATATTTCGGAGGTCCAGACTGAGCTCAAAACCAAGGTCGCAAACCTTGAAGAAGTTGAAGCGCAGATGCGGCAAATGGAAGACGCGACCAAAGTGGTTGACGTCAATCAAAACCGGGCTTCAGATCCATTTCTAGATCAACATACACAAGCCCTTGCAGAGGACTCGATTGTTGCAGAAATTAACTCTTTAAAGAAAATACCTTCTCAAGAAGGGGCGCCAGTCGCCGCTGCAGCACCTCAAGTTGAAAGCCGGAAGGCTGTGCCGCTTGATACGGTTGAAGATAATCCAGTTGAAGCAGGTGATTTTGGGAAGCTACCGCAGGCCAATCGTCTGTCTGCGACGGAGGCGACCGGCAGTTTAACGCTCGCACAATCGAATCATGGATTAAAGCAGGCGACCTCTAAAAAGCTGCGTAGTCGAGAAGAAGCGTTGAGTGGCCCAGCGTTGCCACATCCTGATGATACCAACGATCGGGAGATTTCTTCTGAGCGGCGTGTCGCTGAGGTGACCTTGTATTGGGGATCTGATGTTGCAACCGTTCGTCGCTTCGAGGCAGTCTCCGCTGGTGGAAAAGTCAAAAAAGATGCGGATGGCTCCGTTGTGATTGGTACATCTGACGATGCAGATATTTTTGTGCCGGTCGAAGCGCTGGGTGCAGGTGAGGCGCATACCTTATTGGTTCAGCAACCAGGTGTTGCGGAGTGGGATATTCGTATTTCACCCCAAATGTCTGGGTCTGTTTCATGGAAGGGGGAAACATTTGCGCTACAGGATTTTCCTGGTTTGAAGCATACAGGGCGTCCAGATTCGATTACGCTACGTGATGGTATGATCGTTCAGCTTAGTTTTGGGCACTTCACAACAGAAATTCGTCACTCGGAGAAAGCGCGCGTTGTCCCGTTCATTCCGTACTACGACACCATGTTTCTTAATACGATGATGATCACATTATTCGCCATGCTATTTACCATCGGTGGCTTCATGTTCACCCTTGGAGAGTTGGGTGATGGCGAAGATGACTTGATGAGTAACCTCAGTGAATTTGAATCGGTGATTCTTGAGCCACCTGAAAAAGATGTTCATAAAGCAACGCTTGATGGTGGGGGTGAAAAATCGAAAGCGTATAAAGACGAGCAAGGTAAAGCTGGTAAGAAGAAGGCGAAACCAAATAAAAAGAACCGTATGGCGATCAAAGGTGAGAAACGTGACAATAAAGCACTCGTCTCACAAAAAATGGCAGCGCTTTTTGGTGGTGGCCCCGGCGCGACAGGCTTGTTGAAGTTTGACGGTGATGCGGATGGCAGTGGTGAGATGATGGCTGCTTTGGGTAATATCACAGGTTCGCAAATTGGTGATGCGCACGGTAATGGTGGTATTGGGCTTTCTGGCAATGGTGCTGGTGGCGGCGGTGATGGAACTGGAACAATCGGTATTGGTAATGTCGGCACACGAGGTATGGGTGGTGGTAATGGCTCAGGTTATGGT
The DNA here is from genome assembly GCA_020627505.1 of Myxococcota bacterium. Lineage (GTDB taxonomy): Bacteria > Myxococcota > UBA727 > UBA727 > JAHDBA01 > JAHDGS01. The sequence goes on from JAHDGS010000013.1 coordinate 10,647, forward strand.
GGTGCTGGCGGTGGTTTTGGTGGCAAAAAATATAAAAATGTTGGTGTCAGTGTTGGTAAGCCAAAAGTTCGCGGTAGTATGGATGCAGCGATCATTAAACGAATTGTGCGTGAGCACATGAACGAGATTCGTTATTGCTATGAAAAAGAATTGAATCGAAATCCGGGTCTATTTGGTAAGATCATTATGAACTGGACGATTGGGCCAACAGGCTCTGTGTTGAACGCTCGTAAAGCGGCATCTCAGATGAATAATGCAGCAGTTGAGGGTTGTATGGCACGTAAGATTAAGCGCTGGAAGTTCCCACGCCCCAAAGGCGGTGGTGAAGTAGTGGTCAACTATCCATTTGTGTTTAAGCCATCAAACTAGATGAATGGTCTACAACGCTAAAGAATGAGGCGTATTTCCACAGTGAATGCGCCTTTTCTCTTTTTGTGATTTATTGAGACGCCGATCCAGTCTCATTTGAAGACATCCTGCCATATTTGACGAATAAATGGATTGCCGAACCTAAAGGGAGTATCCTGAACATATCAATTTGGAGGGATATATGCGAATGCAGCGTTGCAATCGGGCACTCAACCGTGTGTGGGTGATGACATTATTCATGGCCATGTCTGTCGCCGGATTTGCCCAAAATCAAAGCTACGAAGATGGACTTGAAGAAGATGGTGTCGAGGTGAAAGGCGATTCTGGCGTTGTTGAAATTCACGAAGTTGAACGTGGTTTTTATGTTGGCTTAGAATATGGTGCGAACTATATGTTGTCTACAGATATTTCAGGTTCAGGATCCACATTTGCCGGTGAACCACTCGGCCAAAGATTAAAGTTCAACATCGGCTACGATATCGCCAATAATATTGGTCTTGATTTCTTTGTGCTGGGTATGATTAATCAGGGAGATGTATCGGCAGCTTTGGCGCAGAGTAATCAACTCACTGGAGATGTTTTCCAGTTGATTCCGGGACTTTCCTTGAAGTTTTCTTTTATCACAAAGAAGCATACATTTGTTTATGCACGAGGTGCGGCTGGTCTGAACTTCTGGATGCCGGGTGAGATGGTTCGTTCCAACGCTTTGTCGCAGGGAGAAAATAGCAGCATGGGAATATATGTCGAAGGTGCATTGGGTGTTGAGTACTATACAAAACTGCGACACGTGTCGGTGGGTGTTGAGGCCGGACTTGGACTCGGACTACAACCAGGCGCTATGCAGGCCTTTTTGACATTCCCCGTGAAGTATACGTTTTAAATCAATAGGACAATGATCGATATGGTCTCCTCGGAACAAAAACCTGAAGAAATGGACAACACCTTCGATAGTCGATGGCTGTTTTTCCGTTATCGGGTTGCTCAGTCTGAAGAGCAGCGAAGTGCGCTATTAGAGACGTGCCGAAAACATCCATTTTCTTCTATTGCTGAGCAAAAAATTGTTCTTGGAGAATGCCGTCAACTCATTGAAGAAGGTTATCAATCAGTTGATTTATGGCGCTACATCATCACACTCGCTGATGAACTCAATGCATATCAATTAGCGCGTCAAGGGCGTTACTATCTTTGTTTAAATGATGACACATTGGAAGAATCGCAGAGACGTCAGTTGTGGCGTAGTCATATGCTTTCCATGTTTCGCAAGTCACATTGGCGTTGGGCATATACCACATGGTGCGATCTTGAAGCAGAATATGGTTTTTCGGGCGTCTTCAACACCCTTGGTGCAGATAATGTTGCGTTATTGTTTTCGAGTTGCGGACTTGTTCACGTGTTGCTTCGTGGGATTGAGCAAGAGATATCAAATGGGGCGCCTTCAACTTTTGTCGATGTTGAAATGGTCACAGGATTAGAGACCGAACATGCCGTGAGATGGCTATGTGCTTTAACACCTCAAATCGCTTTTGGTACTCAAATACATACGGTCGTTCATCGTTGGCTGCGAAGCATCGTGTGTGATGAGCTATCTGATGATGTGCAAACACAAGTACGCACACTTTTAGAGCGGTTTGAAGAATGGGAGGATGCGCCGCAGAAGATTTATCATGAGGCGACAACAGCACGCGATCGAGAAGACGCAGCTATCCTTTATTTAGGTTACACCCTCAAACAACATCAACGTGAAGATGCGGATGCAATCGAAATTGAAAGCCTTTGGAAGCGTATTTTTAGACTTGTTCCGTTGATGCCTGCCGCGCTTGATGTGTTGTTGGAGAAACAAATTGCCCCTCCTGATTCAATTCAAAGATTGTTAGGACATCAATTACGTCGACAACAGTCGACAATCCAATCGACATATGTGTATCGCCGCTTATATGAAAGTGGTCCTCACAATCCGCTCAAATTATCATTACCGACATTTGACGAAATTATTGAGGGGCATTTATTTCACTTGATCGAGGCCCCCCGTTTAATCGGGCATGCGCTTGAACAAGTTGATCAAGAGAAGGCGTCAGTTGAACGTTTGAATCGCGCCTTTTCAGTTATGAAAAAGTGCGCGCATTGGCTCGATATTCGACAACCCATCCGACAAATATGGACGATGTTATACCGGCATGGCGATATCGTCAGGGCCGCTGATGTTGCATCTTGGTTGGGCAAAACCTTTTCTGATATCGAGGCGGTTGTCTCAGCTTCACAATGGTATGTCGAGCAGCATTTGATCTCAGATACCTATGGACTGATATATCGACAAATTGCATTGTCATCACCGACAACAGTGATGCAGTCTGCGCAATTGGGCACCTATCTATCTTGTAGTGAACATTTCTCCGAACATGGGCAGGCACGACAAGCCTTGGTTGTGGCAACCTGGTGCTTTCAGTTGTGGCCATCGGCAAAGACTGAGGCTGCTTTCATACGATTTGCAGAGCACCAATTATCGGATACTCAGATTTTGGACATTTATCGCTCGATTGATATTGAACTAACCGACAATGAAAAATATATGGGTTCATTTGCGACACAACATGCTGAGGTGTCGTTTCGAGCTGGTCACTATCTTCAGGCTTTCAAACAACTCTCTGATTTACAGCAACTTGAGTTACCACGTGAAGGACTCGAAGAAGCTTGGCTTGCTGCTTTCACTGGTATTCAAACGGATCGCGAACAGCGCTTGAGTGCATTAACATTGTTACCTGATATAAAATCACCAGCCGTGATGAATCAGGTGCTCTCGATTTGTTTGAAGCACGCGACGTCGGTCGAAGAAAACACAAAGATTCAAGAAGCGATCGAGCGGTTCTTCCATGTTTTGGATGAATCGACGTTTACAAGTTGGCTGGCGTATGTACATAAACATGAACGTCATTCACAGGTGCGTGAGCTTTGTACGACATTGAATCAACAAAAAGTGATTTGGCAAGAACCCGTATTGGTTCGGCGTCTGATTCAAATGCTCGATGTCGTCGTGACTGATGATGCGTGGAGCCGTTCACAACTTTCTGCCGTCCTAGAACTTTTCGAAGGGATGCCATATCCAGATCGTTTGATCATTAATATCTCAAAATGGCTTGAGCGCATGAAGGACAAGGCGCGCCTAGTCGGAGTTGTGTCAAGTCATTGGCGTTCTCAAGGTGACTTCGAACGTGCGTCAGATGTCCTTCGTCACAATTTTGATTCGCATATTCCCCTGCAGAAGCAGCACGGTTTTGCGTTGGAATATATGGCCATTCCAGAGCTTGCATATGCGACCTCACTATCGATGTTTCTATGGAGAGCTCGATTATTAAGTGACAAGGAATCGGAGACAGCAGAGGCATTTTTTGAAGAGTCCATTGCAGCAACATTAACACCTGTCGAACGTCAGGTTCTTTATACATCATTAATCGAATATGTAGAAACCGAAGTGGATGATGAAGAACATGAAGACGTCTTGCGTGAAGTGGCAGAGAGCCTTATGCGGTCGTCAAGTCTCATTGGCGGTCAGCCCATTTGTCCGGCGCCAACATTTGGCACCGAAGAAGGGCATATCGATTGGCCGACAACATTCGATAATTATTGTCGTGCACTTGGGGATATATCCTACCATCGAGGTCGTGTGATTGATGGGATCATATCTATGTTAAAGACGCGACATCTTTTGTTTGGAGATGTGTCCGACACCCTAGCCCAAACGTTAGAAAAAACGACTGACTTAACACGCCAGCAATTTGAAAATCTCTTTAGCACGAGTGATGACTGGTATAATCTTATATTCGATAATGATGCACTCAATGCTGTAGGGCAGCGATTACTATCGATATGTTCTGCTCATTTTTATATGCATATTCTTGATGTTGGGGGGGAACAGGCGCGGCAAACAAAGTCGTATAAGCCTTATATGGCCATATTGGTTTACCCTGACTTGGCGGATGAAGTCCGCGCACAATGCTGGCCACAGGTACTGAAACGGCTTGATCGTGATATTGCCGATATTCCGAATGACCTATATGCGACGGCGACGCAATCCATTTACGATGCGCTTGATGATGAGCAACAGTTTTCTTTACTAGCCGATCAGCTCGAGGGTTTACTAGATATACTTTATGGTCTTGCCGATGAAGCGTGTGTCGATCGGTTGTCCAAAATTCGAGAAAGCGAAGCACGACTCGCTGAAGTTTATGCTGAAGACCTCATGCAGCCTGAACGGCTATATCAACTTCTGCATCGGCGATGCACGACCTTTCCAAATGACTCAGATGCATTCGAGCAAATTCAGGGGCTTGCCAAAATTTTGAACCGACGTGCTGATATGGTTCAGCTGGCAGAGCACATGATCGATCGCCTCAAAGAGAAAACGCCTTCGCAGTGGTTTAGCATTTTTCAGGATGATATATTTTGTTCAGACGAAAAACGTATCTCGTACCTTCAAAAATATGCGCAATATGTGCAGCATGATGATGCATGGTTTTCCGTCCTAGAAACAGGGCTATCGTCTGGTGACTGGGAATCAGCGTCTGAAGCATTACAATATCTTGATGAAGATTACTTAAAACGTCGGGCTGCCTCATTTGCGCGTTATGAAGACACGCTTTTGCGTGAATCGACTGTGACACAGTTTAATGTTTTCATGCCATTGCTCAGACTATTCTTGAATATCAATCCCAACGCACACCGTGTCCGTGAGCGAATCATCGCTTTTCACCGTGAACATGGTGATTATCATGCGGCGCATCAGCAGTTACATGTGTTATTCGAGTTCACGCAGCGTCCTGAACATTATCAGCAATTATTAACGATGGTTTATGAACATGGGCACGATGACACGTTGATGACGTTGTTACAGTCGACCGTGACGAGAGAGCTTTCTGCAGAAGAAGAATCTCTTGTTTGGATAAGTTATCTGCGTCTATTTGAAAACCCGGATTATTCTGAACATGCAGGATCATGGCTTGAGGCATTTTATAAAGAGCATGAGAAATGGATTGAGCTTGCTGATCTGCATGAACAGCTTGCTGATTCCAAAACAAATACGTCTGAACAATTGCATCATTTGGATCAGATCGTTTCAACGAATTGGCATCAACTTGATCAACCGCATGCAGCATATGATTTCGCATTGAAGGCGCTCAAAATATCATATTCAGAAGCACGTGAAGAAACATGTTTTGAATTGGCAGAGCAACTTGAAGACTTAGAACCAGTGGCACAGTTGGTGAGTCAACATCTGATATCACTGAATGATCCACATGATGTGTCCACGATAGCACGCCGCGCAGCATTCTATGTTGCCTCTGTCGATGATGAATCTGACTGGGTCAGGCATTTTTCAGAAATTGTTGTTAAACACGATCCGCATGACGAGGCTGCATACAACTTGCTTGAGCAGCATGCTGCCCAAACGAATTCGTTTGACGAAGCATCGGTCTTACTTGATCTACGCATAGAGGCTGCAGGAGAAACAGCCGATCAAATTAAATTGTCACAGGCATTGGTTTCGAAATATGAAAATGCAGGTGCATGGGAGCAAGCAGAGTCGACACATCGAAAACTATTGAAACTTGCTCCAAATGATTACGGTGTATTTCAACACTTTGATCAATTTTTGAAAGAACGAGAGAAAATTGACCAGCGCGAGATACACTTGAAGAAGATGGCAGCGCAATTTACCAATCACGATCAATATGGTCGCGTATTGGGAACGCTCATCGAATTATATATTCGCGATTTAGGCGAGCCGGGTGATGCGTTACCCTGGATTGAGCAGGCGCATGAGCATGGCGAAGCGTCAAGTCGAATACTTGAATGGCTATCCGTGGTTGATGAGCATGACACAGACGGGCATTCGACAGCATCCGTCGCAAGCTTGAAGCATCGCGTATTGCGTGATGCTCAATTATTTGAACAAGCGGCACTTCATGCTGAACGGGTCGCCACTCAACAGGAAACACAAGAAGCACAAGTCTTTTGGCTGGATCAGGCACGAGAAGATTGGTTAGAAGGTGCGCATGTTGAGCAAGCGTTTATGAATATGATCAAACGTATTGATATCGATGCCAACTTGGCAGATGGAATTCAATCGTTTCTTCAACTCGCCACAGACTCCGATAATCTCGATATGGTTGCTGATGTGCTCTTATCGACTGCAGAAGATATCGATGATGTGAAGCTCAAAAGTGAAATGCTTTACGCTGCTGCGTCATATATTGAAGAGCCAATTGAAGCGATACCTGCTTATACTGAAGCCGCCGCGCTCAATGACGCCTATATGGTCGATGCCGTCGAATTTGTATTGGCACATGAACATGAAGGTGCTGATTATCAGCAACATATTTCTTCGTTGGTTAATCATATTAATGCAACGACGCATCGTTCACTTTATTTAAAGCTCCTCGAACGACAGACACGTATTGCTCAAAAATCTGGCGATGCTGAGTCTGTCATACAAAATTTATATGAGCAGGTGAAAATCAATCCAGATGATTCACGTTTAAAATGGCGTTTACTCGATGAGCTCATACAACATCGTTCATCCGAAGAGTCGATCAAATTTGCTCGTACCTTTCTTGATGAACTCTCTTCGGTCGAGGACGACGATTGTCCGCGTCTGGCGAAGATGTTATCGGGGTTACTTGCTTCTCATAAACCTGATGCGCGTTCATGGCATGCACATTACGTCCACGCAAAGTCTTTGGGTTGGACAGATGCCCGTTGGCTAGAAGATGGTGAACAAGCTTTATCCAAATTGTCCTCCAAAATAGATCGATTAGATCGACATATGCTGAGAGTATATTTGATTCAAGCGTATCATGCTGAGCAGAATTTTAACCAAGAATTAAAACTACTGACGGCACATGCAGATGAACTCAGGCGCACCCATGATTCTGCTTTGAGTGGTGTGCTGCTCTTTAAAGCACAAAGAGCAATACGATATATTGGCGAGCCCGAGACTGGATTTCAATCGCTTGGCGAATTATTAAAAAGACATCCTGATCGAGAAGATATTCGGGTGACACATGACCACTATGCCGAACAGTTTGCCGATTGGGACAGCTGGCTGAATGTTCAACGAGATATCTTTGAAGACAGTCAGGGAGTCGATCCTTTAATCGCAAAGCGATATGCGATCCGAGCTGCGGAAGGTTATCAAAAACATCTGGGTAATTATGACGCGGCTGCTGCGATGTACGAAAATGCGTTGCGGCTGAAGGTTGGCACATCGGAAGAGCAACAACATATCTTAGAAGCACTTCGGCTTATTTTTGTTGAACAAGATGAGGCTGAGGGGCAGCTTGAAATTTACGAAAAGTTGCTGGCTTTAACCCGAGCAGAAGCTGAAGAAGATGTTACAGATACACATCGTCAATACCTATCTAGTGCAATTACACTTGCACACGATCGACTGAACGATGCCTTCTCGACGATTCGAATTGCTGAAAACCATTATCAAACACTCAGTGAAATGCCAGCACTCTTGCGAGTTGTTGCAGATGCGTATCGGTCGCAGAAAAAATTTACAGCGGCAGTTGGTTATTTTAAAACCTTCATCGCGGCGCCGTCTATCGAAGAGGAAGAGCGCATTGAAGCCCGCTTATCCTTAGCGGAGATCTTGAGCAAAGATCTACGGCAAGCCGATGATGCACGCGATGAATGGAAAGCGGTTCTTGAAGCTGACCCATTCAATGAAACGGCGCTTGAGAATGTCCGAGAGCGATTTGAACAGTCTGGTCGAGAAGATGATGGTCGTTTGCTTGTCGAGGTCTATGGGCGTCGTCATGATCCGACTGGTGTATGTACGTTATACCGCCAAATGGGTCACCATGCGTTCGAACGTCAAGATCGTCCGAGAGCACACAAAATGTACCTTCGTGCTGCAGATTGTGCGGAGCATGAGCTGCATGATGGCGAAATTGCCTTGATGTGTATGCTGCAGTGCATGCGTGTTCGGCCAAACGATCCCGATACACGTTCACGTGTTCGTTCTTTGGCCCGCCAACATGAGATGAATGATGTTGTCGTCGACTTCCTCGAAGAATTGATTGACGATGTTGAGCATGAGGGGCGTAAAGTCTTGGCCGCAGAACTCAAAGAGATGTTGGGTGACATTCACTTGAACGAACTCGGTGAAACAGCTGAGAGTATGCGAATATTCGAAGCTGTTTTGCAAGCCCAACCTGGTCGACCTTATGCTTTTGATTGCCTCGTACGGATATATATCGAACGCGAAGAATATGCTGCATATCGAGAACTGCGTTTGAAACGAAGTCGATCAACGCAAGATGATAATATACGGGCAGACGATCTCGCTGAAGCCGCTCGTGTTGAGTGTGAATTCTTAGAGCGTGCTTCTGAAGGGATTCGAAATGCACGGGCCGCACTCAAGTTGGTGCCTGAGCATCCTGTTGCGCGAGACGTTTTACTGAATCATATGGATGAAAGTGATGACGCGCCATTCATGCGCCGGCTGTTGGAGCGTGCACTCGCTGACCAGCTGAAAGAAGCACCGAATGCTCAAGAAACACTGGCACTTCGAAAACGGCTTGCCGTATTTTTGGTTGAAGAATTGGGAGACTATTCAGCAGCCCAAGATCATTGGGAACGACTTTATGAAGAAACAGGCTTACAGGCGATTGCATTTGTGACGCTGAGTGAGATCTATCATGAAACGGGGCAGCATACGAAATTTGAAGCACTTATTTCAGAGCAAATTGAGTTATCGACGGATGTTGAAACACGTGCAAGCCACTTGTTAACACGTGGTCGTTTGCGTCTGTTGAAGTTGAAAGATCGTCCCGCCGCTATAGAAGATTTGACACAGGCACTACGCATTGCGCCTGGGCTTGATGAGGCCCGTTCGAGATTGATCGATGCCTATCGTGAGAACGAAGACTGGGAATTACTTGCCGAAACCATACGGAGTGCAATACGTCGAACAAGCAAGAAAGAGGATAGCGCACGTCTTCGCTTTGACCTCGCTGATGTACTGATCGATCCATTGCAGCGTATTGATGAGGCGCATGATGTTGTCATGGGAATTTTGGAACTGGGTCACCTTTCAATGGGAGAGCTTGATCGCTGCCAGAAGATATTCGAGATATCTCAGTTTGATGAGGGCCTGTTTGGCGTATATGACCAAAAAGCTGCTCAAACAACCGGTTCAGAAGCGGCATCATATTTACTTGAGATGGCTCGCATACGGCGTAAAGATAAAGCAGGTCGACAAGACGCCATTGACGCTTATCGAAAGGTATTACAACTTATTCCTGAAGAACAATCTGCTGGGCACGAACTATCCGAAGTCTACGCTGAACAGGCGAATTGGCAGTCATGGGTGAAGTTACAAGAAGAACGTCTTGATGTCACCAGAACACCTGCCGAACGCAAGACGATCTTGGTTCATCTGATGCAGGTGTATGAAAAAGATCTGATTCAACCAGATATGGCGTTTCTGGCGGCCTGCCGTGCCTATAAAGAAGATGAATCGGATGAGTCTATTCGCGAAAAAGTCGAAGCATTAGGCTTTAAGACTGACAATGCAGAAATTGTGATTAGTGTTTATGAAGATGTATTGGATGGCGTACCAGATGTGAGTCGGACAGCATTCTTTTATGAGCGTATGGGTGATATCGCTGTTCAGCACTTGGATGAAGCGGATGAAGCAGAACGATACTATCGACAAGTTCTTGAGATCAATAGCCGTTCATTAATTGCACTCCAGGGCCTGAAGTCCATATATGGTCACCAGAAAAAATGGGGGCCATATGTTCAAGTCGGACGTCGACTGGCTAAGTTAGCTGATACAAAAACCAAACGTTATGATGGGTTGGTTTCGATTGCTGAGCATATCTATGAATCTGAAGGTGCTGTGCCCTTGGTTTTGGATGTCTACCGCGAGGTGTTGACTATATCTCCAAATGAGGCTGAGACGCTGCGTCGAATGAGTGAGTTATGCGCTGCTGGTGATTTGTGGGTCGACTGGCTCGAAATCATGCAGCGTCGTATTGCAGCAGCGAAAACAAAGAGTGAACAAAGAGCACTTCGCCGAGCAGTGGCCGATATATATGAGACGGAAATGAATGATTTAGAGCGTGCGCTCGAAATGCATCATTTGAACCATGAGCACGAGCCCAATGACCTACCGACGTTGCGCTCCATGACGCATATCTTGACGGAGTTGGATCGTCAGCGAGAAGTGATTGATTATTACGAAAAAATCAATCTCACTTCGAGAGACTTGAATGAACGTATTGAAGTTCTGTCCAAAGTTGCTGCTATTTGGGATACGGGTCTAAACAACCAGAATGAAGCTTTACGCTCATTAGAGAAGATTCTTGAGATTGACCCTGGGCATATCGGAACACTTGCTTATGCTGAGCGCCTTGCGAAAGGACTCGGTGATCAAAACCGCCAAATTCGCTTACAGCGCCAATATGCGTCGCACGTTGACGCGCCTGAAACACGATTGCGTTTATTATCAGAACTCGGCGCATCACTTCACGGACACGGGGAAACAGAAGCCGCTGAACGTGCCTATTATGATGCGCTTGAGCTTGATGCGCAATATCAACCGGCCCTCATCGGCCTTGCCGATTTCTATCAACAACAGCAGCGATATAAAGAGCGCGTTAAAGTTCAGAAAGATTTGGTTCAAGTCACCCAAGACGTTGACTTAAAACTGAATACACTCACAGAAATGGGTGATACGCTATTACAACATATTGGTGACCTTGATGCTGCTGATGCAATCTATCAGCGTGTATTAAGACTCGAGCCAAAGAACTTGCATGCGCTTTCACAATTGCAAGAGATTAGTGATTCGAATGGACATCAGCGCAATGCGCTCACGTGGTTACAGCAACGTGCGCGAGCGACAATCGATGAACAAGAACGTGCGATTCTATTCAGTGAGGCTGGGGATCGATTTATCGCTGCTTTTGCAGACCCGCGTGCGGCAACCGAAGAGTACGAGCAAGCACTCTTGGCTGTCAATCATCATGTGCCAGCGGGACTGGCTTTGATGGATATTTACTATAAATCTGAAAATTGGAAAGCACTCGAGGCGTTATTATTATGGTTGGTCGAAGAAAAAGAAGCGGCACAAGGTCCCAAAGAGCGTGCCGCAATTCACTTCCGGCTAGCCTATGCTGCCGAACGACTGGGGCATGAAGAAATTGCATATACGCATTTTGGACAAGCACATAAACTCGATCAGAAATCTCTGAATGCAGCTGAAGGCTATATTCGTGGTTTGGTGAAAAGAGAGCAATCACTGGCTGCCGTCAAAGCATATCAAACAATTTTGGTCCATCATCACGACAATCTTTCGCGTGCAGAGATTGTTGAAATACACCATCATGTTGCAGAGCTCTATTTGAAAGTTGGCGATCGTGAACGCTGTGAAAAGAGTCTTTTGCGCGGACTCGAACTCGACCCGCATCATCAGCCTTGTCTGACATTGCTCGCGCATACGCAACAGCTCTCTCAGAATTACGAAGCAGCGTATGAATCGATGAATCGGCTCATTCAATTACAATCGGGCGTCGAAAAAGTTGATACGCTAAGGGCACTGTCGACACTATCGGAAGAACATTTAAATGATATCTATCGTGCGATAGATGCGCTCGAGGAGGCCAATCGACAGCAACCTGGTGATATCACGATTCTGCGTCAGTTATGTAAGTATTACCAAAAAACAAAGCAATCGAGTCGTGCTGTTGATATTTTGTCTGAACTGATTCGCTTAACAAAAAATAAAGCAGATAAAGTCCGCCTCCATCACAGCCTTGGTGAGACGTACCGCGACGAACTTCGGCAAACCGAAGTTGCGATTCAATGCTTTAACGCTGCGCTTGATATTGATGCAAAACATTTGAAGAGTTTTCAGGCCATCGAACAAGTCTTAACACACGAAAAAGATTGGCGTCTGCTGGAAAAAAATTACATCAAAATGTTGCAGCGACCGATCGAAGATACACAGGCGAAGCTGGTCATTTGGCAAACCCTGGGTGACTTATATCGATTCAAAATTAAGGACTTTAAAAAAGCGGTTCAAGCTTACGAAGTGGTCCAACGGGCACACCCTGAAGATCTTGACTTAGTTGTACGGTTGGCAGAACTTCAAAGAAAAGATCCGACGTCTTTAGATAAGGCGAGAGCTAATTATATCGTTCTATTGAACCGCAGTGTTGAACACGAGCGTGCTGCCGTTCATGCATTGTTTTCGATTGCGATTGAGCAACGCGATCTTGATTACGCGTATGTGATTGCCGGTGCAGCACTTGCATTGGGTGATATGAACGAAAAAGAAGAACAGTTTTATCGTGCTTACAAGCGAAAGAAAAAGAAACAATCTCCAAAATCATTGACAATGGAGTTATGGATGTCACATGTGATCGTTGATGAGGTGAATCGCGATCTCGCGACCATTGCATCCGCATTATCTCGCTTTGGGGCTGAGCTCTTATTCAAGCCAACAAAAAACATCACACGGAATCGAAAGATTGAAGAGATTGATGTCGATGCGCCTGTCGTTTCATTTTTTGCGAAGCAAGTTCGTTATGTACGAGAAATGATGGGATTACATCGTGTCAGATTTTTTGTACAAAAGTCTGCGAATGCCCCACTTGAGCCCGTTCCGGTTGTCGATCCAACACTTGTTGTCGGTGTTGAGCATGAACTCCTTCAAGAGACAAATGAACCATTGATTTGGTTTAATATTGCACGCCAATTAGGGGGGCTGATGCCACCATTTATCGTGCCACGTTTGCTTGGGCGAACGCAGTTCCAAGCATTGGTTGAACAGGTCATTTTGTCGATCGATCCAACCTATGGCTACGTGTCCGATGCACAAACGTTGGCGAAATACAAAAAACTCGTTGCCCGACTGATGGAAAACCCACAATTTGTGGATCAAGTTCAACCTGCCATTCAGGGCTTATTAACACGAGGAGAGCGGGTATCTTATCGCGGCTATATGGAGGGATTGGAATACTCCATTTTGAGAGCGGCATTTTTGATTACCAATGATATTGAAATTACGACGCGTGCGATGCGTGCGCCAGCGCCTTCGACACGTTATGCACCAGCTTGGGGAGATCGCTTGCGTTCGCTTGTTCGCTATTGTGCTTCCGATCGCTATATGGAAGTACGACATGCTCTACGACTGGGGCAAAGGATTAAAAAGGGTTAGGGATGCTGTTCACGTGTAAAAACTGCGCTGCGCAATATAAAATACCTGATGAGAAGATCGGGGCGCGTGGTTCGAAAGTTCGTTGTAAGAAATGTGCGACGGTTGATGTTGTTTACAAAGATATCTCTGAACAGTCGACAGCTGTTCAACCGAGTGTAAAAGAAAATACAACATCATCAAATGCAGGTGACTTTGATCAAGCACGTACACGAATTGGTTCTTTGCACAACAGCGATGAAAATACGAATAGCTTTGACGCCGTAGATAAAAATACAGGTGCCACATCATTTGATTTAAAAAATGTGGGTGCTTCGAAAGATCGCGTCCAACAAGCAGATGTGATTGCTGAATCTGGTACACACGTATCGGCACACCTCAATGCAGCTTTTTCTGAGGTATTCTCAGATGAAGCAACCGCCCAACAAACGCCACAACCATCATCAAATACCGAGAAAGCATCTTGGTTTGTCGCGATTGGTGATGAAGAACGTGGCCCGCTCAAAAAAGATGAGGTGGTCACGCTGATTCAGCAGAGTCAATTGCGGCCAGCAGACTTGGTGTGGAACCAAGGCATGTCTGACTGGAAGGCTGCGAAGGATGTGAAAGAGCTCGCAGGTGTATTTGAAGTGAAGCCGCCTGAGTCAAAACAGACATCAACGACCTCGCAACCCCAAAACCAAAGTGATATGTCGGCCCAAGGTTTGACGGGGATTTATCAAGCGGCACAGATGATTGGTTCAATTCCATCTGCTGAATCGGAAGCAGTCGAGCCTTCTCAAATAACGTCTTCTAGACATGAAATGCCCACCAAAGAGGCTCCCCAATCGAGCGAAAGGCGCCAATCGTTGAGCAAGCCATCGCCTTCTTCAAACAGAACGGAGCCAGCGGATCCATATGAAGAAAGTGAGAGTGCCTTGTGGAACCCGGCTGCAGCCGGAAGCCTCCAGGAATTGGCGAATCGAGAAATTCAAACGATCGACTCGGAGCGTTCTCGTGTTGGATACGCAGAGCTTTCTCCAACACGCTCTCCTGAGGTGGGGCACACGGTTGTTGGTATTTCACCTGTTCACAGTGTGCCACCAGCTCGACCATTGATCACAGACGATATTGATTGGAAAACCTGGTTTCTCAGAGGCGGACTCGCACTCCTCATTTTGGGGACAGTCGGTGCGCTTGGTTATGGTGGTTACCAGATGCTGGGCCAGTCTGATGAGCAGGTTGTCACATCGCAAAAAGAGGTAGAATCGACCGAGCCTTCGGCGAAAACCCAAACGGCCAACAATGATAAAAGTGAAGACGAGTCGGGCAAGACGGCTAAAGTAACAAAAAAGCCTATTGTTGAAGAGGTGAAACAAGAAACGAAGTCGCCGACATCGGCGCCGACAAAGCCAGAGCCACAGCCAGAACCGAAGAAAGAAGAACCCAAAAAAACAGAAGTGAAGAAAGAGCAACCAAAACCGAAGCCGGCGCCGAAGCCAAAACCAAAACCTGCGCCGAAACCAAAACCAGCCCCTAAACCAGCCCCTGAACCTACGCCTAAACCGAAACCCGCGTCGAGTGGCTCAAGTGATTGTGATCCGATCCTTGACTTTGGTTGTGACAAAAAAGTGACATCTGGTTCATCCAATTCGGGGAAATCACGTTTATCGAAGAGTGATGTTCTTCAAGTCGTCCGAGACAATATGGGCGCCGTGAAGCGTTGTGGAAAGAAACATGGTGCCTCGGGTAAGATTGTTATGCGTTGGCGAATCATGAAATCAGGTCGTCCTTCAGAGGTTGGGGTTGTGACGCCTGAGCATCAAGGGAGTGCTGCAGGGAAATGCGTCGTATCATCTATTCGAGGGTGGTCGTGGCCGTCATACTCAGGCAAAAGTCCAGGGGTCATTAAAATGCCTCTGAAATTCTAAGTTTCTGATGACGCGAACAGATGTTTCAGTGATTGATCATCTCGTCCCGATTGTACGACGTTATATACGTCAAGATCCATCACTGAATCAATTCCTTGATGAGGCACCAAATATCGAGTCCTTAGACCAGATTGATTTTGTTGATGTGGCATATACGAAACGTGCATTAAGAAAATGCCGACGTGCTTTGTTTATATATACGGCCGCTCAAGAGGCGCGGGGAGAAGCATTTCATCATAGCGCACAATGATGGACACGCTTTGCCGACCGGGCCATTCAAATTGCTGCAGAACAAGCTGCTCGTATTCTTGAAGCAGAAGTCCCTTCAGATATACACCAAGACTATATTCAGTGCCGACGCTTTATCATCGGTCTCGGAAAACTCGGTACGCAAGAATTGAACCCATCTAGTGATATCGATTTGATGATTGTTTATGAACGACCGGAATCAACAACATTTCATATGCGGTACCATCAAAAATGGGTACAGCAGTTTATTCAAATCTTAAGTGAGCAGACCGAAGATGGTTTCGTGTTTAGAGTTGACCTCGATCTTCGACCAGAGGGCCGGCAAGGCCCGCTTTTGATTTCAAGAGATGCACTTCAAAAATATTATAAGAATAGAGCGCGCTTTTGGGAACGTGTGGCCATGCTCAAGTATCGATTTATTGTAGAGGAAGGCCCGACAGAAGCACTCGCAGAAACAATCGAATCATTTTTACAGCGTGATGAATCGGAGACAGCGCTCGGTGAAGCTCTTGCGCATATTCGTGCACGGATTGAAGCTGAAGAAGGGGCAAAGGGATTTAATATAAAGACGGGTGTTGGCGGTATTCGTGATATTGAATTCATCGTACATTACTTTCAGTTGCTTTCAATTACACGTGGACTTGAGATGGTACGTGGAAGTGTTCTCGACTTGCTTGAGTGGATGAAACGTCAAAGTCTCTTGCAAGATGAAGATATCGAAATCCTGAGAGATGCTTACCATTTCTTCCGGCGGGTCGAACATATTTTACAGTATGCTGGAGACCAACAAAAGCATGAGTTGCCCAAAGGGGTCTTTCGAAAACCGTGGCTCAATCGGGTGTGGTCTTTTTGGGCACTGAAGCAGAGAGGGCAGCAGGGATCTGAAGCTTTTGAGCACTGCTGCCAGAAGGTGAGAAATATATTCTTGCGTGTCATGGGTGTGCTTGAAACATATGAAGATAATTTCGTGATGCTGGCGCTTGATGTTGATGAGCCACTTCATGTACGTGAGCAAGCGCTCTCGCGTCTCGGTTTTGTGCGTTGTCAGGATAAGCTCGAGACAATCGAAATACTAAAGAAACAAGATTGGGACAACTGGCAGTGTCGAGAACTATTGATGATGTGTTCTGCTGATGAACGTCCTGAAAGAATATGGCGCTATTGCGAAGCACATATATTTTTACTGCCCAGTCAGACAATCGATCGTGCCCATTTTCGTGCAATGAAAAGCTGGTTTAGATGGACAGGTAAAAGTCCGTGGCTCTTGCGAATTGTGACACGAGATCATGATGACTGCCTGGCACAAGATTGGATTGCACGTGAAATTGCACAAGATGCCATATCTGACATTGACTCGAGGACACAACAGATTGATGCTCGATTTGTTGAACTTCATCGACAGTACCTACAATATGATTTATCGGCACGAGAGATGCTGTCTGCGTTAACGCACGTCGGCCAATCGTGGCTATCGAATATGTGGCGAGCCGAGCGTGCGATAGATCTCACACAAGACATTCCGTGCTTACTCTATGGCTCATTGGCGGTCGAACAGCTCTGTGTTGGCTCGGATCTCGATCTTGTGATCATTGTGCCTGATCATATTGATCGCTCTACGATCGAGCCGCATATATTAAGGTGGCTCAGTCGAATGCGCGCAGCACTTTCAGCAGGGAAAGGCTTTCCTGTTGATCTTCGTCTACGTCCACATGGCCGTCAAGGACAACTTCTCAATAGCCTGTCCACATGGAAAGATTACCAACACCACGATGCGCATTTTTGGGAACATCTTGCGCTCGTCCGATCGCGGTTTATGTCTGAAGACCATCAGTTAAAAGCAGATTGCCGACAGTTGTTGATCGAGCACAAGCCAGATAATTTAGGTTGGAAAACACTCGATATGCGTGCGCGTATTCTGAGAGAGCGCCAGAGCCCAAATGGATTCCACATCAAAATAAGTGAAGGTGGTTTGGTCGATATTGATTTTATGATCGCGGCCGTTTTGTGGAATGCCCTCAAAGATAATGACATTCCATGGCATCATAACCTATATCAAATGCTAGATACCCTTGCTGAGCATCGCGTGATCGATACACAAGATGCTGCATTCTTAAGTCATGCGCTTGATCTCTATAATCACATTCGTATTTGGTATTGGTTTCTTGGCGAAGAAAACGAGCCTGTGTGCCAATTGCATGATGCACTCTTTGAACAATGTGCGCGTCAAATGAATCTTGGTTACTCGACGGCCATGCAACTGCAAGAACGTTTGCTTGATACAGCTGCCCAAGTTCGGGAAATCACGGGTCGCTATCTCAATCGGCTTTCTTAGAGTAAACCTCAACAAAGTTGATCGACGAATATCCGTTCATTTTCCCTGATTCTTCGTCACGTCCTCACAGCATATCCAGATATGCTGTTCCGGTGCTTCTTGAATCAAGAAAAATGCTACGAACATCTGCCAGACCAACTCTATTGAGGTTTACTTTAGTTCAGAGGTGGTCGCATAAATACGACGTGAGAATTTTCCAGTGATTTCGAAATAGTTCGATGCAAGTTTGATTTTGACGCATAACATCTATACAGTTGCCTCATGCAACTCCAGCTCAGCAAATACGATTTTGATGATGTCCCGCGCTTGAAAAAAGATAAGGTCAGACGTGGAAATCAACTGCTGAGCGTATTACCCGGTGCGCTCTTTAAAGATGCATTTTCAGAGCGATTGGCGACTATCTTCGGAAAGCGTTTTGGCACATCTGTCAAAGCGGGTTTCGAGGGACATCTTGAAGTGACACAGGCATTGTTTGAGAAACGTTTTGCGCAACAAACTGTCTGGCTTGTCCTGGAGTTGGATACCCTCGGTAGAACATGCTTTATCGATATTGATCGTGAATTGATTCAACATCTCTTATCACAACTCGTGTCGCTGCCAGCGATTCGATTCGATCTGAATTTCCCGCTGACAGAGCTTGAACGCGCAGGAATTATGTATACTTTACTGGGGATTCTGAGCGAGTGCCATTTGCAAGACTTCGGCCTAAGTGCACGTATACGTTCAGTCATCCTACCTGGCGAAGAAGGCGCAGGTCCTGTGCATCAAGCGTCTCCGACAGTGACTGGTCTCGGCTATTATCTCAACTATGAGAATGTTCGTTACGGATTTCGGATTTGGCTCCCGCAAGATGTCCTTGAACAAGCCCAAGCAGATGATATCCTCGGTACAGAGGCCTATTTAAGCCGCTATGGTCAACAGTTAGAGCAAAGAATGGCGCTGTTTGCACGGTGCCCGGCAGAGGTTTATGTTGAAGCCGGTCGAATTGATCTATCCGCGGATGATATCGCACGTCTGGAAGTCGACGATATCATTGTCTTTGATCAATGTGGCTTATCAGCTCAGGACAATATGCTCTCTGGAGAGCTTTCTTGTTATGTTGGTCAAAAGCGGAAAGTGCAAGTGATTGCTCAATATGAAGAGCATGCACACGCACCAGCGGAAGTCGGCATCGAGCAAATTCACATCATAGATATGCCGGATATGCCACGTTGGATGATGGTCGAGACGACAACACAAGCATTTTCAGATACATGGGCAACAGATGAGGCGATTTTGAAAGGATTATCGAATAATTTAGACGATCGTATTGACGCTTCGCAACAGAATAGTGTTGAATGTGGCATGTCTTCCGAGAATATGAACGCCAACCGCTTCCAAATGAGTGAACCTGATGATTTCGACGACTTTGATGATCTCGAACTCGATGAACAGGAACCTGATAGTGGCAGCAATATGAGCGAAGAAATTGATGAAGATATGATCGAGCCAGTGAATATGGATCACGAACGCGCAGCATTGGCAGCAGATGTGCCCGTCTCTCTTGTCGTCGAGCTCGGTCGAGTCGAACTATCAGCAGCAGATTTAATGCGTGTTCGGCCAGGTATTGTGATTGAGCTTAATCGACAACCAGGTGCGCCTGTTGATCTTGTTGTGGGCGATCGTCGAATTGGTAAAGGTGAAATTGTCCAAATTGAAGGCGAGCTTGGCGTTCGTATTCTATCTATCGCAGATGGAGCATAAATATGGAAACGGAACAACTTGGTTGGGTTTTTGTCAAAACAATGTTGATGCTTGGCATTGTGTTGGGCTTGATTTATGTCTTGTTTCATTATGGTCTTGGGCGATTGTTGAAGTCACAAAAGACAGGGCAACAGATTGTTGTGAAAGAGCGTATTGCAATTGATGCCAAACATGCGGTTTGTATGCTTGAAGTGAATGGCGAAGAACTTTTGGTTGGTGTTTCAGATGGTCAGATTGCACTATTAAAAGATATGAGTCTGAATTCGCCGCCTCGACCGGTTGACGCCAGTACATTGGTTCGGGAGCATACCGCGCCCACACGCAGCTTTCGCTCGATATTATCTGGGACGTATCGATCTTCAATCGAGGATACCCATGTTGTTTAGACGTCATCATTTGCCAACATACTGGGCTTATTACTTCATCGGCCTTCTTGGCTTATGGACACAATCTCTATGGGCTGCAAAAGATACAGCCTCTCTGACCTCTGACTTGCTGAACCAAGATTCGATCGCCAATCGACCTGTCATTTTGATGGGCGCGATGACAGCGCTTTCACTGGTGCCGTTTGTCGGTATGATGGTGACATCGTTCGTCAAAATTGCGGTCGTCCTATCGATTACGCGTCAAGCCTTAGGGACACAGCAAGCACCACCGACAACAGTGATCACGGGCTTATCGATTATTTTGACCGCATATGTGATGCAGCCAGTTGGACTCCAGGTTCTTGAACGCGCCGATCGAATTATTCAAACCGAGGGTGAATTTCTCAGCGGAGATAATGTCGATTTGATTGTCAAAGCGTATGAAGCAGGGAAAGAGCCAATTAAGGAATTTTTGAAACGACATGCAGCCCCAAAGAATAAAGAGATGTTTTATCGCGTGGCACATCGTATGCGTGCAGAAGCCGATCGTGATCGACTTGCGCGAGATGATATGATTGTCCTCGTGCCTGCTTTTGTGATTTCGGAGCTGACACGGGCGTTTCAGATTGGTTTTATCATCTTCATACCGTTCCTCGTTGTAGATATGGTCGTCTCAAATATTCTGATGGCGCTTGGGATGCAAATGTTATCGCCAACGACAATTTCACTCCCATTCAAAATTTTGTTATTTGTGTTGGTTGATGGCTGGTATCTCATCAGTCGTGGACTTGTGCTGGGGTATCAATAATGTCGGTTCAAGACTTCGTGATGCAAATCTCTTCAGAGGCCCTGTTCTTGGTTATTTTGGTTTCTCTACCGATGTTGGTGACGTCGCTCGTTGTGGGTATCCTTGTTGCGATTTTTTCGGCGACGACTCAGATTCAAGACCAGTCATTAAGTTTCGTCGTCAAGATGATTTCTGTTTTTATGGTGATGGCAGCGGTTGGTTCTTGGGCTGGCTCCACAATGATTCGCTTCGCGGCGCGCTGTATGAACGGCATTGTCGAGGTCGCTTTTTAGTGCTGTCAAATGACTGACGTATTTTTTGCCATTCAAAAGCAAATTGATTCGACACGCAATATTGTCATTTTTGCTTTGATTATGGCCCGGGTGATGTCCATCGTTTTATTGACGCCATTTTTAGGTGGCAAGAATGCGCCACCCACAGTGAAGATGGGCATCGGAATCACGCTCACTTTCGTGCTGTGGCCGACAGTTGTCATGTCGATGCCGGGCGATGTTCCCATCACACCTGTCGGCTTCATCTTAATGATGATGAAAGAGGCCTTTGTTGGGCTCATCATGGGATTTATCTGTGCTGAAGTATTTTATACCGTCGAAATATCGGGGCAGCTTGTCGATATTTTTCGTGGCGCAAACCAAATCCAGGTTCAAGTTCCGGAGATTCAAGAACGGTCGAGTGCATTTGGTAACTTCAATTATCAGTTGTTGTTGTGCTTATTTTTGGCACTTGGCTTACATACTTTTTTTATCGAAACATTATTCGAAAGTTTTCGGTTGATACCCATTAATACGCTCCCAGGCATTGAACAGGGATTCTGGGCTTTGACTGATGCGCTTCTCAAGCTTGGGCAGCATATTTTGACAACTGCGGTCATGCTAGCGGCACCCATTGCGATGGTTTCATTGATTACTGAGACGACCTTTGGTCTTATGAATAAAGTCGCACCGCAAATCAACGCCTATTTTATGGCGTTTCCAGCGAAAGTATTTGCCGGCGTTGCTGTATTCTACTTGGCGCTGGAGTTGATCGTCTCAGAGATGCTTAAGCATAGTTATGAAATGCTTCAACTCTTAGAGCATATTGTCGGGTTACTTGAATGAGAGCTTTAGGCCATACTCTTGTACTCGGAGCTGGATACACTGGTCGAAGATTGTGTGACCATCTTGAAAATCATGACGTTGAATTAGGTATGCAGGGGCTGGTGAGAACGCGTACAGTTCAAGAAGCAGGATGTATATCGCTAGATTTATCTCAACAGTCGTCAATCCAAGCGTTTTGCGAGAAGCAAGAATATCCTTTCGAGACATGCTTTGTCACGATATCTCCAGCAAAGGCACCGACGTTACTTGAAAGCCTAAACTATTTAACACGCCATGCGGTCATATCTTCTGCTCGGTTAATTGGTATTGTCAGTACGGCAACTTATGGCGATGTCTCAGGTCAAGTTAATGAAGCGACACCACCAAATCGACGTACAGAGCGGCACCAAACGTGGGGTGCTTATGATGATGGCTTGCTCGCTTTATCTGGCAATCAGTTAGATGTGTGTGTGGTTCGTACGCCAGCGATATATGGACCAGGACGAGATCATCGCAAAAAGTTATTAGAAGGGACCCACCGCGTGATTCAAACAAATGCGTGTACAAGTCGTATTCATGTTGATGATCTCGTTTCTATTCTGATTGCAGTCGCAACCTCGAAAGAGCTTCACCCGTGTGTGCTTGCGACAGACAATGCGCCTGCACCGACCCATGAAGTGGTGAAATATGCTGCGCGACTTTTGGGCACTCCGCCACCGCGAATACTGAGCCTTGAAGAAGCTCAAGCCGAAATGACGGAACGACAACGAAGCATGTGGATGCAAAACAGACAGTGCGTCTCATTACACCTAGAAGAACTCGGTGTTAAGCTAATGTACCCGACTTACCGCGAAGGGTTAGCCCACCTTGCAGAATGACTCATTTGGGCCCAAGCCAGCCGACATGTGTGAGTAATAGGTATTCAGGATCGACAGTTCGGAGTGTGTTCTGGTAGGTGTCCGCTTGTTCTGGAACCATTTTAATCAGGCGTCGCATATAACTGGCGTAGCGATGCCAATTCCCTTCTCCTGCACATGCATTGGTCAGGGTTGTTAATGACTGAATATCGTCAGGGTCATCGAAGACGAGTTTTTCCAAGGTTGAAATACGTTCGTCGATTGGTTTGCCAAAGTTGAACTGATGACTTGTTGTGAGCGTATTAAAAGTCTGTGCAACCGTTTGATTTTGCGGTTGTATCAAACATGCCTTATACGCATATAAAGCCGCACAAGCCGGGTGATTCTGTGACTCAAAGTGTTGTGCACATCCATCATAGTATGTCGCTGTTGCCTGACAGAGTGTTTCGTGCACTTCACGGGATTGATGCACAAAGTCTTTCAATAAGTTTGGGTTTCGTTCATTGAGTGCGTCGACAAAAGGTTGGAGCATATTGACGACATCTGCAGCCGAGTATTTTCGCTCGTCTGGATCTTTCTGTGTCAATGTGTCGACGATGTACTCAAGAATGTAGGGAGTGAATGGGAGTTCTTCAAAAATACGCGGTGATGGCTCACGCGTAATTGCAATCATAGAATCGGTTGGTGTTGACCGCCTGAAATAACTGCGCCCACTCATCATCGTAAATAAGATGAGGCCGACACAAAATAAATCTGTCGCAGGTGAAAGTGGTCGGCCAAGTGCTTGCTCTGGACTCATGAAATCAACGGTTCCGATCACCATACCTGTTTTGGTCAAGCCTTGCTCGCCAAGTAATTTCGCGACACCAAAATCCATCAGCTTAAATTCACCGTGCTTGTTCACCATCATATTGGATAGTTTCAAGTCGCGATGAAGGACGTCTTTCTCATGCGCGTGATCGAGGGCTGACAGCAAACTATGCAAAATAAGAATCGCAATCTGAGGAGAGAGCCGACCACCAGCTGCACCAAGTAAGCCTGGCAAGGTTTCTCCTTCGACATATTCCATGACCATGAATGGGCCTTTATCGGTATGGCCCTGCTGATACACAGACGTAATCGCCGGGTGATTCAATCCTTTCATGGTTTGGACTTCTCTTTCGAAACGCTTGTATGCTTCGGAGTTATCAGCCATTGAGGCAAGCAATAGTTTGATGGCATAACGGCGGCCTGTCGCACGTTCCACGCCGAGCAGAACTTGTCCCATACCACCTTCGCCGAGTGTTTTTTCGATATCGTAGTCGTCAAAGTTGTCTGATGGTGGTGGGTTGCTATAATCAACTTCGATTGGCGCCTGAACAGCTGGCGCATGAGATGTGTTGGCCGTCAGTACATGAGATTGTGTTCGGTGTTCTGAGCCGACCTGCTCTAAATCAAGTAAAGCTGGAACTGCGTCGAGTTCGATGGTCCCGCCAAAGCCACCCACTTCTTCTTGCTGGTGAAGTTCTATCAATTGTGATTTCGCCTTAACAGTTGTCGGCGAAACACCTGGTTTATGACCCAAGACAACATAGGTTTCAGATTCTGCCGCTTCCGTTTGATGCTGAAATGGAGACTTCATGATTTTAGATAGGAATTGGTCGACCCATTCACCTTCATAGCCGGAACGTGTCAATGTCCGTCCAAGATGATTGGGGTCGTGTTTACAAAGTTTGAGTAGCCCTTTAGCGCCTTTTGTATCAAGTGCAAAGGTTTCGGCAACTGTTTCGATGATATCTGTTTGATTCAGCGACATATCTTCCTCTTTTGAGAAAGTTTAATGGAGGTCGACGATAAATTCAAAAGAAGCCTGAAAATAGGGGTTCTTGTCTCAAAAACGATGTTCAATTAGTCTTGTATTCGGAGACAGTTTTGCGGCTTTGTTGGGAGTTATGCTAGATTTCTGGCATGTATTTTCGTTTGGGCATCGTGTTGACAATCATGGTACTGGCGGCTGCGTCTCGTGCTGACGTTCAGACAGAAGAGACAGCGTGTGCCGATTTAATCTCAGGTTATATCGAATCTGAAAATGCCCGTTGGCGATCGACACATATATCGAAGCAGTTATTTCACCGTTTAACATTGGTTGAGCACCGCTATGCAGCGACGATTGAATTTTTAAATCAGGGGCGCTCGTTCACGAAGCAGCTCGATTTTGGGACTGAGGACTGTGCTGCTGTTCCAGATACCTTAAGACTCTGGGTTCATCGGCAAGAGAAGATGCTCCATCAAACAGGAGAGATTGGTCGTCAAGATTCCTTGAATGCGCATGCCCAAATCCCAGAAGAACAATGTGAAGAACGGTTTTATACATGTCCATCTGGTCGTCATGTTCAGGTCGATGCATCAACTTGTACAGCTGATTGTCAAGGTGAACAAAGCCGAGCCATCTTCGAACTTGGTGCGGCTTTCCGCCCAAACGAAATGCTCTATTCAGTTGAAACATCATTGAGTTGGCAGTTCTTTTTATCGAGACCACACTTGAAAAAGCGTGTCTCCGATCGTCAATTTAACCTGTATATTGCACCTGCTTTACAGTTCCAATACGGTCCGCCTCAAGAAATACTCGGCGCTGATTTGGTTCGTCTTCGGTATTT
>JAHDGS010000129.1 GCA_020627505.1 Myxococcota bacterium
TTCTTTTCGTTTTTGAAGAGCTCCTTCTTCTCTATAAAAAATTTCTAATACTGGTATCTTAAAATCGATCGAAAATTTGTGATCAATATACTTGTTTGAAAGATATTCATACAACTCAACATCGTTCATGAAACGATATCCATACGGCATGGGCGTAGAAAAAAAACGCAGAATATCATCCTGACTTCCTTCTGGTGGGATATATTTTTTATAACGTTCTTTATAGTGTTCTTCTCGATGAACGAGTTCGCATGAATCATATATTTGCCAACCCTGTTTTGGACGTATCGCAAATAGAACCTCCACCAAGTCACACCCCCAACAAGGTTCCGTCCGGATATAGCCTGTAGAAAAATGTATTGTCGCAACCTGCTCACCGTCACACGAAAGTTCGAAGGGGCTGCCCGACTTTAAAGGATTTGCCTTGACCGTATAGAGAATAAAATTAGACGTGGCATCCAAAAGAACCCTTTTTGCTTCCGGCTGTTCTCCAGATAAGACTGTTGGGCTTAATCCACCAATTGGAGCGTCTTTTTCAGAAGAACATCTCGCGCAATTATAAGAGAAAACGGACTCTGCATACAAAGCGCATATCAAGCTGATCACCAAGAAAAAATTCTTCATCGCACAATTATATGATTTCCATTCTCCAGTTGTCAAAGACATCCATCTGATTTAGAGTTCCGATCTAAGAGCAAAGGCGACGCTGTCAATCACGAAGAGGAACCATGGGCAAGCGCATTAAGAAAAATAAGAAATACAAGTTTGTTCACAACGGGCCACCAATGGCTGAGACGGCAGATAAGTATGTCCTCTATCAGCGCTCTGTTCAAAATGCGGAAGCAGAAATCGAGCTTTTGGCTCAGTTTTATAAAGAGGCTTTTGGCGAAGAAGCCGTCTCTCTTCGAGAAGATTTTGGCGGCACTCATGCCGTGTGTTGCGAATGGGTTAAAACGGGTGGCCGGCTCGCAACCGCGATTGACCTTGACCCAGAACCCATTGCCTGGGGCCAAGAACATAA
Organism: Myxococcota bacterium; assembly: GCA_020627505.1. GTDB lineage: Bacteria > Myxococcota > UBA727 > UBA727 > JAHDBA01 > JAHDGS01. The sequence continues at coordinate 1,022 of JAHDGS010000129.1, forward strand.
TCAACGAGACTTAACCGAAGAACAAAAATCGAGATTGACGGTTATCGAAGGTGATGTCCGAACAAATGAAGGCACACCGGCTGATATTGTCGGCGCGATGAACTTCTCATATTTCATTTTTAAAAGCCGACAAGAGCTCTTGAAGTACTTCAAAGCGGCATATGAAAACCTCAATGAGAACGGTGTTTTTTGCTGCGATATTTTTGGCGGCTACGAGACCTTCGAAGATGACCGAGAAGAGCAAACAGTGCATAGTGCGGATGAGGATAACATTCCATTCACATATTGTTGGGACCAAGACTCTTTTAATCCGATCAATCATAACTACCTATTTAAAATTCACTTTCGGTTCCCTGACGGTACGGCGCTAGAAGACGCGTTTACATACGATTGGCGCATGTGGTCGATCCCGGAAGTTCGAGAACTCATGATCGAAGCTGGCTTTACCGAAACAAAAGTCTACTGGGAAGGTGAAGACGAAGATGGTGACGGTAATGGTGTTTTTACCGTAACTGAAGTGGGGGATTCAGACCCTGGTTGGGTGGCCTATGTGGTCGGCGTTAAAAAGTAGAGTAGCGTCTAGAAGTCAGGTGTGAATCGTTCATACCAAGAAGGACTATTCTTTAACGCGACCTCATAATTCAAGAAATGATGTTGTAGCTGCTCGATATGACCGGCTTCGAGCTGACGGCTGGGCAGCCGCAATAGCTTGCCCCTAAACGATTGCAACTCTATTGCCTGCTCTGCGGAGAGCGCTTCACGAGATAGCAAAAAGTCCGTCACAGCCATGACCATCCCCTTTTCAGAGCCGACTGCATGATGCGCCAACACATTGACTGCGAACTTATAATCACTCGATTCTTGACCAATGACGAGTTCAATCTCCTCACTCGTTAACAAACCATCTCCGATGAATGCATTCACATCTAGAAAAATTGATTTCAATTCTTCCTCCGTATCTTTGCGCCAGGAATCTAAGACTTTGAAGTCTGTCAAATGCTTTAGAAAGGAATTTTTCAACGTATCAAGGTCAGCATTGAGTGCTTCTCTGACAGGAGAGATTTGAATCGGCTGCCCGTATTCTTGAAAGGCTTCATAAAAGTCTTTTGTTTCTTCTAATTCTGATTTGAGGTCCTTGATTTGTTTGCTCAGCTCTACGCCATCCACTTCATAATTGAGCTGTGTGGATTGCTGGTTCATCAAATATACGGAAACCACACCTGCTGCGGCAGACACGACACCTGCGACAGTACCGATCATTTTGGCGTTTTCTCGACAATAAGAGATGAGCTTTGGCGTCGACTTTCCGTTACGATGAGAAGCTTCTTGCCCTCGCTGACTCTTTATTGTCTTTTTCTTCTTATCAGATCTGATCTTCATCATATCCCCCACAGTAGAATATATAATTCTCGTCAACTGTCATCGGTTAATCGACCAATACGTTCATAAACCAAATACCCTGATTTTTAGGTTGGTTTTGTGCTGATGAGCTGGACGCTAATAATATATGGGATTGGGTGACGTTTGCGATTCACGCCATGCAAAACCAATCATCGATGCTAAATCATCGAGACGCACATCCGAGAGCTGTCGCATATGAAAGCAACTTTTACCAAATTTATACTTCCCAAGATTCGGCCAATTGGTTGGAATTGTACATTCCATATCTGGTAGGCCACGCGTGAAATAGATTGTCTGTGTTTTTTGTCGACATGATAGTCCTATAGGGCACCACGTTAACGGCTTCTTCTTCGAATTATAGTACGTATATTCCCCAAAGCCGATGATCGATGTTCCCCACATCACCGGTTTTTCTCCTGAAATACGACTTATTAATTCAAGTAGTCGTGCTGCTTCTTCGCGTCGTTCACTATCAGCGATTCGATTGATATAAGCCTGAATAGATCTTTGATTTGGAATCGTTTTATTCACCACTATAATCTCTCTTAAAACGCTTTTGAGATCAAGTCTCATTGATTATACTTGATCTATGCAAGCAATAGAACTTTACCAAAATGGTCCTGCGGATGATGCTTTTCGTTTTGTCGAGCGAAAGACACCCGTCTGCGGCCCAAATGATGTCTTGATCAAAGTCTCAATGTCAGGTCTTAACTTCGCTGATGTGATGGCGCGCCGAGGCCTTTATCAAGACTGCCCACCGTTACCAACCGTGATTGGCTATGATGTTGTCGGTGTGATTGAAGAGGTTGGTGCGGAAGCACAAAGAAAATATCCAGAACTTGCTATTGGCCAGCGGGTCACTGCCTTGACCAGATTCAATGGATACGCCAATTATATCGTGACCACACCTGATGGTGTGGCAACCATACCTGATGACATGTCTGACGGTGTCGGGACTGCTCTTGCTGTTCAAGCGTGTACAGCTGTTTATTGCGCAGAAGAGGCTGTGACTTTGCACGAAAATGACGTTGTCCTTGTTCAAGCTGCCGCTGGCGGTGTTGGCTCAGCCCTTGTACAGATTGCGAAGGCAAAGGGCTGTACTGTGATCGGTACCGCCTCAACAAAGAAGATTGACTATTTGAAAGAAATCGGGGTCGATATCGCCATCGATTATACCAGTTCTGCATTCGAGCAGGTGATTCGCGAACAGCTTGGAAAGCGGCCACTTGATGTTGCTTTCGATAGTCTGGGTGGGCAGGTTTATAAAAAGAGTATGCGATTGCTCAAACCATCAGCCCGAATGGTCGCTTATGGTGCAGCAGAAATAGCGCAAGGAGACAAAAGCGGTAAGCTACGGGCAGCTCGAGTTGTTGCCCAATTTGGAGTATTATCTCCAATCATGCTCATGGCGAAGTCACAAGGTGTGATTGGCGTCAACATGCTTCATGTTGCCGAGCACAGACCAACAGTCTTCAAGAAGTGCCTCGAGCGCTGTGTTCATTATTTTAAAGAGGGTATTCTAAAACCCCGTGTCGATAGTGTATATGCTGCAGCAGATATCGCTCAAGCACACGAACAACTCGAGAGCCGTCGGGCGTTCGGTAAAGTCGTTATTCAATGGCCTCAATAGAAGCCGGTCAACAGCCAAAAAGATATCCGCTCTCAGAAGACACGCTTGAGTTGATTGATGGCGCTCAGATTTTTCAACTTGCAAAGGTTGCCGTCAAAAGGATGCGCGTCGAACTCAATGCCCTCTTGCCACACGTTCGGATCTTTCACGTTGGGAGTACTGCGCTTGATTCAGGTGTCACGAAAGGGGATATCGACTTGCAACTTCTCTGTCAGAAAAGTCGTTTTGATAGATGCCGCCAAAAACTTGCACATATATACCCTGTGAATCGAGGCGCATTTCAAGTGTCACAGGGTGGTCAATCGTTTGATGCGAAGACACCTCGATTCGATGTCGGCCTTCATTTGACGATCGAAAATAGTGAGGCAGACTTTCAGCGATACCACACAGAAGTTCTTCGAGAAGATGCCGAACTACGCCGGCAATATTTTGAACTCAAGCACCAATGGAATGGGCACAATATGGATGCCTACCGCGATGCCAAAGCACAATTTTTTAGTCGACCTGAATTTAGAGGGTAATTCTACTCTCAATAAGACCTACCATCTTATCGAAGCCATCGAAGGTTTTAGGATCGATCATTAAATGCGTCTTCATTTTTTTCGGTTTAAAAATATCGACTGTCCACTGATTAGTATTAGGCGCATTATCAACAAATTGTTGTGTCGCTTTTGGTGAAATGAGTTCATCTGTCGCACTTAAGTAAATATAACCCCTGCATCCTATGGGCAACTTCGGATCAACATCATCTACGAGTCTGAAGAGTACACGATAGAGAGATTTTGGCGTGCCTATATTTGCACGAAATGGCCTAGGTGTCCCGCTTGGTAACAGCCATGATTCTTTCCAAGGCAAATATTGTACCAGTTTTGCATAAGTATAAGGTCTAAAAGCAGGTGCACAAAAGTGCATAGTCCCGAAAGGCAAAGCGAGTTGACAAGAAGCCGCTAATCCCACAAGTCCACCAAGAGAGAACCCAATATAATGAAACTGTTGAGAATCATAGCTTACATATTTTTTCCGAATATACGCAGCGGCTCTTAAGAGGGTGTTCTCCAAATCTTCCTGAAGAAGTGTTCTCATGGCTATCATACGACCTTTTCGTTCATCTTCTCCTACATAGGCTCTTCCGTGTCCTGGGAAATGGATGACTTCACAAATAAACCCGGCATTCAAGAATGGTTCGATCAAAAACTTCATCGATGCTGGTTCAATGTTTAAACCATGTCCAAAAAGTATAACGCCTTTATCTGAATTACGACCAGACTTTTCTGTTGGTTTTAAATAGCTTCCAAGACCAAAACATAAGTTTTTTCTTATCGGAAATTTTTGAAAATCGCTGACCAGTTCTTGAGTCATCTAATCTCTCATGAAGTGACATGTATATCCGTTCGGATTCTTTTGCAGATAATCTTGATGGTAACCTTCAGCTTTGTAGAATGGTGATGCTTTCGTCACTTCGGTGACAACAGGGGCATTCCACTTTTTGCTTTGATCGACCTCTTTAATCACCTCAACGGCCTCTTTCTTTTGCTCATCACTTAAATAGAAAATCGCCGATCGATATGAATCGCCAATATCATTTCCTTGCTGATTCAGTGTGGTTGGATCATGCATTTTGAAAAACCAATCTTTCAATAGCGTCTTAAAAGAAAGCTCTGCAGGTTTAAAAATCACACGAACAGCCTCGGCATGTCCGGTCCCTCCCTTTTTGACATCTTCATAACTCGCGTTTAGTAAGTGACCGCCTGTATAGCCGACATCGGTTTTCACAACACCAGGAATCTGACGAATCAATTCTTCCATGCCCCAGAAACAACCGCCTGCAAGATACGCCGTCTCATATTTTTCAAGAGTTTGCTGAGTGGCGGCATCCATCACACCCTCAAAAAGTTTGACGTAGTCACTATACCCTTCATTTTCAAGCTCTGAAACCGGCACAAACCGAAGTGCCGCCGAGTTAATACAATATCGAAGTCCCGTTGCATTTGGACCATGACGTGGCCCGTCAGGGAAGACATGTCCCAAATGAGAGTCGGCATCTTTAGAACGAACTTCTGTCCGTTCATATTGAAGTTTGAAGTCCGATTTTTCTGTCAATGATGTGCCAGGTAGAGGTCGCGTAAATGAAGGCCAACCACAACCTGCATCATATTTATCAAGAGAAGAGAAGAGCGCCTCTCCTGATACAATATCGACATAAAGTCCATGTCGTGTCTCATCCCAATATTCATTCATATAAGGCGCCTCTGTGCCCTCTTCCTGTGTGACTTTATATTGAATATCTGTGAGTTTTCTTTTCAGTTCTTCCGAAGTGGGTTTTTCTTTCGTCATATTAACCTTCTTATTTTGACGAGATTGTTGCTGTGTCGCTGTCCCCCATGCCAGAACAGACAACAGCGATATAATTAAAATGGTTATCCCTAGGACTCGAGTTTGCAT
>JAHDGS010000130.1:0-2168 GCA_020627505.1 Myxococcota bacterium
ACTGGCTTGATTTGTCCAGCGCAACATACGGCGTGTGGTGTCTCCAGAACAACTCGAACCCTATATCGGTCCAAGAAGGGGCTTGAACGCGATGCGCTCATCTCTTTACTGCTTGCGGGGGGATATGTCCGTGTCGTGCGTGTTGAAGAACCAGGAAGTTTCTGTGTTCGTGGAAGCCTCATCGATATATTTTGGCCAGGTGTGCCTGACATCCAACGACTCGACTTTTTTGGAGATGACATCGATCAAATCAGGCGGTTTTCGCCATCAACACCGCATGATACACAGCGGGTCGACACCGCATTCTTTGGCCCCGTTCGTTTGCCCCTTGGCATTCACGAATGGTCGAGTGCGCATGAACAACGTATTCGTGACCTCGCCGATCAACGTCATACACCGACAAAAGCCGTTTCAGCATTTATTGAGCAGATTAAATCGCCCTACTTATCGACCCATCTTGATGCTATCTTGCCGACTTTTGCCCCTTTTGAAACCGACCTCTCATCTTGGATTCAAACTGAAAGCCAGTTTGTTCTCTTCTCTGATATGGTCGCAACACAATCTGTTTTGCATGAACTCAAAGTCAATATGGATGCCGCATTCTACGAAGCAAAACACGCATGTCGACTCGTTAATGATGCGAACGATTTTATCATAGATGATATCAAACTCTCTGCTTTGGCCAATATTCAAAACCGACATGATTGTGGTGTCACAAAACCCAAGCAAGACATCACGCCAGTTCAGCATAACGACACCACCGACTTATCACAGCTTCGATTTGAAATTTTAGCGCACGAAAAACAGGCCGAAGATATTAAGGGGATTTACCAACCGCTCGAGCGTTTGATTCGCGCCGCAAAGAATGAACATCGACCGATTTGGATTGTGACAGATACCAAATCTATCGTCGAACGATTGACGCACATTCTCGATGAGCTCCACCTCGGCTATCGGACATTAGCCAAGACTTGTCGCCCGGTTGAGACACCTGAGCATACTGAGCTTAATCCAGATCATGACAATCCTGCTGTTCACGCCTTTATTCAACTATTAGATACCCCGCCAGCGCGTGGTGGTGTGATCGGAGATCCTGCTTGGACGATTTTGCCTGCGACCTATATTTTCGGACAACACCAACAGCGGCGACGTTCCGCGAAACGCGCTGTATCCCGAGCGTTCACCACATCGCTGAGCGATCTCGAAGCAGGTGATGCCATCGTTCATATCGATCATGGCGTTGGGCGCTATACAGAAATGACGCGTTTGAATATCAATGGCATCGATGAAGATTATCTACTTCTCACATACCGGGATGGCGACAAACTCTATTTGCCTGTGCACCGAGTGAACTTAATTCAAAAATATCAAGGTGGGACAGGTGAGCCCCCGAATCTGGATAAACTCGGTTCCAACAAATGGAAAAGCACCAAAGCCAAAGTCCAAAAAGCCATTGAGTCGATGGCCGCAGACCTGTTGCATTTGTATGGTCGTCGTGCACTCGCCAGTCGCCCAGCTTACAACCAACCTGGTCTCTTATACCATCGTTTTGAAGATGCGTTCCCGTACACCGCGACAGAAGATCAAGAGAAGGCATTCGAAGCCATTATGGGAGATGTGCTCAAAGAACAGCCCATGGATCGACTTGTCTGCGGCGATGTTGGTTTTGGTAAAACAGAAGTCGCGATGCGTGCTGCTATGCTGGCGGTTGAATCAGGTCTACAGGTCGCCGTCCTCGCGCCGACAACCGTACTCGCCCAACAACATTACCTCACTTTTCAAAAGCGTTTTAAAGATGTTCCTGTTGAAATTGGCGTCGTCTCTCGATTCCAAAAAGGGGCTCAAATCAAAACGATACTTGAAGAAACGCATCATGGAAAAACAGATATTCTAATTGGTACACATCGCTTATTGTCCGCAGATGTTCGTTTCAAAAACCTGGGTCTATTGATTGTCGACGAAGAACAACGCTTCGGCGTGAAAGCGAAAGAGCATATTAATCGCCTAAAGGATTCTGTCGATGTCCTGACTCTATCAGCAACCCCTATCCCCAGAACCTTGCAGATGAGCTTCTTGGGTATTCGCGACTTGAGCCTTATCGAAACACCACCGATCGATCGAAAGCAAATTACGACAGAGCTTATCCCTTTTGAAGAAGAGATTCTTCT
>JAHDGS010000130.1:2178-6239 GCA_020627505.1 Myxococcota bacterium
CAGCGTGAACGCTCGCGTGGTGGACAAATCTTTTTCATTCATAATCGGGTCCGTTCGATTCATGCCCGAGCAGATTACCTACAACGCCTCATGCCGGATATCAAAATCGGCATTGGCCACGGACAGATGAGCGAAAAAGAACTTGAAAAAGTCATGCTTTCATTTATTCATGGTGAGATTGATATGCTCCTCGCCACAACCATTGTCGAAAATGGTATCGACGTGTCGAATGCCAATACCATTATCATCGATCATGCTGCTGATTTCGGGCTATCTCAACTCTATCAATTACGTGGGCGTGTTGGCCGTTCAGACAAAAAAGCCTTCGCCTATCTCGTTGCGCCTCGCCATCTCGAAACGCTGGAGAACGATGCACGCAAAAGACTTGAAACATTAAAACGCTTTAGTGAGCTTGGTTCGGGTTTTAAAATTGCACAGCAAGATCTCGAAATTCGCGGTGCTGGTGACCTCCTTGGGAAAAACCAAAGTGGTCATGCGACTGCCGTCGGGTATGATTTATATGCCCGTATGCTGAAAGACACCGTTGAGCACTTGCGTGGTCAAAGCAAAGACACATTATTTGACCCCGATGTGAAATTTCCTGTGTCTGCGCATATTCCTTCAGATGTGGTGAAAGATGTGTCTGAACGCCTTGCGTGGTATCAGCGTTTCGCCACTGTTGAAGACACCCATCAAGTCTATGATGTCTTACAGGACTTTGAAGATCGTTATGCACATGACTTACCAGAACTGCATGCTTTCGCGCAGCTCATGCATATTAAATCTGCTGCTCGACCACTCAGAGCCGCTGTGGTGCATGTTGGTCACAACACAGAAATACCTGCTACGCCACCAATATATACGCTAACACTGGATGATAAAACGCCGATCAAACTTGAAGCGCTTCTTGCGCGTGCAGCGAAAGAGCCTGAAACACTCCGATTAATTCCACCAAACCGTTTACAAATCAAAATACCAAAAGCCATGTGGACAAAGTCGGGTCTTCGTTACGCACAGTGTTTTGAAGCTGTCGTGAAAGATTACCTCTCAGAGTAGCTCTTCGAGTATCATCTCGATCTCAGGTTTAACGAGTATATTATCTTTGTGAATGATGGTCATCGTCTCAAGATCGATCAGCATCACAACAGGTAAAGTCCCGCCTTCGACATAAGGCGTCATCGTCTTTTCAGGATCATATGACACCCAAAATGGATTCGCATAAAAATCTTTCCACCACTGCGCATAAGCCAAATCAGCAGGAGATAGATCTGGCTGTTCATTGAGAGATAGTAAAACACGCAAGCCTGCGGCCGAGTAAAAGTCGTATAAATCATTCAGGGCAGGTTGTTCTTCGACACAGCCTGTACACCAGCCCGCACCAATCGAAAGCAGTAAGACTTTTGCTTCTTCATCATAATAAACATCTCCGAGTGTCATCGATGTTTCATCAGATAGTTGAAAATCCAAATTATCGATCACATCTCCATTTGCCACGCCATAGACGGCTTCTGGATATGACAACTCTTCGATGGTCGAATCATTATCATCTATTGCATGTTCTTTAATTGGGGATTGTTTTTGTCCGCAGCCAGATATTTCGAATATCAGAATCAATAATGCTAATGAACAACAGGCTTGACTCATTTGGATGTCCTCGTTTGGAGCTCAAAATCTTTTCCTGAAAGCGAATCAGGTAATTCAAAGGCTTGTAAAAGTTGCGTGTCTCCCTTCCAAATAAATAGCAGTTCTTTACCATCAAATGTGTCGACAAAAACCCCTTTGTCTCCAAATGACTCAAATAAAACATCCATTGGATAGGCCCGTGCTGCTCCAGTCGAACGATCGAATAGACCATAGGTCAGCATCTTATTATCGAACTGTGGGTCTGCCGCAGGATTGAGTGGAGAAAATGTATTGCTATGGTTCGTGCGATAATCACCATAAGGGTAAGCGTTATAGTTTCGGCTAAACCCGGTATCGTCGCTGAGCACAATTGTGTCAGGGTGTAGTGCTTTCCATTGCCTCCAAGTCGTTTGCGTGAAAGGAAGTTGGTCAAGCCACTCAGTTCCAAGACTTGGCTCTAAACCGGCATACATTTGCGGCCACAAACGTTCGCTATCTCGATCGTATAGAATCAGTGTTGAATTAAATAATCGTCCACTCACACCAAAACCAGCAGGAAAATTGGTTGTGTCAAATACAAACGATGAACCTGCCAGCGGACAATAGGTGACAGCAAAACGCTGTTCACCGATTTGGTCATTCACAATTTCATGCCACCACAATAGGTTATGTGGATAAGCACGTGCTTCACCATCAATCTCCATTCCGATGATAAGATCGGTTTCGGATAAATAGTCTGCGCCATCGTCATTGGTTCCGACCCAATTCAGAGGCTCATCAGGCGACCGCGGACTTGGTAAAGAAGGGATACAATCGAAACCGCCAGCGCAACCTGGGCGTCCATTCATATCATCAGCAAGCGGTGCATCCCTTACAGCCGATAGTGATTCCGCGCCCCAAATTTCTGAACTCGGAAAATAAACCGACCAGGCCATCCAGAATGCATTCATCAATGGTGCCTTATGGAGCGTTTCTCCTGTTGGTGTACCGGTGTCGTCTAGAAATCGGCCCGCGATATCAATATGAATATCTTCAGATACGATTGTTTCATCACCTTCAGGTCCTTCTTCGACGTCGTTATCTTCATCAGGACTCGGTACAATCACGAGATCTTCAGTCGGAATTTCAAGCTCGAGTGATTCATCAATTTCTTGATGGTCGCTAGCGATATTCGACCGATCTCCAGAACAACCCGATCCTAAAAAAGTACATAATAGAAGAACAGATATTTTGCGCATAAAATGCCTCCGACAAAGAAACGGAGGTATTTTTCACTCTGTTACAAGGTGAAATTATCGTTCAAGTATTTGGAATGGTTCTGTTTCTAATCTTCATAGACAAAGCGATAACCATAAACAGCACCTGCAGCCTCACACGCATCGTTCACTTCACTATTAATTCCGCCTGAACAACTATCTTCTAAAGGCGAGCTGACGAATAAATATGTTTCATCTCCTGCAATCGCTGACCCAAAGAAATCCGGCTCACTACCTCTATCCGATTTGAGCAATCCAGATGTTTTCCATTCTTCATCTTCATATGAAAAGCGATGGAGCGCACCGGCATTCTCACACCCAGATAATGATTCCGTTCCATTGAATCCCGAGTGACAGCGGTCATCGCGCGAGCTCACATAAATATCACCATTGATAAGCCGAACCGTATCACCAAAATTTCTGCGATCTACATCATTGATCAAGAATGCTTTTTCAACATCGGTTTTGAGATAAGCTTCTTCCGTCCATATACCATCATCGAGACGAAATACATATACAGCACCTGCACCAGGACAATCATTATTGTTTTCACCATTTGAATTCACCCCAAGCGCACAACTCGACTCATATGGTGACCCAAGAACCAACACCGATCCATCAAAGTCGATTGAGGGACCAAAAATCGAAACGATATCATCGTTCAAATCATCAAGCCGTTCTGTCGATGGCAGCCCCGCTCTCTCAAGCGGGTGTGTCGTTTGCTTCTCGGCAATAATCTGTCCAGGCTTTATTTTTGCTATCTCGATAAAGTCTCCATCTTCGTTCTTTTGAAATACATATGTCCATCCATAAATCTCTTCGCATACACCGATGCCACCTCTTATCCCATCGTATGACGCATCACATACCATCTCTCTGGTCGAGCCGACAACCAACATATCGTCATGCAATATCGTTCGTATCCCAAAGTTCATCACTCGGAGAACATCACTCGATTTGAGATAAGCTTTCTCTCGCCAAATACCATTTTCGTTCTGAAAGACGTACACAGCACCACTATATGGGCAATTCTCGTCTTCTAATTCTTCTCGCATACAATGTCCGTCATATGGAGCACCTACAACCAGCGTGTCACCTTCAAGAGCAACGGCATGTCCAAAATGGACATCCGAATTGACATTATTTGGCATAAACGAACCTTCTTCAGTCCATCCATCTTCT
>JAHDGS010000131.1 GCA_020627505.1 Myxococcota bacterium
CAGATAAGTCTGGGTTGTCGTTGAGCATGGTGACGAGTCCTGGGGCCTGGATGACCCATTGTCCGCCGCCGCTCGGGACAAGTAGGTTCGCAATGGCCGCTGAAAGGAATACACCAACCTCAGCGTAGCCGGAGGCCGATATCCAAGCAGATATGGCTGCGACTGATGTTTTAGATAATGCCAAAACACCAAAGTATATTGGAAATTGGATAATGATATCTTGCGCTGTTTTCAGCCCTTCGCCAAATGAGCGAATAAATGCCTCAAGGCTCGGGCTGAGCAATAAACCTAGCACTAAGAATAACGCGACACTTTGGTTGAGTGAAAAAGAGACGGCTGCGTCAAAGGTCCATTGTGCCAGTGGACAAATAAAGAGTGCAATCAGTCCATATTTTGAAACTGAAAAGAAGGGCGCATGTTTTATTGCCTCTCGAGGTTGTGGATGTTGCATCGGAGATGCTGAGAAACGACACCCGAGCCAGTATGCGACCAACATATAAATGAGAACCAAAAAACCTGACATCGTTAGATTGAGTGTCCCGCCGATGCTTTGGCTGAGCGGAATTGTGATTCCTAGAAAAGAGCCAGGTCCCGCAGCTTGAAGCGGCGCAGAGCCTGAAAGGCCGCCATGCCATATGGCGAGGGCAGTATAGCCACAAGCTGCAAAATAACCCTTCGTATGCTCTTTTGGGTATAGGTCTGCTGCTTTCTGTGCAAGCATGGCCCCAAAAATGAGCCCGAACCCCCAATTGATGAGCGCAGCCACAGAGGCAAAAAATACGATGGCGGCGCCTTGTGCCCGTACTGTTTTGAAACGACTCAGTACCCAGCGAACACTCGGGTCAATGAGTGCTGATTGTGTCAGAATGTAGCCTGCGACCAGAATCCAGACCATTTTAAGTAGAAAACCGAGTAAATTAGGGGCAAAGATGGTTTTGCTCACACTGGAAATCGCATCGATGATTGAGGTCCCCGAAATCAGCGTGATGCCGAACATCAGTAAAAACAGCGTGATAGCGATGTCGATGGGGGTTGGAATTTTCAGTGATTTTGCCATAACAATCCTAACCACGTCATTTAGCAGTGACAGTCGGTGGAGTAAATATGAAACGTTTTGCTGTAGTTGGGCTCGGCCAGTTTGGATACCACGTCGCATTGAGTTTGGCGAAAAGCGGGGCTTCTGTCCTGGCAATTGACCAGTCCGAAAGACGTGTCGACGAGGTGAAACAATATGTCGAGCAAGCTGTCTGTATGGATGCAACATCTGAAGAGCGGCTTAGGGCTGTTGGTTTGATGAAAGTCGATGTCGCGATTTTGGCGCTTGGTGAGAAAGATCTGGAAGCGAGTATCTTGTGTTGCGCGGCGCTTGCCGATCTAGGGCTTTCACAAATTGTTGTGCGCGCTGCAAACCCATTGCAAGCACGTATTTTGGAGCGTGTTGGGGCAACGCGAATGGTCTTTCCCGAAAAGGAGATGGGAGAGTCGATTGCGCGCTCTGTGTTGATGTCTGGTGTCTTGGACCAGGTCGAATTGTCGACTGGGCAGACCGTCGCCCAAATACGGCCAAGGCGAGACGTTGTTGGTATGACATTGCTTGATGCCCGTCTCAGACAGCGTTTTGCGATTAATGTGATTGGTATTCAGAAGCCAACGCACCGGATCGACGACGAAGGACGCCCAACAGGTGAGCACACGCTCATCAACGCGCCTGGTCCTGAGACTGTTGTTGAAGAAAACGATATTTTGATCGTTGTGGGCGATAATAAAACAATTCAATCGGTGGCACGGCGTGACGACTAGTGAACTCGGGCAAAATACTCGCCTCCCCGGCGCGCAGCAAACAATTTCACTCGGCGGACGTCTTGGCATACGGCGGCGAAGCCTTGTCTTTACAATGGTCACATTGTGCTGCCTTGTGCCGGTCCTCTGGACGACAGTCGCCCGTAATCATGCAAACACCCGTGCGCTTGAGAATATGAGTGCCGCTCAGAACGCCCGTGATGACTTCGGGCGTATTCGTTTACGGCTGAGCGATGTCGAGTCGTCTCTATGGCGCTTGCGTTCATCGCCGACCCGTGATGTCGGGCGCCTTGTTCGCTCTAGCCTGAATGCGTTAAGTGCATCGGTTCTGCGGCGACGCCCAGTCCTGATGCCAGAACAGCAGAGCGCCTTTCGGGAGATGGCTGATGCGACGGAACGTCTTCGGCGTCAGGTTGACCCATTGCTTTCTCGTGGGGCACTTGAACGTGACCAGGTTCGTATTCGAGAGGCGCTCAATGCGATAGGCACGTTGCAGTCAATTGTCGTGACTGAAGACGCGCGTCTGAAAGATAATTATGAGCGTGCGTACAGAAGGGCGCAAGAGCAAAGTTCCAATACGACACGTGATGCGTTGCTGACATTGCTGATGATAGTTTCACTTGGTGCTGTTGCCTTATTTGTTGTGCCTGCATGGGTGACCGAACCGCTGAATGGATTTCTAACGCTCTCTCGTCGTATTCGACAGAATAAGGCTGCAAATATCAAAGTGGTCGGTGACAATGAACTGGCAGAGGTGGCCAAATCTGTCAAACAAGCCGTGTCGCAGCATTCGCAGCTTGAGCTGAAGAAAACGGGAAAATTGCTAGAGCTTCGAAAGTTGATTCGTGCGGTCACGGAGTTTGTGGATGCGCCCGCGTTTATCGTGCAGCCATCTGGTCGAATAGATTACGTCAACACGCAGGCGACACAGTTAATGGATGTTGAAGCGCATCAACTGGAAGGAACGTTTATTCATAATGTCGAGCGGCTCACCATTGAAGACTTTCCGGGTGTCTTGCTGGATAGTGTTGAGCCTTTATCTATATGGGTGAACGGGCGACACTACCTCGTTTCTCATACTGTTGTTCACGACAGAACGGGGCAGGCGAGTCGCTATGTCCTTGTCTTCGACTTGGTTGTCAAAGAAGGCAAGGAATAACCCGCCAATGCGTTTGTCTCGAAGACATGTTGCCGGGCGACTGTGGTTCATGACATTCTTGCTATGGGCCTGCGGCGCAGGTGCCAACATGCAGCCGGATGGGGCGCCTGATGTCGATGAAAGCCCCGCAGTTTTGATCGATGACATTCAATTCGTCAACCGAGTCTATTTTAAGAAAACCACAATCCAGAAATTTATTCAGTCACGCATTGGCGCCTTTTACGACGCACAACAGGCAGAAGAAGATGCACGTCGCTTAAAAGATGCCTATATAAGCCGGGGGTTTTTTAAGGCAAAAGTTGCCGTAGACTTTATGTCATCCGAGAAAAAAGTGCTGCGCTTTCGGATTCAGGCAGGAGACCGGGCATCACTTGATGCGGTGCGGATTCATGGAAATATGATGTTATCAGACATCGAATTGCAAAACGAACTATTCTCGAAAGACTGGGTGCCGTTTGGCATGATCCGACAACATGGCATCTTCCACAAGCCTTACCTTGATGACGATAAGGTTCGTATATTGCAGGCATATGCTCGGAAGGGGTATCTCGAAGCACAGGTCACGCATATTCAAGCGCAGGCAGATGTGGCAAATCATCGAATCGAACTCGATATCTGGGTGAAAGAAGGCCCGCTGTATCGCCTCGGTGCCCTAACGTTGTCTGGTGAGTTGAAGCCAGGGATCCAGCGGTCGGCCATCTCTATTGCTGATGGGGCGCCCGCAAACATTGAGCAAATACAAAGAGACCTTGATGTTGCTTTGAACGTGTGGCGTGAGGCTGGGCACCCTTTTGTCGAAGCCGAACAGCAAGCCCGGGTCGAGCAAAAAGAAGACGGGCCTTATCTGTATTTTGATTACATCATTCACAAGCGCGAGCTGACAACCATTCAGCATATTCAAATTCAAACGGCTGGTGCGGATCGATTCCCAATAGAGCCGCGGGTTGTCCGTAAATATCTCCCCTTTAAAGAGGGCGACGTGTATGATCATAAATTGATAGAACGAGCCCGTGCCGATTTGATGCGGACAGGTTATTTTTCGCAAGTGAATATCCAGCCACAGCGCGCAGCCGCGCCCGGGCAGGCGGTGGTGCATGTGCAATTGCTGGAGCGGAAAACATGGGCGCTCGGGCTGGCGCCATCCTTTCAACGTTACGAAGGAATTATCGGCAATGTTATCTTTGCGGACAATAACTTTATGGGTAAAGGTGTGGCGTTGAGCTTGACTGGTGTGGCTTCTTCGCTTCGGCAGAATGTCGATTTTTGGATAAAAGTCCCGCGCGTGTTTTCGACCCAGAACGGCTTTGGCCTACAGCTTTATCGCAAGCAAAGGCGATACCAAGACTTCATGCGTCTCAGGCCTTTTGGTGGTCGCGTGTCTTTGAATCGAGAGATCCTACGTCAAACATTTGTGCAGAGTGGCTTTCGGGCAGAGTTTGTTGAAATCGCACCGATCGGCGTGCCGTTGAGTGGTTATCCAAGTGGCATATTTCAGCTGGGCCCAGATGTCGTGCCGGTGTCGACTGTCAGAACCAGTGTTGACATGGGCATTGTTGTCGATCGTCGAGATAACCCGATGGTGCCGACAGATGGGAGCTATTTTTCTTCTAATGTCGAACTGGTTCGGCCCGTGCTTACTGAGCGCGCTTTTGCAATTCGCCTTGATGCAGGTTTCCGTTTCTATTGGTCGCCTTGGTTTTGGACAACAATACGTTCCAATACAGACGTTGAACATGTCCGTTCCCTTGATGGCTCGGCATTACCACTGACAGAGCGCCTCTTCACAGGGTCGAGTCGTCGCGTGCGTGGTTTCGCGCCGCTAAGTGTCGGGCCAGTTGCCGATATTGATACCCCATTCGGCACAAGGCAAGTTATTGTCGGTGGTACAACACGCTTTTCACAGAATATACAGCTCGAAGTGCCGCTTTCACGCAAACGAACATTTGCGCTTGTTGGCTTTTTTGATGCAGCACGTGGAATCACAGATGCACGATCTTTGCCCAATGCATACGAGCCTGCATACGATAATCTATTGCCACTTCAGTTCTTTGCATCCGCCGGTGGTGGCATTGTTTGGCAAACAGCCATAGCGCCTTTGCGCGCCATGATCGGTGCGCCATTAACCGGTCGAACATTCGATAAGGCTTTCGACTTTATCTTAGAGTTTGGCGCGAGTTTCTGAGTATTGACATGTCGGCTTGATAAGGACAGATTGTAATAATGGGATTGCCACTAATTGACCAAGAGCCACCTCGTCCAAAATGGATACGCGTTCGTGCGCCGACAGGAGATCGTTATACAGAACTGAGGCGCCTCATCGAGGAACGCAGACTCCACACAGTGTGTTCTTCAGCAGCATGTCCAAATATTGGAGAATGCTGGAATGCCGGAACCGCGACCTTTATGATTATGGGTAATGAATGTACCCGCGCGTGTCGATTTTGCGATGTTAAAACTTCGAACAAACCAAAACCACTTGACCTCGAAGAGCCAAAGCGTCTCGCCGAAGCAGCCCAACTGATGGCCCTTGAGCATGTCGTGATTACCTCGGTCGCTCGAGATGATGTCAAAGATGGTGGGGCTGAGCATTTCTATCAGTGCATTCGGGCCGTCTATGACGCACTGCCAGATGCCAATGTTGAGGTGCTTGTGCCAGATTTTGGTGGTGAGCGTTCTTCAATCAGACGTGTGCTTGAAGCAAGGCCACGTGTTTTTAATCATAACCTTGAGACTGTGGCTCGCCTGACAAACAAAGTGCGCTCGAAAGCCAGCTATGGCTTGTCGCTCGATGTTCTTGCTGCAGCAAAGGTGTACGCGCCAGATATCCATACGAAGAGCGGGCTCATGCTCGGTCTTGGCGAGACAGATGAAGAAGTTGAAGAAGCTATCCGCGATTTATGGTCTGCCAATGTTGACATACTGACACTTGGGCAATACTTGCGACCTTCTGGCTGGCATCTTCCTGTGAAGCGTTATGTCACCCCTGAGCAGTTCGAGCGATTTAAGCAGTTCGCAGAGGATATGGGCTTCCGACATGTTGAGAGTGGGCCACTTGTTCGCTCCAGCTACCACGCAGAAAAAGCGGTTGCTTAACGTGCTGGACGTAGCTCCGCTCGCCTCTGAAAGTCTTCTCTGAAGAAGAGTTTCTCATCGAGATTTGTATCGCGATTCTCAAGTTCTTCGAGCGTCATCTCATGATACCAGCCAAGGCCCACCTGTTTGATCCTTAGTGTGCTGCCTTTATTGAGCTTGGGGTCATTTAACTCAATTTTAATACCT
>JAHDGS010000132.1 GCA_020627505.1 Myxococcota bacterium
GATTCGTTCGAGCCAAGCTGCTCAGTAATTTTTGATAGCATGATGCCTCCGTCAACTTCAGTTAACCTGGTTCACGTATTCTGTAAAGACGAAGTCGAAGTCATAGAGCGCATCAAACAACGCGCACGCTCCTCTATTCCGCCGTCATGCGGATTCGATTGATCATTGAGACGAAACCGTTACGACGATTCGGACTCAGGTGATTTGATAAACCAATGCGTTCCATCAAGGCATCGATATCAATCTCTCTAATCGCTTCTGGTGATTGACCATTGTAAATGGTGAGCAGTAACCCGATCAGCCCCCGGACAATAATCGCATCAGAATCGGCAAGAAATTGGACCAAACCATCTGCATCGATTTCATGGTGAAACCAGACTTGTGATAGACAGCCGCTCACCTTATTTGCGTCAGTTTTCAGAGCATCGGGCATCGGCTTCAGTTTTTTACCTAAATCAATGATATGCCCATATTTTTCAGTCCAATCATCAAAAAGCTCAAATGTCTCGATGAGTTCTTCCATCAGCACTCCTGCGATCTCAAGTTCGCATATTCGCTATTTTAGCGATCTTAACCTATCACGTCATATCATATAAATATAAATAAATTAGTATCTTATTTCGATATTATCTTGGCACACTGCTTGCTGAATAAAGCATGACCAACTAGAACTTAATCAGAGGAGAAAACATGAAAGATTCTAAGTATAACGGTCTTCGCTGGCGAGCATTGATTGGCACATTGGCCTTATCTATCTCGGCCTGTGGAACCAACAATAACGCTGTTCCACTTAATGGAGATGACTTTATCGGCCCTGGTAATGGTGCAGCCGGCCAGAATACATATAGTCTTGTGGGATTTGATACATGTGAAGATGTCGAAGCTGAGCTTAAAGGCCGCCTGAAAGAAAGGATGGAGCGCGACCTCAATCAGCGAAGAGAGCAACTCATAGAATATGGCTATGACTACGGATATGGTTACGGGGATGGCCCGGTCTTTGCAGAAGGCGAAGGTGGCGCATTACCCCCACGCGCTGATGTCGATGAGGAGTCAGCTCAAGATGATTTTGCTGGCGCACCGACTTCTGATAGTAATAACTCGGCTGGTAGCGATCGTGTCGAAGGTAAAGACTTCAGTGGAACCAATAATCAAGAAAGTGATGTGGACGAAGCTGACTTTGTGAAAACAGATGGACACTTTATTTACACAGTGCAAAATAATGCGCTGTCGATTTTTGCGGTCCCTGAAATCGGGGAAATTGAAACCCGTGGCTCACTTGGCTTAGAAGCTATGCCGCGGGAGATCCTGTTGGGTGAAGATGCACTTGTGCTCTTCTCGAATGTTTATCCTTATCAAGTTGCTGAAGATAGCCCGCTTTATGAACGTCTTCATATCGGTGAAGGCCGTTATCGCTACAACAATTACACGCGTATCGACGTCATCGCACTTGATGAAGAACGAAATAGTCCATCAATATCAAAATCGATTTTACTAGAAGGCGACTATTTCACTGCCCGTCGTGTTGAAAACAAAGTCCGAATGGTCTCACATGCGCACATCCAAATTCCAGGGCTTGACACCAATATTTCTCTTGGAGATTTGAGTAATCACTCTGAAGAGTCTCGTGCACGAACTGTCAATGCTGTCATCGATGCATTGATTGATGCGAATAACGTGACAATCGATGAACTTACATTGAAAGATATTGCGCCTTTTGCAGCCGATATCACTAACGATGGTTTCTCTGAACTCACATTAAATAATAGTGATTGTGGTAACTTCGCAGCTGTTGTCGATGGAACAACCAGTGCGGTGACGTCAATTTTGAGCTTAAACCTGCTCTCTGGTGTCACCACAGTTGAGGCCGATCATATTCTTGCAAACTATCCGACAGTTTATGCATCAACAGATGTACTCGTTCTTGCAGAAGCTGCCCAACCACAGTGGTGGTATACCGAAGAAGCGCCTGAAGATGCCACAAACCTCCATCGTTTCGACATCTCAGGTGACAACACAATATACACAGGTTCAGGTCAAGTGCCTGGTCAAATCATCGGCCAGTTTGCGCTGTCAGAATTTGAAGGAGACGTCCGCGTCGCGACAACACGAAACCAATTTGGTACATGGTGGCAAGAAGAGCCTGCAGAAATGTCGAACTGGCTATTCGTATTGAACGGTGAGAATACACTTGAGCAACGTGGTAGTGTTGGTCCACTGGCTGAAACAGAGCGTATTTGGTCAGCCCGCTTCCGAGGTGATGAAGCCTTTTTGGTGACCTTCCGTCAAACAGACCCACTATGGACCATTGATATTAGCGATCCTGATAACCCAAAAACAGTTGGAGAACTCCACATTCCTGGTGTGTCTACCTACATCCACCCTATTGATGATGACACCCTACTAACTATTGGCTTGCCCGGCGACGATAGTGGTTGGCTCGATTGGAGTCGAGATCGAATTTCACTGTTCGATATCACAGATCGAGCAGATCCAATGCAAACGGACATCCTTGATTTAGGCGGAGAAAATGGCTGGGGTCAAGGTTCTGAGGCACGGTACGAACATAAAGCATTTCAATACTTTGATGGCATCCTTGCTGTTCCGCAGTCGCGCTATGAGCAGGTTTATGCTGGCTGTAACGATCGTTATTACGAAAACGAACCAGAATGTTGGGAAGAATGTTGGGAAGCCGAAGATGGCGAAGGTGGATGTGAAGTTGTTTGCGAGGACGGAAGCACACGACCTATCGACGGCGAAGAGCCGACAGGTGACGACCTTGTTTTCTTCTATGAAGAATGTGAGGCCTTGTGTGAAGAAGAACTCGGTGGCGAAGCATGCCCTGAACTTTGCGATAGCTACCGTTCCTGTTTTGATGGTACGTGCGAAGGCGACTTCGAAAATGGAGACTGTGCTTCAGAATGTATGTTTTCGGCGCTGACAGATGCAGGCTACGCCATAGAAGACTTCGAAGATGGGACAATTGCCGAAGAACCGTCTCCAGATGATTCGGATGGCTTCAATCCTGATGCAGATAACAGCGAACCCGCTGATGAAATTCGCATCGCGCCACCGATATCAGACTGTCTCAACGAATGTATCGCACAATGTGAAGAAGAAGCTTGTGGTGTAGATGAAGAGACAGGTGTTGAATATTGTGATGATATCGACTGTCGCTCAACGTGTGAATTCGAATGTGACGTTGAAGAAGAAACAGAAGAAAGCTGTCGCTATCCATACTACAATACCGTGTTTTCATCAGGTTTGGCCCTTGTCGATGTTGAGCCGGGTGTAGGTCTCACCTCACGCGGACTCATTACGCAAGGCGAAGTTGAACAAACCCAACAAAACGATTGCTATGGCTATAACCAAGCGGGCATTCGACGAAGTATTTTCATGGGAGAGTTTATCTATACTGTCAGCTCATCTGCGATCACTGTTCATCGTCTTGATTCTTTAGAGAAAGTCGATGCAGCACGAATCACAGTTGGAGAGCCGAGTCATGATCCGTATGGATGTTACTACGAAGATGACTTTGGTGGCATCGATGGTGGCGCAACGACTGAGCCCGCTCGACCCCCTGAAGAAGGCTAACCGGAGAGATATCGATGACATTGGGCCATGTTCTTCTGAACGTGGCCCTCTTCAATTCAACTCTTTTATCAATCATAACCGGGGTTGTATGTTCATTTGATTCGGCTAACCTTCAGCTCGGAGATCTTATATTATGTCGAGACCACTATTACTGACGTTATTTATTGGTGCCCTCTTAGGTTGGATTGTATTTTGTACTCAAACTCATGGACCGGAAATCGGACGAAAGCTGCTTTCAGAGATCGATAGCATCACCCAACAGACTGCATCTGGACTCGATATTAAGATTGATGGTCATACTGCGACATTGATCGGCATGACAGATAGTCAAGACCACAAAATCGAGATCGGAAATGCCTACCTCGCTCATCCAGCGATCGATGCCGTCGACAACCAAATCAAAGTACTGAACCCACTTTCGATAAAAGGTCTCGATCTTCCGAAAAATACACTTGGTACAGGTTATATATATGATGGCAAACAACTTGAAATTATTGGTGGCGTCCCTGGTGTATATACAGCCGAACGCCTTCAAA
The DNA here is from genome assembly GCA_020627505.1 of Myxococcota bacterium. Taxonomy (GTDB): domain Bacteria; phylum Myxococcota; class UBA727; order UBA727; family JAHDBA01; genus JAHDGS01. Next base: position 4,128 of record JAHDGS010000132.1, read on the forward strand.
AAGAGATCTCGACTCAATTAAAAGGTCTTTCTGTTGATACCTCTAGTGTTGTCCCAGGCTATGCGGGTATTTCAAACTGGAAGAAGCATCATGATACCATCGTCGATACGCTTGCAAAGATGAGAAGCGGTCAAGTGGCGCTGACACCTTCAAAAGTCTATGGAAACCTCCAAACAGATGAACGTTATTTGCGTCAACGCGCTACCAAAGCGTTTCAAAACTGGCCAGGGTTCTCACCGGCCGAGTTTCAATATAAGCTCGTCGCTAGAAATCTCAGCCCTGCTGGACTCGCCTGTCAAAAAGATTTTGAAACAACATTGACTGGCGAACACATTCGTTTTGATGTTGGTTCAGCAGCTGTCAGTGCAGATAGCCAACCGCTTCTAAATAAGCTCGTTGGTATTATGAAGAAATGCCCGGGTGCGAAAATCGAAGTTGAAGGCCATACGGATGCCGATGGCGCTGATGCTTCAAACTTAACATTAAGCCAAGCCCGAGCAGCATCAGTTAAAGCGATTTTGATTCAAAAAGGGCAAGATGCCAATAAAATCAAAGCGATTGGATATGGTGAGAAGCGTCCGATTGCAACAAACGCAACTGAAACCGGAAAAGAACAGAACCGGCGAATTGAGTTTCGTGTTATTGAATAAACAAAGGAGAAAACAATGGAATGGTTAATACAAGAAATGATTGGATGCCTCCTATTCGCAGCTGGTCTTGGTGTCGTCATTGGCTACGTGCTCGGCTCAAACAATAGCGATGCTTAATCAACTCAATGAGTGATATTCACTTTATTACGCTTGGTTGTCCAAAGAACCGTGTCGATGCCGAGCATATGCTTGGTAGTGTCTTAAATGCTGGTCATGCCATCGTCGACACGCCTGAAGAGGCTGACACAATCGTCGTGAATACATGCTCATTTATTGGTGAAGCCAAGGAAGAATCGATCAATACGATTCTCCAGATGGCAGACATAAAATCAAAAACAAATGCCAAGCTTGTGGTGTCGGGATGCCTCGCTCAGCGTTATGCGTCTGAGCTTGAAGAAGAGATGCCTGAAATCGATGTGCTGATTGGAACATCTGACTATCTTGCATTAGCACCAACACTGGGTGCACCCGCCTCAGAAACGCTATCATTAAAAAGCAATCCATCGAGCTTAACGGTTTTGCCAAATAAACCCACGAACTTGGTCAGTCGAGAACTAGAGTATGTTGCGACATTTGATATTCCACGTCAAAACTCGATGCAGTGTCATACGGCTTATCTAAAAATCGCTGAAGGCTGTGACAACACCTGTGCATTCTGTATCATCCCTAAACTTCGCGGGAAGCAGCGTAGCCGAACTGTCGATGATTTGGTGAAAGAAGCCACCCGGCTTGCATCTGAAGGTGTATGGGAACTCAACCTCATCGCTCAAGATTTAACAGGTTATGGGCATGACCTTCCAGGTCGACCGAAACTTGCAGACTTACTTGAAGCACTCACTTCAGTCGAGGGCATCCGCTGGGTTCGCTGCATGTATGCCTACCCGCGTACACTCTCAGATGCCCTTTTGAATCAGCTTGCGAACGGTTCAAATATTTTGCCTTACTTAGATATCCCGACCCAACATGGTTCAGATAAAATGCTTCGACGCATGCGTCGTGGTAAAGACCAGAAGCGCCTGTCGGCCATGATGCAAAATGTGCGCGATAAAGTACCCGGTGTTGTGTTGCGATCAACCGTCATCGTCGGCTTTCCGGGTGAAGATCCTGAAGACTTTGCGCTGCTAGAAGATTTTGTTGAAGCGGTACGATTCGAGCGACTGGGTGTCTTCAAATATAGTGACGAAGAAGATACCTCTGCATACGACCTCGATGGCAAACTCGAGCAACATATTATTGAACAACGACATGACCAATTGATGGAACTTCAACAAGTCATTCATCATCAACATCTTCAAGAAATGGTTGGCACGTACCACGAAGCCGTCGTCGAGGGTGAGAGCGATGAATACCCGGGTGTCATGACAGGTCGACTCTGGTCACAAGCGCCAGAAATTGATGGACTTACTTACTTCAGCTCAGAGCTTCCACTCGAAATCGG
>JAHDGS010000014.1 GCA_020627505.1 Myxococcota bacterium
GAGCCACATGGATTAGATACGCATGAAGTTTATCCCAATGGCCTATCGACGTCGTTACCGCCACATGTTCAGCTTCAGTTCTTACGTTCCATCAAAGGGCTTGAACACGTTGAAGTTACACGGTGGGGCTATGCTGTTGAATACGATTTTATTGACCCGACACAACTCCGTCCTTGGCTTGCAACCAAAAAAGCACCATCGCTCTATACAGCAGGTCAGATCAACGGCACAACAGGTTATGAAGAAGCAGCAATGCAAGGCTTCTTGGCTGGCGTAAATGCCACGCGAAGTTTGCGCGAACAACCGCCGATCATTCTCGGGCGCCACCAAGCCTATGCGGGCGTCCTTATCGATGATCTTGTGACACAAGGGACCGATGAGCCCTATCGAATGTTTACATCACGTGCTGAACATCGACTCTTACTTAGAGAAGACAACACACATATTCGTTTGCGAGAGATCAGTGACGACATCGGCTTATGTGACAGTGCCAAAATGCAATCGATGCGAGATTTTGTTGCCTTAACCACAGCTGTCACACGAGAACTTCAATCCACCTCGATTCCGCCGAGCCAAAACATTAATGATATTCTTGAAGCATGTGGAGAGCCTCCACTTAAAAGCAAACAGTCGATGGTTCAAATCTTAAGGCGCCCACGGCTACATGCCATCGATTTGAAGCCTTTGTGGTCTTCTCAGCTGCGTCAACTTGTAGAGGGATCTCCACTGGGTCTTGCTGTTCTAAACCATGTCGAGATTGAAGAAAAATATGCCGGTTATCTCAACCGTGCCCACAAAGATATCGAACGCGAACAAGCACTTGAAGATGCCATTTTGCCCGAAACAATTTTTGAATCTCAACTGCCTGGTATGAGTAATGAAGTTTTCGAAAAATTAAATAAGATTCGACCACATACACTTGGCCAAGCTTCACGTATTTCTGGTGTGACCCCTGCTGCCATCGGTCTCCTGTCCATCGCCATTCAGAAAGAAGCTAAAATCGCGTCCGCAGAAACACCGCACCAATCAGGCGCGTCATGACACTTGATGTCACCGCACAAGACACGATTTGTGCATTGGCCACACCAGCCGGGTTGTCAGCAATTGCAATCGTTCGTATGAGTGGCCCGCAAACACGACATATTCACGACACCATATTTCAACCCATACATACTCAAAATCAGCGTCCACATGTGGCAACGCTTGGGACCATCATCGAAGACGATTTCGAATTTGATCAATGCATCTCTATTTTTTTTCCGGCAGGTCAAAGCTACACCGCTGAAGATTCTGTTGAATACCATGTCCATGGTAATCCATTGATTATTCAACGTGTGCTTGGTTTATTATGTAAACACGGTGCTCGTCCTGCCGAGGCCGGAGAATTTACATTTCGCGCGGTCAAACATGGTCGTTTATCTATTCCGCAAGCTGAAGGCGTCTATCATCTCATACATGCGAAATCTGACACCATCCATGCGCAGGCACTCAGACAATTACATGGTCTATCTGAAACACGTCTGACCCAAGCGAGACAAGGTGTTGTTGATATCCTCGCAGAACTCGAAGCACGACTAGACTTTCCTGATGAGCCTATCGGTAGAGCCGATCAAAAACGAATTGTCAGCCAGCTCACTCAGATGGCATTGAAACTCAAACAAGTTTCAAGCAGCGCTGACTTAAATGAACGTTTATTATGTGGTTTTCGCGTCGTTCTGTACGGACCACCGAATGCTGGCAAGTCAACTCTCCTCAATATGTTGAGTCAAACAGAACGGGCCATTGTCCACCATCAACCTGGCACAACACGTGATCGTCTTGATGTTGAAATGACGCTAGAAGGTCACCTCATTACCCTCATCGACGTCGCTGGTATTCGGGAAGGGCAAGACATCTCTGAAGTCGAACAGATTGGCATTGAAAGAGCAAAGCAAGCACTCGAAGAAGCGGATATGATCTTGGCATGTGAACCTGCAGATCAACCACAAGGAGAGCACCCTGCTCGACGTCTTCCTGAACCTTATCTCAAGAAGTGTTTTTTTGTTTCGACGAAAACGGATTTGGGTGAAGCACAGCACGCACTTAGTTGCCGGCATGATGCGCCGGAAGAACTGACAACAATTCGAAAACATATCATCAAGCAACTTGAGGCGGCAAAAGACCAAGATGGTGACATGTTGCTTGTGACACAACGCGAACAAGTCAAATCAGCATATGAATCGATCGAGCGAGCTCAAGCAGCCCTCTCGACAGATATGCCCTCAGAAATCATCTGCTCGGAGCTCCGCCAAGCAGGACATGCCCTCGACAAACTATTGGGGCATGACTTATCTGCAGATGTCATCGAAACGATTTTCACACGATTTTGTATCGGAAAATAGAATTTACGCATCAGGCGTGAACAGCACCTCTATTTCACCTTCTCCTGCCGCTTCAAAATAACTGTCGATGACAAGCGTATATGTTTCACCTTCGACTGCATCAATTTCGAATGTAAACACATCTGGCTCATCTCGACATATCAAACTTGTGTCACATAGAGCGCCTTCATAAGCTGCAAACACCATGTCATAAGTATCTTCGGGGTTTCGTACTGTTAACGTTCCATTTTGCTCTGCGACAAATCGATATAATTGTTCACCACCCCGACCAATATCATATGAAGAATCTCGACACATGTGTGCACTCGTTCGACCAGTATTATCAAAAGATAATGTTTGCGAGGTGACATCTGCGGCAAATGTAATCTCCTCAGCCGTTTCACACACTGAAGTTGAGATCACTCTCCACTGACAAGTCGCAGTACATTCTAAATCGTCGACGATATTACCGTCACATTCTTCTCCTGCTTCAACGAGCCCATTCCCACACTCCGGCTCGCCAGAATAAGTCAATGCAATGGTGGCTTCTCCTTCATCATCACCATACTGACCATCGATGACAATCACATAACTCTGTCCTGCAACAACTTCGATGTCCGCCCCATTTTGTTCAGATATGTCTTCACAAGTCAGTGAGCCGACACAATGTTCATTGTCATAGATGGCTATCATGACATCAAAATCTTCATCTGCCTCTACGACCTGTGCAGATAAGAAGCCATTTTCAGTCGCCGTAAATTGATATAAGCGTTCAGGGCCCGTGCTTGTGTACTGCGCACATTGTACTGCATTTTGTCCACCGGTTGTGTCCACGGTTAGTTCAGTCGTCTCTCCGACAGAAAGTACAACAGGTGTTCCACCGCGACAAGCAGGTGGCCTTAGATTTAGCGTCATCGTTCCGAGATACTCATCTATAGATACTGTCACTTCGTCATAAGAAGGATAACCTCCGTAACCGCCGCCATAATAATAGTCGTCGCCATAATAATAGTCGTCGCCATAATAATAGTCGTCGTCGTATACACGCTCTGTGTATTCCCCACCACCGATAGCAAGAACAATTGGTTCATTTGCTGTTAGAAATAATACCCCCCCTCCGGCAGCTGACTCCAAACAAGCAGCATTGGTTGAGCAACTATTTTCCTCGAGCTGGGCGATACTTACATTTCCAGCATTCGTGAAACCGATATCTAAAATTCCATCTTGAGCTGACTCAATTTGGTAATATAGCTCACCTGAAGACGTACAATTATTACTGTTGGTCGCCGGTGTCGTGTTGATCACAACCTCGACTGAACCCGCTTCAGATAATATAACACGCTGTGCATTTGCACACGCATCATGTTCGGGCGCTAAATACTGACAAGTTGCTGGGTCACAGCGCAACCCATATGCAGATTCTTCACAATCCTCATTGAAATCAACAATACCATTTCCACATCGAGGAACAATATAGTGTGCTTCAAGACGATAAAAACCAAGTTCAAAACCTTCGATCGACAGCATAAATGACTCATCTCCAAATAGTGCACTGCCATTCATTTCATTGACAATGATTTGCTGGCAAGCACGGTCTGAGCTGCTCGTTTGTTGTGTTACACGTGCTGTTGTCGCAACTTCAACTAATTCATTGTATGGATAAAGGGTACCAACGAGCTCTGGCAGGTCCTGGCAACCCTGTGTTTCTTGAGTTGGAAGAATATCAACGACGAGCGCCCCCGAGCCTAGGCCACCAGTCAGTGCAATACGCCAAAAATCAACATCTTGCATATCCGTCTGGCCAATGGCTGGCTGACCAAGCGTGAGAGACTGAACACCTGTACTTGCCCGTTGAGAATTATCATCGTTTGACTCAAAGCTGAAATCCCCTGTCAATTCACATGTCGTTGAGCAGTTGTCGCCGCCATCACACATTTCATCAGGTGTTGCCACACCATCACCACAGATAGATGGCTCATATCGAATCTCAGCAGCAACCGGTTCTCCATCTTCAGAATCAAAGACGACCATGTATTGTGTATTGGCAACAACTGCAAAGGTGAGCTGTTCAGAGAGATCAGCAAATGCACACCGGATTGCCCGCTCACATGCCCCTTCAAGCAAATAAATTTTGAGTGTCTCACCTTCAAGTGATTGCAATGAAATAAATCCATCTTGAGGCGGCGTAAACGTGTAAACTTTATCTCCGCCTGCCATATCCTCATGACAAGCAAAATCATTGTCTGCATCTTCTAGGTCTTCAAATATTCTAAATGCACGACTTTGTTGATTGAGAACTAACTCAACGGCTGATGCACACTTCTCACCTGAACGGTTTGCTCGCTCGATTTGACAAGTTGCATCACAACCGTCTTCTCCTGTCGTGTTTCCATCGTCGCATGTTTCAGGCTCTTCAATCCGGCCGTTCCCGCAGCCAGGCTCTGAATCTGTGTCGTCCAAAAAATCATCGGGAGCTTGACTGTTATCACCATCAGGCGTAACTCCCACCGGATCGGCACCACAATCTGAGTCGCAACCGTCTCCATCAATCGTGTTGCCGTCATCACAAATTTCACCTTCACCACGAATGCCATCTCCGCATCGCCCTACTGTTGTTTCGACCTGACAGGCTTCATCACAGCCATCTCCTGGTATTTGATTACCGTCATCACATGTCTCACCCTCATTGATCGTTTCGTTGCCACACAAATCTTCGTCACCTGCGTCAGTGGAAAGCGTCGGCTTTTGGGACTCAGGATCAGACGAGCAAGCTATATTTAGTAATAAAACGAAACCACCAAAAAAGAGTATATTTTTATTCATAAATTTCCTTTGCATTTTTTATACCCTGTTTTCACATTTCCACAAGAGGGGATCTGCCAAGCCTACTCTATTTTGATAGCGCTGAAAGCCTTTTCATCACCGTTTCAACATCACCTACGGCGATATGCTCATCGATATGTGCCGAACGAATCAACACACCGTCATGAAATAGACAGACTAAAAAGCCGACTTTTTGTTGCTCAACCTGGAGTGTATAGGACTGATTTTTGATAGAAATTCGGCGTGTCCATCCTTCCATTTGTTAGTTCTACCCCTAACACCTGAACAAAAAAAGACAATTGTATAGAAATTGAACAAAAATATCTGTAATAGAATCTATGGCAATAACTCGAGAAGCGCGTGATCGCGCGCTGCGAAATTATAAAATCTCCTTTGGGATTGCTGCTGCTGCTGCCAGCTTCTTACTCGAGCCAAAGCTGAGCCCATTGATCGCTCGAGGCGATGTTTCTCACTTTTTCTCATATTTAACGGCAATTTGTTTGGCCTTGCTCCTTCTTGCTTTTCTATATGAAGTATGGGGTGTGTTACGTGAATCCGCCACCATCCCTGTTCGACTTGGCGCAACCGTACTCGTTTTACTTGGCTTTCTATTCGTCAATATTCGTGATGTCCAAAAAGATCGTCAACAGGCACGATTCGAGAATTACAATACGGCCGAAGGCTTGACGATATTGTATCGCTCACGAGACCCATACATTCGTGCAATGGCTTTCGAATTGGCGCGACATCGAGGTTACCATGCTGACCAACTACATGAGATTATCCAACACGCAATGAAAGATGACGCCGCTATTGTCCAACAACAACTACAAATTTTTTTGAATTATTCGACTCGAATTTCACCTTCAACTCAATATGCAAAATAGAAAAAAGAAACTGCTTCTCCTGATCATGTTGTTGCTGATTGCTCAAGCCACCTTGAGCTACCTGCACATTCAACCTTTGGACAATCAAATTGCACAAGATGGTTTAATATTTGATCTTGTCACATTTGTTTTAATCGTCATCGTGCTTGGCATTCACATGATTTTTCCGGCTCAACCTGTGAAAGAACTGGTCGAAGCGATGCGGGCGCTCTCTATTGGTTATAAAGACAGAAGGCTCGACACAAGCCGCTTTAAAGAACTCGATGAAGTCGCACGGGTGTTTAATGAGCTGGCAGCTTCTTTATCTGATATTCACGATCCCAACCTCGGACCACTTAAAGTCCGCGCACGAGCACTTCAACAGTCCGCTGTAGAACCAACAGTGACGCATGCCGCCGCATTGTCTAAATCGATGATAGAACTCATGGATAATGAGAGTACAATCGCCCCAGAGTCGATTCTCACATCTCTTGCGCCTCAACAAAGTCATACTGAAGCCCCACGTGCCTCATCCCTAACAGAACAGCAAATTGTCGATGGATGGCGTTCTGGTGCCGTCAAAGACCACGAACAATTATACGATATTTACCAACACGCGCATCAAGAACTGAGACTTGGTCAATTACCGACCCGGCAACGATTTATAAAAATGCTTGAGCAACAAAGACAACAACTGATCACGCAATCACAATGCACAGACGTGCTATTTGAAATTGTTTGTCAGCAAGAACAATTGGCGCTTCAACCGCATCTCATACATTCCACTTAGAACGCCTCAGTCTAAGTGTTTTTTATGAGGTGATTTTGCTAAGGATTGATACACCTTTAGAGCATCAGCATAATGTATATCCCGCAACAAAATTTTTTCCAGCGAAGAACGGGCGCGATCAAAGTGATGGACCTGGATTGCGGCAGTCGATTGAAGATATAATGACTCCAGATCATCCGGGTTGGCTTCTATGAGTTCATCTAATATAATTGCCACCGTATCTAATTCACCTCTTTCAAGCAAACGTTTAACCAAGCGCTTCTTCAATAATTCAGAAGGCTCAAGCGCAACAGTCTCTTTTAAAATTCGATCTCCTAATCTAACCCATCCACCTGAATCAAGCTCGAGAAGTAAAGCATCAATATGTTTTTCGAGCCCTTCGACTATCCCTTCACCATCACCGAGGCATGAACGAATCATATGAATGCGTTCTTCGAGATGTCGTGGGAAATCGGTTTCGACCTGACCGGTCACAGTTGGTTGTTGCGTCGTGTCCTCTGACACCCCAAGCTCAATCAACGCCTGCTCTAAGTCTTCGTGGTATTGAGTATCGCGATTCGATGACGACGCTAAGTCATCATCATCAGCTGGCGATGATTGTCCAAGTAGACGTCTAAACCATCTCATCCGAACTCACATTCAAATAGGGATCATCATGCTGCTGAAGCCAAAGTGTGAGCGCATCACGGGCTCGATTGGCGAGGATTTCTTTGCGTTGTTTTTTTGATTTTGGCCGCTTTTCAGGAGGCGGGACAAGTGCCCACGTGATATTTGATGGCTCATATGCGCGCTTGGGCAATATTAATTCGCCGCGAACATGGCGTGCGAGGCCCCCCAACATGGTTTCTGGCGGCGGGCAATCAAACGTTCTTCCTGAAAGCCGAGCAGCAATCGACGCAGCGACAAGCATACCAGACGCTGTTGATTCGACATAGCCTTCAACGCCGGTCATCTGCCCTGCAAAATATATCGGTTGAGTCGATAATTGATCTTTTAAACTAAAATCAGGCTGCAAGATATCTGGCGTGTTCAAATAAGTGTTTCGATGGATCGCACCAAAACGCAAGAACCGTGCATTTTCTAAGCCTGGTACCATTCGAAAAATACGCTTCTGATCCGGCTGCTTTAATCTGGTTTGACAGCCCACTAGATTGTAGGCTGTTCCATGGACGTTTTCTTTACGAAGCTGCAACACGGCATGAAAACGTTCATCCGTTTCAGGATGCGCCAACCCAACAGGTTTCAATGGGCCAAAACGTAGGGTCTCAATTCCACGCGAGGCCATTTCCTCGAGCGGTAAACAACCTTCAAAATAATGAAGCTCCTCAAAAGATTTAGCATGAACAGCATCCGCGGCTAGCATTTCGCGAATAAAAGCTGCATATGTCGATTGGTCCATCGGACAGTTCACATAGTCTCGTGCTTCTCCTTTATCCCAGCGTGATTTAAAATAGGCATGTTCAAAATTGATCGAGTCAGCATCAATAATGGGTGCAATTGCATCATAGAATGCCATCGAATCTGTCCCTATTTTTTCGATGATATTCTGAGCGAGCTCAGGTGCTGTGAGCGGCCCTGTTGCGCAGACAACAGGTTTATCGACATCTGGTATTTTTTTGACACATGCATTCACAACTTCAATATTGGGATGCGCTTCAATACGGGCGTGAATAAAGGCCGCAAAAACATCTCGATTCACTGCCAACGCATCACCAGCAGGAACCTTGGCATGTTCTGCAGCCTGCATGATCAGAGACTTCATTCGACGCATTTCTTCTTTCAATAACCCGACAGCATTCATCGGGTTATTTGAGCGAAAAGAATTTGAACACACCAGTTCAGCAAAATGTTCAGACACATGTGCTGGACTTCGCGCAGTTGGCTTCATCTCATATAATTGAACACTGATTCCTCTCTCAGCAAGCTGATAAGATAATTCACACCCAGCCAAACCGGCGCCAATAACGATGACTTCAGACATGACTTCTTTTGTCAGATTACTCATAAACATCAAGAGCACAGATAACACATCGATCCGATTCGTCGTATTTCGCCACGACTTTCCCCCTCCCAAAGCATCTCAAATAATGAATGTTTATCCCCCACCCGCGTCATCAATGTTTCGATGTCCATTTGTCCCGATGTTGTCATCAGGAGTTGCGCAATTTCACTCTCATAGAGGCGAGTCATCTCAGTAGAGTTCTCTTGCGCCTCACCTATAAATTGATAGGGCATCGCTTGATGCTGACTCAACAGCCAGTTCGGCAGCGCACCACAATCTTCATCAAAGTCTCGACTCAAACACTTGATTGGTACTTGATTTTTGAACGCGATATCAGCGGTATGGGCTGTACCACTTTTACGACGACCTTCAACGATGACACATTGATCGCTCATGGCCACAACATATTTATTTCGCGAGATAAACAATCTCTTCGAATGATAAACCCAAGGGGGATGCACATATAAGATGAGCCAGTTGTCAGATGATGCTTGACTCAAGATACGATGCCACCGCTGATGTATAGGCCGCTTTGGATTAAGCGGTTCTCCTGGAATGATAATCGTCTGCCCTCCCCGTGAAAGTGCTGCTTCATGAGCCATGATATCGACACCACGCGCTCCGCCAGAGATAATGACATGATTCCGCCGCACAAGATCATCGACCAGGCGCGTCGTTAACTCTTGTGCCCGAGCACTATGGACTCTTGGGCCAACCACCGCTGTTGCATGTATATGATCTAATAATTTTTGATTGCCATAGGTCCATACAATCGAAAGGCCACCTTGGATATGCCCCAAGCGACCATGCCAAGTCTCCTGGGAGCGTAAATGGGTCTGAATTGATCTGTCTTTCATCAATTGATATCCGGGCATCTAAAAGACATGTGCGAACGAAGTAGAATATGTTAGGACAACTACATTCATATGAATCAACAGATTGAGGACGCTATGTTATCGAAAACCGCAAAGAACAATATTCTTGAAACAATTGGTCAAACACCGATCGTTCGTCTCAACCAGATTGGGCAGGACTTGAACGTCAACTTTTTTGCAAAACTCGAGTTTTTCAATCCCGGTGGTTCAGTCAAAGACAGAATGGCCGTCCATATGATCGATCGCGCAGAAGAAGAAGGCCGTCTGCAGCCTGGCGGGACGATTATTGAGGCAACCAGTGGAAACACAGGTATGGGACTTGCACTCGTTGGTGCCACGAGGGGCTACCACTGTATTTTCGTCATGGCCGATAAACAATCAGAAGAGAAAAGAGCAGCACTTCGTGCTGTTGGTGCAGAAGTCGTTGTCTGCCCGACAAATGTTGAGCCTGACGATCCCCGAAGCTACTATTCTGTTGCGAACAAACTTGCTGCCGAAACGCCAAATAGCCTCTACACACGACAATATTGGAACCCCCACAATCCTGAGGCACACTATTTAACGACCGGTCCAGAAATCTGGGAGCAATGCGGCACAGAACTAGATGCACTTGTCATCTCTATCGGAACAGGTGGCACTGTATCTGGTATTTCGAAGTACCTCAAAGAACAGAACCCCAATATTCAAATTATAGGTGTCGATCCTGTTGGTAGTATCTATTATGACTTATTTCACTCGGGCAAGATGCCAGAAGCACATGGCTATTTTGTCGAGGGCATCGGAGAAGACTTCATGCCTGACACAATGGATTTGACATCGATGGATGATATCATCCAGGTCGACGATCGTGAAAGTTTTGATATGGCGCGAGAAGTCATCAAAAAAGAAGGTATCTTATGCGGCGGATCATGCGGCTCGGCTGTTAAGGGTGCGCTCAAATATGCTGCGCGCTTTCATGATGAGCCGAAAAAGAAAAATATATTAATTCTCCTGCCCGATGGATCGAGACCTTATCTATCCAAATTTTTGAATGATGACTGGTTAGCATCTACCGGTCTCTACGACGAAACCAGTTCATAAACAAAAGCAAGGCCGGTAATATGTGACCGCCTGCTGTCGTTTGACAGCCGAGACTCAACGCCTGTGAAAGTTCTTTTTTTGCAGTCTCATCTGACTGACGCTCCACTTCGTCATCACTGGTATCGCGATTTTCTTCGTCGTCGGCTCCTGAGTCTGTCGAAGGATCGTCATCGTCATTATCGTCGTCATCATCGCTCGATTGTTGTTCGTTATCCTCCGGTGAAACGTCATCATCTTGCTCAAACTCCTCTACAAAGTCTCTGACAGCATCATTTGACTGATTTTCTTCTGGTATGTCAGAAGCGTCGTCCGGCTCGGCAGAAACAGTTTCCTCGACAGGCACCTGACCGGGCTCAACATTATCATCACAATACCCGGACAAATTACAACCTTGCCCATCAGCACAACCGAATATTTCTTGTGTGGAATCTCGACAATCCGGATCATAACTGCCGCAACCGCAATCACAGCCATCGTCTGCATTGTAATAGTTTCGGTCACATGTCCAATTGACCCAATTACAGTCATCAGCACAACTCGTTTCTGTTTCACCGTTTGAACAAATCCCATCTCCACACACAGGCGCTTGATTACATAGTGCCTCGCTTGGATACCCTGTATTACATAGTTCTTCGATCGCTGGGTAAGCATAAACAACGCGTTCTCCGTAACCGCGTTCAGGGTACCTTTCTAAATCAATACAACTTCCAGCATTGACATAATCATCAGCCCCACCAGAGAGCACACCAACAACCCGCCCTGATGAATCAAAAACACCTGATCCGCTATTGCCTGTAAATGCGTCAACGTAGGCAGAGAAATCTATATTGTTATGTGTACTCGCATGAGAGACTTCTCCATTTTCCGCAACTTTCATCGGCAAACCTGATGGAAATCCAATTAGTGTAAGCGATGTGCCAACATCGAGATTCGGCGCATAGCGAGAGGCGACCGCTGGTTGCCGTTGGCCGGCAGAACGCGCAAGACGTATAATAGCATAGTCTCGTCCTTCATCGTCATATCGGGCGACAAGCACCTCCGAACAGTCGAAGACGTCGGATGGGTTAATTTCAGCCAACCCCGATGCAGATTCTTGGTAATAATCGAACACAAATTTTAATCCTGGACAGGGGCTTACACAATGCCCAGCCGTCAAGACAAGATCATGATCGATTAACGTCGCCGAGCAACTCGAGGCCAATGGCTGATCTTGAAATGGGACGTCGTGACATAAACGATCTTCATATGCTTCGCCAAGCGTGTACACATTAAGAGCTATCCGCCCAGAGCTGGTCATATAAAGGTTATCAGGAAACATCATCGCAGCCACAGATCCAATACCGATATCAGACCAGAATGGCGATGCGTCGTAAATATCAACACGATCGTCAACACCGTAGATGGCGGCTTTCCTATCCTTTCCGCTGGCTAACACCGAAAGGTCTGGAGTGAGATCAGCACAACCAATAACTGTCGCAAATAAAGCAGCACATGATATCAAAATTCTTAGCATAGACATCTATATACACAGCTTTAAACCATATCGACAATCGCAATGATTGGCTTGGGTCAATCTAATTTATCGAATGTTTGTTCTCGGTTATCGAATGTGCATTTCATAACGAATAGATGTGCCTTCAATCACAGAAGTCGGTGTACCTAGGACAGGCTCAGAAGAACCACGTTTAACAACAACTCGACAGACCTGAGGCAACGACAGAAAATACGCCAACTGAGAATGCAGCTTCACTTCTGTATCAGATGCCGCAAAATGACGGAGAACCTGTGCTTTCTTAGATGGCTTTTGTGTATGTGAAGCCGCCGTAAACATCGGATCAAAATAAATTATTTTGGCATCTTTCAAGCGCTTCGACTGCTGAGCATCCTCGCAATAATATGATAGCGCGGACAGCTGGTCCCCTGCTCTTAACCGTCCATTATCGGCGAGGATATATATGTATGGGTTGTGCTCAAATGCATGAACTTGAAAACCAGAAGCAACAAGCAAAGTGGCATCATGAAGTAAACCACCTGTCACATCATATATGGGCTCTGTTTTAGAGACGGATTGAAATGCTTTTAATAGAAGTGCATCTTGTTGAAAGCATGCTTTTGTTGTTTTTGCAAAATCGCATCTAAAGTTAAATGGATGTCCACGACGGCCACCTTTAAACGCAATAATATTGTCGACAACAAAAAGCTCACCTATCTGCGGTCGACGCACATGTCGTTCAAACTGAATTGAGGGCCATGTCGATTCCAACCACGCCCCTATTCTCATGTCTTCGACGCAGATCGAAATCACATTTTGTCCATGAGAACAGCTTTCGGTCTCACGTTCGTGGCTAGATATTCCATGGCTTGACATACAAATCAGGCAAAGGCTCGACATCCGGATCAACACGATAATGTTTAAAGTCTGTTATCCCACACTCATCTCGCAAAATATCTTCATCAAGTAGGAGCTGACCTGTCACTTTACCAGGCGGCGTACATAAAAGCGCATGTGCGGCATCAGCAACAATCGCCGGTGTGCGGCTTTGCTTCATTCCCGTTTCACCCAATAACATATTGATTGCCGCAGTTGCGATCGCTGTTTTGGGCCATAAAGCATTCACAGAGATGGGGATGTTCTTAAACTCCTCAGCCATGCCAATTGCCGCTAAACTCATGCCGTATTTTGAGATTGTATACGCCACATGATTCGCCAACCAATGTGGCTCTAAGGTGATCGGCGGTGACATATTAATAATGTGGGCATGAGATGACTTCTTTAGATATGGCAAGGCCGCCTTCGCACATAGATAAGCTGCACGGGCGTTTACTTGATGCATCAGATCTGCACGTTTCATTGTTGTCGACTCAACATCGGTCAGCGCAATCGCACCTGCATTATTGATCAGCGCATCTATCCCACCAAATGTTTCTGCGGCTTTGGCACACATTGATTCAACAATCGATTCCTCTCTCACATCAACCTGAAATGCCAATGCCTTGCCACCAGCTTGCTCGACTTCTTCAGCAACTGTGAAAATCGTTCCTGGCAATTTCGGATGTGGTTCAGCGCTTTTGGCAGCGATCACAATATTCGCCCCATCAGCAGCACATTTAAGTGCGATTTCGCGGCCAATCCCTCGGCTCGCACCTGTCACAATGATCGTTTTTCCGGCTAGTTGGCTCATTCACTTACTCCTGTGATAGCTGCATGAGAATGGCCCCAATATCAGCAGGCACATTCCACACATGGTGTTTTAGTAATTCAATCGCTTGATTCAAATCATTTCCAAAATGACGGTCATCATTAAATAAGTCAACCCGACTTCTCAACCATTGTTGCATGGCATAAAGGCTCGGACTTGTCTTTGATGCGCGAAGGTCAATGGCTTGTGCTGCACAAACCCATTCGATTGCCAAAACCGTTTGGACATTTTCAAGGACCCGCATGAGTTTGTTTGCCGATGTCATTCCCATGGAAACATGATCTTCTCGATTCGCAGAGCTCGGAATCGAATCCGTGCTTGCCGGATGACACAATATCTTATTTTCGTTCACCAAACTCGCTGCTGTCACCTGAAGCATCATTAGTCCAGAGTTCAAACCAGGATTGGGTGACAAGAAGGCGGGTAACCCAGAAGACAAGGCCGGATTCAACATATGTTCAATTCGGCGCTCGCTAATATTGGCGATCTCAGCCATCGCTATCGCCATAAAATCAAGGGCGAATGCAACGGGTTCGCCATGAAAATTACCGCCAGATAAAATATCGTAGTGCCCATTCTCAAGTGCAAATACCAATGGATTATCTGTCATACTCATGACTTCATAATGTAATGTTCGGGTGTTATTGGCGATGACGTCACGAACCGCACCATGGACCTGCGGCACACACCGAAGAGAGTAAGGATCTTGAACCTTATGGCATCCTGCATGACTTTCTATTAGTGCAGATCCTTTCAAGAGTAAGCGCATATTTGCCGCCACTGTTTTTTGCCCAGGATGCGGTCGAGCCAAATGGATACGTTCGTCAAATGGTGTCGCTGAACCAAGTAGCGCATCAATCGACATTGCCGCGATCACATCAGCATAATTTAATAAATGTGTACATTGAACAATCGCATTCAACCCCAACGCAGTCATCGCTTGGGTTCCATTAATCAATGCAAGCCCTTCTTTCGCCTCTAAAACCAGCGGCTCAACACCAGTACGTTTGAGTACCTCAACTGCCGGCAGCTTCTGGCCATCCCAGTATGCATTCCCTTCTCCCATGAGCAAGAGTGCTAAATGTGCCAACGGCGCTAAATCACCGCTGGCCCCAACGGAGCCTTTCGCAGGAATATAAGGTGCCGCTTTCGAGGCTAATAAAGTCGCTAGTGTTGATAAAACAATAGGTCGAACACCAGAACCGCCATGACATAGTGTATTTAAACGGAGCAACATGACCAGTCGAGCAAGATGAGGACTCAAGGGCTCGCCAACACCAACAGCATGAGACCGAATTAGATTTTTCTGAAGTGCCCCCACTTCTGTTTTATCGACACGGCGCTCAGCCAACGCACCAAAACCTGTATTCACCCCATAAACAGGCTCTCGTCCAGCTGCAACGTCATCGATAAAGGCACGTGTTTGAGCAATTGATGACATGATCTCATCAGGCACAACAAATGTATAGCGACCCTCGGCAATCCAGTGTGCTTCGAACGCTGTCAGCCCCGCGTCTTTCGAAAAATAGACGTGCTGGTCAACACTTGGATGCATTAATTGCATACGTGAATATTTCCTGGCTCCGAAGCTGCACATCGTTCACATTGAATACGTTCATCATCAAAGAACGGTGCATCGCAGGTTCCTGAAGTCGCGTTACACGTGTATGTTTGTTCGCAGTTAACAGTCTCTAAAAATAAGTTGTTCGCATCGCAAAAATCACAGTTTGTTTGCTTGACGCAACCGGTAGACGGATCACACCCCCCAGTGGTTTGTTCAAAACAAATCTCACACTGTGCTTGATCATTTCGTAAAAAGTTATCTTCACATAGCTTTGCCGATGTATCACAAACAAACTGATTCACACAGGTATCTGTTCGAAGATATTGTCCTGAGCCGTCACTGATATCACAGTTCACTTCTCGCACACACTCATCTGATGTCGAACAATATCGACTGCCACATTTTCCCGTCACGGCATAAGACTGACATATTTGATCACACGTCAACCCGTCATATGCTGGGTTGCATGTTCCATCATCTCCACATTGGAATCCCAAATCACATGATGTGGTTGTATTCGTTTGTGCATTCTGACATTCACATGTGCGAACGCAGAAACTGTCGTCTAAGCATTCTTTTTTACACCCTTGTAAAAAGAGTGCCATCCCAAAAATCATTGACATTCGATAGAGCTGATTGATCATAGAGTCAGCCTAAACGTTATCCGATAGACTCACAATGGCTTATCATCTAAAAATCGTGCGCAAGCGATATCAACCCAACGCGGGTGCCCGATATCACTCAACCGATCAAGCATCATCCAAACGCCGTCTGGCGCTAGGGATTCGACTTCGCGCGCAGGTACATTCCAAACATGAATATCAAGTTTTCGGTGGGTCAACACATGACGAAAATGTCCTCGCCGTTCGCCACTTCTGCTGATGCGCTCTAAGTCAACCATCGGTAAGGTATACAAACCTTTGAATAGTTGAGCCGCGACTTGTTTAACAAGATATATGTGTCCCATGCGTCTGGCCATCACCACATGCAACTCAACTTGTTTGGGTGCTTTGCGTAGACGTGGCTTGGGAATTGAATCAACGACACCTTGTTTGTATGCTTCGCACCCATCCGATATCGGACAGTCTCCACATTGAACTTTCTTCGGCGTGCAAATGGTTGCACCCAACTCCATCCATGCTTCATTCAAATCACCAGGATGCCCCACGAACGTGGTTGCCACTTGATCGAGCCATATTTGAAGCGCTTGTTTTTCCCCCCCATTTACAAAACCAGACGGGCGACCATGTCGCCTCGCCATCACGCGCTTCACATTTCCATCGATCACACCGGCCGATTCTCGAAAACAAATGCTCGAGATCGCGCGCGCCGTGTAAGGTCCGATGCCTGGTAAATGCAAAAGCTCCGCAGCAGTTGATGGAAAAGCACCGTCACATCTCTCAACCACAAACTGTGAACAATGATGCATGAGCCGGCAACGTGAGTAATACCCAAGCCCTGACCAGAGCGCCATCACATCGTCGATATGCGCTTTGGCCAAATCTTGAACGGTGGGGAACCGCTGCATAAACCGTTCATAGTAAGAAATGACTTTGACGACCTGCGTTTGCTGAAGCATAATCTCAGATACCCATACCCGATACGGATCGCGGGTTTCACGCCAAGGCAGCGGCCGACGATTCGCGACAAACCAATCTTTTAGCGCCGACAACTCATCTGCACTGATGGTATGGGAAAGAGAAACAATGCTCATTTATCCGCAGTTGGTTTGACCAATGCTTCGTATAACCATGTTTTGTACTCGAGGACGGTCGGTCTCAACTCAACAAGCTTTTTTAGGTATTGATCGACGGGTGTCTCTGGTCTTTTCTGTCGGAGCATAGATGTCAGTCCTTTCAGGCCAGGCACATAGTATGCATGCGCTTCTGTCAACTCAGATAAATCTTTGATCGCGCGATTATGGCGGCCTTCAAGATAATTGGAGCGCGCCTCGAGAAATTGTCTGAGTACAAGGTCTGAGCGATCGTACTTTTTGTAAATCCGCAAACTCCGATCGAGCTTCGATATGGCTTTTTGTTCATTATAGATCAGCGCCTGTAAGATTCTTGCAGGCTGGTTTCGCGTGTTTTTACCTAAAAATTGATTTAAGGATTTGATGGCTTTCTTACTCTGTCTGTGCCGATATGCCGCAATCCCCTTTAGCAGAGAAAGGGTCTGACTTCCATCTTTATAGGTTGTTTCCTTGAGTCTCTTATCAACATACTCAAGCGCCACATCTCTTGGAAGATAAATGACATCAGCACCGACAGGTGTAAACCAATCAGTCACATCACCATGCCGCAACCCATCTATGGGTTCAAGCGGAGCCGACTTCTCTCCGTCTTCGAAGTTGCTCAACGTCAACAACATCATGGCCTCAAAATGACCAATATCCTCTTGTAATGCCGCCCGATAGCGTATTTTTGCATTATCTTTATCTTCAAGTTGCTCATAAGATAGACCGGCAAATAATGCGATCCAAGGTTGTTGTGATAAGTACACGCCCGCTTTCTTATTAATGCCAAATACTCTATCAAAGGTCTTAGCAGCCTTTTTAAAGTCCGCATTCAGATAGGCGAGCACAGCTTGGCTTACAATAAATGGAATATCTTCGTCATCTTTAGAATGAACCTTCTGAATATCGGTCTCAATGTCCTCTGCCAATGCAACATCACGTGCAGCCAACGCCGCGATCAAAAACTCCTGTTGCATATCTAATGGCAAACGAGATGTATAAGTTGGTTGAATCGTATCCCACGCATTCTTTGCATCATGTCGTAATTCTGTCTCAACAAAACGCCACAACCTCAAGATATGTTTGTCTGCTGTTTTCGTCTTTACGAATGTCGATAATTTATTCCGAGCGTCATCAACTTTACCAAATATCAAGTCAGCCCACACGATAACAAATAAAGACTCACTCGAAATACGATCATCAAACTGCTCAGCTATCGCGACGACTTCATCATATCGATGCGTCAAAAATGCCGCCTTTCCTTTCAGTGCTAAATGTAAATGATCACCTGGCTTTTTCTTTAACACTTTTTCGCAATAAGCGTAGACAAGCTCAGGTCGAACATAAGACAGTCGATTTGCAATCGGGTAAGTTAGTTCAGGATGTGCCTCATCAAGCAAAAGTCGCTTCATCTCTTCTTCAGAAACATATGCGCCAGAGGCCGCATCTAAACTTCTATCAACCAAACGGCTGTAATCGGAGGCACTATTAAGTTGATTGAAGTAGTCCCGCTCGATTTCAAGCGTGTCTGCATTGAGAGTTTGTATTCCTTTTGATTCGAGCGTCTCCACTGTCATCAGGTGGCGTGCGATGGCTTGTGGATCATCTGGATTTTGAATCACTTGGTCCCGGGCGACCCGCTCTGCTTCAGCAAGTTTCTCCCCGCCAGATATGATTGTGCTAATTTTCTCTTGTGCAGCTTCTGGCGTTAAATCTGGGCGTCCTTGTTGTTGTGATGCCCACACTTCAATTTGAGATTTAAAGGCGTGTTGTCCGCCCGCATCTTCATTTGCGTTAAACGCACTGAGCTGTGCCTGAATCTTTTGGACTAAATCCAAAATCGGCTCTCGAGCGAGATACCCACCACCAGCGAGTAATGCAACAAGTAGTGCAATTTGCGGGGCTTTCGACTTTTCTTTTTTGGCCCCGCGAACAGCCCCTTGTTTATAGACGGGCTGAGCACGCATTTTCTTTTTTCGTTCTTCTTTGAGCTCTTTTTCAACGATATGCCCAGATTCATCAGACTGCTCCGACAAAGAACTCGATTCACGTAAGTCTTGTTCGTCGGTATCAATATCTTTAAATGGCTGCGAGGACAAATCCAGAGCAATCGCCGGCTGTTTAAAATATGCCTCATTTTCATCGGGATCTGCTTCAGGCTCACGATCAAGCTCAAGTTTATCTGGTACCTCTGATTTTGGGGTCTCGATCACCGGCTCAGCTGCTTTTAAGAGATCTGGGTTAATCCGCTCCTGCTCAAGTCGCAGTTCATGTGCAGACTCCCCTGAAAACGACGCATCTTCAGATAAATCGAGTCCTTCAATCGCCAAGCCAGGTACTGCCTTGGTCCCTTGCTGCTCGATTCCGCTAACAACTTGACGTGTCGCTGTCGCCCCGTGGCCTGGGGCAGATAATGTCGGCGCATGGCCATCTGTCTCGGTTTCCTCCATCTTTGCTGGTGGCATCAAATGATGGTCTCCACCACAACTTGGACAAACAGCAAGCATGGCGGTTTCAGGCACCTTTGCCAGAAAAAGTGTATAGTCTTTTTGGCACCAAGGACATTGTATGTTCACGTTCGCTCCACACCCCTAACCCAGCTGGGTACTTGACATATTTTAGCCCAATTATTCACTTCAAAGTCAAATATTTGAGGCAAGTGTACCATATCTTTAAGTCTGCCGACGCGATTGACAAAAGCCGTTCTCCGGTAAAATCTTGTCTCCAAATACTCAGATCCTGCTAGGAGCCCAAAAAATGGTACAATCTCGCAAGAAACTTCGCACCCGATTACCTTCGCACGAACGCAAGCTTAAGAAATTCCTTCGCGGACCCGGGTTTTCGCCTGAAGTCTTGTTTTCCAAAGTGGGTGGTGATGTTCGTCAAAATAGTATTTTTGATGCAGAGATTAAATCAGTCTCTGAGGCATCTCTAGCCTTATCATGTCGAGATGGTGAAACCATTCTTGAGGCAACACTTTCTAAAGATGAATGCGCACGGCCGTCCATATCAGATTATACCACAGGCAATTTTGTGCGTGTCACACTGAGAAAGGATGGAGAACAGTGGATCGCTTCTGAAATTGAAGCTTTTCAACTTGAAGCCTATGCCACCATCCCAAAAGAAGGTTCCGAACAGAAAGTCCCTGGTGTGTTTTTGTCACGTGCCGGGAATGGCTATTCAGTCGCATTGAACACCAATTCAGCCGAAAACATGAATACCTATAAAACAATCCGTGCATACGCGCCAATGCGTCATGCGGTGCATGAGCGGGATATTCGACTCAATCCGGACCTCCACGGTCAATCAGACGAATTTATCATTCATGAAGGGGTTGTTGAGCAAGACAATCTCATCGTCTCTCGTCGGGCCGCATTAAAAGAGCAGCATAAAGCACGCGAAGCGGCGCTATGGCAAAACATTGAGGTGGGACAACGCGTTCGTGGTGTTGTCAAAAACCTCACACGTTATGGTGCGTTTATCGACATCGGCGGCGTTGATGGGCTCCTTCATCAAACCGACTTAAGTTGGAGTGGCCGTGCACGCGTCGAAGAAGTTCTCAAGAAAGGCGAACGTATTGAAACACAAATCATCGAGCTCGACCAGAATGCAGGTAAGATCAAACTTGGGCTCAAGCAATTATTACCAGATCCATTTAATGATCCGACAAGAGCGTTGGCAGCAGGTTCTATCGTCAAAGGTCGAGTGGTTTCTTTGACCGATTATGGTGCATTTATTGAAATCGCAGATGGACTCGAAGGACTGGCGCATATCTCTGAATTATCTTGGAGTAATGTTAAACACCCTTCTAATCTTCTCCAAATCGGACAAACCGTTGAGGCCAAGATACTTGAACTGGACCAAAATGAACGTCGTTTATCTCTTTCTCTTAAGGCAACCCAACAAAATCCTTATGCTCAATTCGAGTCTGAAACACCGGCAGGATCAGTTGTCGAGGCGATGGTGACCTCTCTGACTGATTTCGGTGCATTCGTCAAACTCACCGACCATATCGAGGGCTTGATACATCTTGGTGAGTTCTCTTGGACAAAACGCATTGAACATGCCGATGAGTGTGTCTCTGTTGGTGATACTATCAACGTCAAAATCATTGACATCAATACAGCGGATGAGCGTGTTTCTTGCTCAATAAAAAGACTTGAAGACGACCCGACCGATGCCTGGCGACAAAAATATGCTGTCGGGCAAAGATTGAACCTCGTGATTACACAACTCACAGAAGGTGGCGCACAAGTCGAACTCGAGGATGAACATTTAGAGGGGTTTATTAAAAAACGTGAGCTTGCCTCAGAACCTGTTAACCGTGTCATCGATGTCGTTAAGGTTGGCGATGAGGTTGAATGTGAGGTTCTTGAGCTGAACGCGCGTCAACAAACTGTTTATTTAAGTATTCGACGTGCCCAAGAACAAGACACCAAAGCCGCGTACGAGGACTACAAAAATAAAGAGGGTGAACAATCTACCGGCTTTTCAATCGCTGATGCACTATCTGATTCTGCAAAGGAAAAGCTCAACGTTGAATAATGCAGTGTAGGTGGCGTCTATCCAATGTGTTTTTGAATCGGCATTTCTTTCCTATTTGCATTTGGATATTTGTTTTGCCGCTTGCGGCACAAGATATTCGCGTTGGACAACGTCTTGAAGTACTCGCTTGTCCTTCTCTTGAACACATCGAAAAGATGCGCGCGGACTTATCGGAGTTGCGCACCCTCCATATAGATGGCGAACAAGAAACGACAAATGTCTTTATCTCCGTCCAAGCGATCGATCATAACCAACGCTCATTCCAACGTTTATTCAAGGTCGAGCCATCGTCTTGCCAAGACGTTTCACTCCTCATCGAACATGCGCTCCAATCCTGGCTACATCCTGATGGATTGCCAACCGAAACGCATGCTAAACCAAAAGAAGCAACGACGACCGCTGTCCAATCGAATGCTGAACTTGAATCTAAAAATGTATCTGGTGTTCTCTCTGCCGACTTATCGAAAGAGGCGCCTCACACCGTCGACGAGACGCTGAAGTTTGGTCCGGAGCTTATGTATAGCGCTCCACATCATCGACTTCACATTGGCGCACGTTTAATCCTTGATTCCCAAATCGATGAAGCCTTACTGCCTTTTATTGAGGCATCGACGCAATATATTCGAACACTGGAACGCGCCACAAATCATATTCATATGGTACGCCTCGATATCGGCGTCGGATTCGTTCTCAAACAAGCCCCATGGCAACCACGTCTCTCTTTTTTGACGGGTCTTCTACTCCCGATATCTAATCAACTTGCTGATCGCCGAAACCCGGCGCATATCAATGTGGCTGCTGAGTTCAAAATAACGCCTGTTGAACGCCAACGATTCAAACTCGGCTTCAATACGCGCGTTGATATTCGGCAAGCGCAATACGCAATCGACGGCCTCGAAAACACTTTAAGTCCTCAATTTAACACAGGTTTATTTCTTCTTTTTTGACCCCTACAAGATTAAGGGACGCAACTTATTGGTGTGCAACCTTTTAGGTGCCTGTGACACTTACTTCATATGACGCCTCTTTTGTTGAACGGTTTCAATCTATTTCACCGACACCCGCTTGTCGGTCGACATGAATTTAATAGGATGTTTTATATGCCGGATCGTTCAAAACAGGATATTCATCTTTGGCTATCCACACTCATTGACACACATGCCGATGAGGTTCACCGACATATTGTTCGACTCACAGGATTTGGCCCACACACCGAAGACTTACTTCAAGATACGTTATTGGTATGCGTGAATAAAAAGTCAGAATTTGAAGCAGTGGATAATCAACGTGCTTGGATGTTTAAAGTTGCCACATTCACATGCCAAAACTTCATTCGAAAACGCCAAAAAATGCAACAACGTGAGATTGGTGTGGATTATCTCGAGGACTTTGGTCGGCGCATCACGGGTAACCAAGATATCCAAGCTGCACATGTTATGACGGTGCTTAAACAAATGGATGATGCTGACCGAGAAATTCTTGTTTTACATGATGTTGAAGGATTCACACATCAGGAGATTGCGGACATGACAGATAGTAAAGTCGGCACCCTCAAATCACGCTTAAGCCGAGCGCGACGTAAATTTCGCCAACGCTTTGTTGAGCAGTACCCCGATACCCCGATCAAGGAGCTCTTTGGATGACTATTGAAGATGAGCGAAATATACTCGATCTCACCCAAATGTCTAAGCAGAGATTAGATGATTTGGTCGAACCGGTCGACAAGAAGCGACTGCAACAGGCCGTTCTGCTGGCTGCTGGTGTCGCGACAACAGCGGCAACATCTGCTGCAGCACAAACTGCCCTTTCATCGACGTCACTCAAGTCAGCAGCAAGTGCTGGGGCAGCTCAAACGACAGCTCAGGCAACAGCGATCACAACAAAAGCTGTTAAAACTGCTGGGCTATTTGGACAAATAGCCAAAGCGTCCATTTTAACAAAGACATTGACCGGCGCCATCATTGTTGGTGGAACAACAACAGCAGTGGTTATAAGTCAACAGTCAGCTAAAGCACCTCAACCTGTCGTTGAAGTTGATGTGAAAAAACCGGCGCAAAAAGAACAAACGCCTGAAATACCCGAGCCTGAAGAAAACAGTCTGACTGAGCTGGTATCACTCCCAACAGAAGATAGCGAAGCGACCAAACGGCAGCCATCAAGAATCAAGCCATCTTCAACAAACGCTAAAAAAGAGTCTAATAATTTGGAACACCGTTCACGTTTTCAACAAGAAGTCGAG
Organism: Myxococcota bacterium; assembly: GCA_020627505.1. GTDB lineage: Bacteria > Myxococcota > UBA727 > UBA727 > JAHDBA01 > JAHDGS01. The sequence continues at coordinate 24,080 of JAHDGS010000014.1, forward strand.
GCGCACCAAAATGCAAAGCGATGGTTAGAGCAAGGTAATCATCAGCGTGCACAGCGCGCTTACGAAGAACTTTTAGATACCTTCGACAACGGTCAACTTGTTGATGAGGCACGTTTGGGCTTGATTAGAGCGATGTTGGGTCAAACAACCCAGCCATCTTCGTCAACGGCTTCACGTATCAACAAACTCATTGCGTCAATCAATAATGACTCTATCAAAAAACGGGCCGAACGCTTGTGGAGTAGCTACCGACAATGAATACATATATTCGCATGATCTTGTTTATATTTTTGTGTGCCCTCAACACCGGTTGCATCCAGGTCTATCAACTTGGTGCAGCGGCTTGCGATAATGAAGGTGATTGTGGACCCAATTATTCATGCATCGATGGTGCATGTCGGGCGGCCGAAATGAGCACGGATGGCGATGAAGGTGATGAAGAGATCTCAAGTCAACTTCCCTGTGCTATTATCGGCGGCACCTGCCTCTCAACGACAGAAAACTGTCCATCGGTGGTCTCATCTATATCTTGTGGTGATAGTACCTTACAATGTTGTGTCCCATTGGATGCGCCTTCAGATGGTTCTGAAGACGTATCTGACGGAGATGATACAGACTGGGAGCTCGACGAATTGAGTTGTAACGATATCCCTGGTGCGCGATGTGAAGATGATTTTGGCGATTGTCGACCTTCAGAGCACAGTTCCCTCGACTATGATTGTAATGACGTGACAACATGGTGTTGTATTCCGCAATCTTATATTGTCGACAATAGTGACTGTAACTTTGAAGGCGGCATCTGTGTCGATTTTGATGAAGAATGTCCAGGAGAAACACAGCGGGAATCCTGGTCATGTGGCACAGGAATTGCGAAAAAATGCTGTTTTTAAAAAAATAGACAAAAAAAGTCTATATTTGAATACTTCAGAACCTCAGACGTTTCAAAAGAGTTGGTGAAACAGACTTTTGTCTGTATACTCATGCAAAACAGGAGGACTATGTCTAAAGACGATCATATCGAGATGGATGGAACAGTTAAGGAAGTTTTACGCGGCGGTATGTACCGTGTCGAACTCGAAAATGGGCACGAAGTGCTTGTCTCGACTTCTGGCAAGATGAGAAAATTCCGGATCCGTATCGTTCTTGGAGACAAAGTTCGTGTTGCACTGTCACCATATGATCTCACCAAAGGTCGCGTTATTTTCCGACCACGATAAGACAACACGCCACGATGATTGTCATCCCGACAATTCCCCACACTATTTTTTGAAACTGTGTACCGCCGACGTGTACCGTTTCTGAAGATGGTGGCTTACCAAAAAAGAATCCCCACATTCTGATCATAATTATGAGTCCCAACAGGCCAACGCAGATAAGACCATAATCAAGCCATTTGAAATCTGACTGCCCAGCTTGTAATAGGTGCGTTCCAGTTAAGAACAAGATCAAATTTGAAAGCCCTGTTTCTAGTGTCATCAACACAGCTGATGACGCACGGACATGTCCGAGACCAGACCATGTCTCCCAATCAGGAATCGCTTCATGCTGATGAACTGTCAAAACAGCATAACTATGGAGCCAAAGAAGAATACAAGCAGCACAGATAATCATGATATGATATGGCGCACCTGCATGAGGCTGAATCACGACCAAGAAAGGTGCACACAGTAACAACGCATATGTGCGATAACTGATATTCAATAAATAGCGTTCTTTAAATTGTCGCAGTCCCACCGCTATCACGCCAAGCAAAACAATCCCGAGCAACCAATCGAATGATACTGAAGACACATCGACCAGCTGTAAAATATCCAATTGGATGAATCTCCATTTTTGAATAAACAATATAAAGAGAAATTGGAATGTCAGTGCCGCTGGCAACAAGTTTAATATATCGACAAGCAACCCAATGAAAGGCGGGCAACAGATCATGACAAGTAACAAAGCGATCATGGCGGAATCACAGACATAAACGATATCAAGCGGCAATGCAGTGGACATCGCCATACCTTTCAAGCCTTGAAAAATATGTAAGCCTGCCATCGGCAAACACCATATAGAGACGGCTTTCAAGACCATTGCCAGTCGATTTCGTGGGAATTCAAGTTGATCAAGACACGTGCATATCCATAAAAACGGAAGAATCATCCAGTAATTGAGGCGCCACGGTTCAGGACAGAACCATTCTCCAACAACCAATATTCCAAAAACAATGATTTGACGTCGATGCCCGATATGCTTCGATAGTAGCAGAGATAGCATCACGTAAGATGAGAACAATAACATCCATGGCGCTTCATATGTCGTCAGTATATGCAGCACTTTAGCCCCCAACTGTCGTCTTTAGCATCCATATAAAGATGCACAAACCAACCACACAACTCATACCTAAATAAGGCCAAGCATGTAATTCCAACAGGTTATCAGCTTGATTCGACCGCAGACGCTGTACCTTAGAATAACTGACCACCCAACATTGATAGCAGACAGGAAGTGACAATATACAAAACCAACCTGTCACCCAATTCAGCCCGAACATCATAAAAGCCATACCGAGTGCCCCAAGGATAACAACACACAAACCAATATTGAACAACAGACGTTGAACAACAGATGTTCGTCCCAATAAAAATGTCCATGTCTCTCGACGTAGGCGCTCATCTGTCCGTAGGCATCCACCGGCTAAAGGAGATAGTATCCACCACATACCATACACAGACCATGACATTTCATCCGTTTCACGACGCAGAATCAATGGTATGATAAATAAACCGATGACTGGCAGTAGCCACAAGAACATGAAACGCGTCCACCAATCTTGATGAACAATCGCTGTCAACATGATCGATGCAATTGATACGCCAAAGAGTACCCAGCCCACATATGACATCGAGGCAAGTTCAATTGCCAGCGTTTCTCGATGAATGTGGCATATATATAACCCAAATAAGGGTGTCACTCGCCAGAAATGTATTACGAAATGAACCCGCAGGCCGACAAGGTAGTCTCGCATGATTTGCGCAAACGGAAAGACACCAAGGCGAATCAAAAAAGGTATCATCAACCAGATGGCTTGTTTCTCAAACATTCTCTGCTGAGCAAAAAGTATCATTAATGCATCGATGATCACCCAGCAAGAGACAAGCTGGGTGTATCGCAACCCTGCTCTACCTTCAACATCACTTTTCAAAAACAATGCAGAAAAGATATTGAGCATACTCAGCCCGATGAGAGACCACGGTTCATGAATCCACATGAGTGTTGAGAGAGAAATAATTTCAATCACACATGTCGAACGGGCACCACCAACAAATTGCTTAACTTGGCCAGACATCAATAATTTTTGAATCAAAGAGAGTGCAATATATAGTAGATAAAATATATATGTGCCGTCAGTCGTTGGATCGACCAACAGCACGCCGCCGAGAGACAACCACAAAATAACTTCCCCGACATGGCGCTTTCGTCGTTCATATGCCGGCAACATCCACAACAAGCAGTAGCCAATCACGCCAAGCACACAAATGCTGTACAACGTATTCATGGTAGATGACCTGTCTGCGTATAAAGACACCACCAGATAATGCCAAACAGCAACCAATGACGAACAACCTGACCATTGTCCAAAAACATGATGCAGCGGAGTGCAAGTGCTTTCAATATACCGATGAGCAACAACAATAACTCAATCGGGAATTGATTGACCCAAAAATTTAAATATGCAGTCCGCTTCCCTGCCATTATTCTCCTCGATAACCAAAGGTGTAGCTTGAGAAATCTTGACGCCCAAAGGCTTTTTGAGTGAATACAACACCACTGAAACCCAACAAGACGCTCATCAGCATAAAGTTAATCGCCCAATCAGATAAACCAAGTCCAACACATCCACAAACGATGAGATAGAGTGTCGTCAACCAAGCGAAAATAGAACGTCGTGCGAACAGCGCGACAAATCCACAGCAGATTAGGGTGACCCCAAACATCTGAATCGTTGTCGTGTGACCAGCATCATGAGCCTGGTGTATGGTTCTTAAAAAGTGGTACGACGGCCATCCGATACAACAACATAATAATGTTCGTTCAAGGCTCCAATTTCTTCGCCCCCACTTTTTAGGTAAACGCGTCAGCGCTAATCCTGTATAAAGCATACCCGCTGTGCAGACTAAAAATCCAATGTATATCCATATCGATATCCGGAGGCCTTCAATCATGCCCACACCAACAATCATAAGCGCAACCAACGCCGTGGTATATGCACGCCTGAGTGGTTGGCGAATCATATGGGGAATAATACCAATCAACAGCCACATGATATTGAGTTGAATTGCCTGATTGAATGTCGTAAACATCATGTCTTGTCCGAGAAATGTCGATTGCTTTCTTATACATAGCCTGCCATGATTTAGATTATGAAGCAAAATCCAGCCCCAAAGACTCTGATTTTTTTATTGCAGATGTTGCTCGCAAGCCAGCTACATAGCCAAATTAGCTACACCTATAAGTATGAAAATAATCGCCCCAATGTCGAGCTTATTTTTGAGTCGGGTGAGCGACTCAAGCGTATTCAAATTGACCTTAGTGCGATCGATGCTTCGGGTAAAACCTATCAATTCCGACAGTCTAAGAAAAATAGGGCTGCAGGAGAAACACGATTTAAATTGAATGTTCCCTGTCAACAAATTGAATTTCACGGCTCTGCAGTCGTTAAAACAAGTGCGAGTTCAGATATTGAGCTACCCATCAATTTTGAAACAGCCTGTGTCAAAGATTTGAAAGCAGATATTCCTCTATCCAGTCTCAATTTACAAAAGGGGACATTTGATGTTATTGCGAATCCGCCGTTAGAAGGACTCGACATTGAAATATGGTATGATGGCGACCCAACGCCACATAATGAAGTCATCGATTTGTCATCGACGCGCCTGCGAAAACAATCCATTCAAATTCCTCAAAGCACATCGCATCCATTCAGCCATATCACGATTTTGAGAATTAAAATGATCGGTCAAGGCAACCAATGGCAACAAAAAGAATTTTATCCGTGGTCCTTTGCATTGCCACACGAAGAAGTCCTTTTTGACAGTGGGTCAGCAGATATCAAAGACAGTGAAGAACAGAAGCTCAATCCGGTACTCGAGCAAATCAACACTGCGATGACACGAAATGCCCAGGCATTTGATGTGATTCAAACGAAACCCATTTTATGGATATCTGGTTTTACAGATACCGTTGGTCCTGCTGGTTCGAACCAACAATTATCACAAGCACGAGCGGCATCGATCGCAAACTGGTTTGGTCGACATGGTATCTCGATCGATATTCGCTCAAAAGGTTTTGGCGAGCGTCGGCTCAAAGTCAAAACCAAAGATAATGTGTCAAATCAAGCGAATCGACGTGCTGACTATATCTTGGCTTTTCATCCACCTTATGGTGGCCAAAATGGATGGCATGCCCATTAAACAGACTTGATATCAAGTTCGTCGGCAAGGGCCCAGGCTTCGATGATATTATCTTCGATTGAACAGTAGCGCCACTGGCCGTAACGGCCACATGACAATATATCTCGCTGACGCAACCAGTTATGTACTTGGTGCTTCAATACTTCGGTATCTGGTCTAAGGTGAACATATGCAGGATCCATTTTCACATAGGCCCAATCAACAAGGCGATGATCGTCGACCACACCGACATCTTTGAGTGCGACCAGGGTCTGCTCAAGTAAATGTTGTGGATTCGTCGATTGCCCAGATGGTCGCCCATATTCGATATATAAACTCATGCGATCTGAATCGTGAATATTGTCATAGAAGCCAACACGGTAAAATGGAACATGATGCTCAGGATAATAAACCCAGTGCATATTATCTTTTGATGGTTTATCAAAACCAATGTTCAGAACTTCAACGGCATTCCACGTCAAATCCTTATACGACGCTGGGTATCCAACAGCAGCGGCTAATCGGGGTAATGGCATCGTCGAAATCAAGTTGTCGTAGTCAATTCGCTCACCATCAAAGACAACATACTTTTCATCAGCTTGAATCGTGGTCAGCTGTGTATTGAGACGAAGACATTCAGCGGGTATGTCACGACAGAGGGCCTCAATATAACTGTAGGCACCTTCAAGCGGATACGAGAATGTACCATTATAACTTGAATTATCGGGTGCCTGCATATGCGCCATCACCTCTTCGAAACTTGTTTGTGGTAAAAAGCGTCCCATCGCATGTTCATCAAGGGTATTGATGTCGCACGCATATAATTTTTCGTTATAAGGTTTTAGAAAAAGATCGACGATCCCGTCGCCAAGTTGGGCACGCATACGTGCTTCAAATGAATGATGGCTTTGTGCTGTATCGGATTTCGAAACAGCATATAAATCGGATAGACATTCAATAAACTGCTCACGGGGGAGTTGGTGGATATTCTTTTGAAAGGGGAAATCGATGGTGTGGCCGTCGATATAGATCTGTGATATCTTTTCCACATGACGCAATGTCACATCGGGCATGCGTTCTTTGAGCCAGTTATGCACGTGTGGATGTCGAAAGTGAAAAAAGTGCCCTGCGTAATCCCACACAAAACCACTCTTTTTAATTGAACGGCAATAGCCACCCGGTTCATCGGCCTGTTCGAGAATCAATATCTCTTCTGGTCGTGTCTTTCCAAGCTCCAATAAACGGTTTGCAAACGACAAGCCGGTCACCCCTGCCCCGATTATCAGAGTTTTCTTCTGAATTGCCATAATTTGGGATATCATACTTATAAAACAGACAGAAATTTATATGAGAGACCCAAATATAAGATACAAAAAGCTGAAAAAGCCGCCATTAAAGAAAGCCCGCTCAACGTTATGGGACTATCCTTCTCAGCATTATGGCCACAAAACGCAAGGGAGCCCACACTATCGTGGCGCAACACCATCACATGTGATTTGGCAGTTTGTCGAACATTACACCAAACGGGGTGATTCAATTATTGACCCATTTTGTGGTTCAGGGACAACGATTGATGTCTGCCGAGACTTAGGACGCATCGGTCGTGGGCTCGATATTGCGCCACAACGCGATGATATCAGTCAAGGATCTGCTGAACGGCTTCCATTCAACAAAAATGAATTTGACCACGCGTTCTTCGATCCACCTTACGCGGATAATCTTCGCTATTCAGGAAAAAAAGGGTGTATCGGCGAAACGAAGTACGAAGATGGATCATGGCAGCAATCGATGATACGGGTGTTCGAACAACTCGACCAGGTCCTTAAGCCGGGCGCATTTACCGGTGTCTTTCTGTGTGACATTAAGAAAAAAAATGGCGCTTTCTTTCCACTTGGCCCTGTTTTATACGAACTTGTTCCCGAGCATTGGGGATTTGAGGACCACATCATTGTCCCCAGGCATAGTGCCCGTCTTCAGCACGATCGTCCACGTGTCCAAAATAACATTCTTTTGCGTGGTTTCAGCCACATGATTATTTTTTCGAAGCCTTAGTCTATGTATCAACCGCTGCTGACTCGACTTCTATGTACGGTATGCTTCGCGTTTGCCTCGATTGTCTGGAGTCAGGCCCTAGTGACGTATGAATTTAGTGGTGTTGTCATCGAGGGTGTCAGTGATGATCGAACGTTAACTCAGCTCGAAGAGACAATTGGTTGGTCGGCTGGAAAAAAATATTCGGAACATGAGCTCTATCGACTGATGCAGCTTATTCAACTCTCGGGTCAGTATCGCCATATCGAATTCTCTTTCGAATCTAATGCGCCAGGTTCTCTTGATAAGCTCGTCATCGACCTTGCCCCACGCCGTATTATCTCTCGTATTCGTTTGAGCAAAGAAGAAAATATACGCGATCAACATCTCAAACAGCACATCCAACAGTTCTTAGCAAGTTTTGTTGGCCAACAAGCGAATATCCCAATTCGAGATCGACTGAGTCAAGAAGTCCAGCGACTAATGCAACAGCAGGGATATTTTCAAACACAGATTTTCGTCAACCGGTTTATTTTAGATGATCGTTCTGAAGAATTCGAAGTCCATATTGAGCTTGGCGAACAACTTAAAATGTCGAGTGTGAAAGTCCTGCGACACTTACCTTATAAGAAAGCCGACATTCTAAAACGTATGTCACTCAAGTTAGATCACCCACTGAACCATCTCGCTATCCAAAAAGCCACAAGCCATTATGAGGAAGAATTACAGGCACAAGACTTTCCATACGCGCGTCTCATTATGGAATACCATCCTCATCCAAATAACAAATCTGTCGATATCGTCATCGATTTACAAAAGGGGCCTAAGCGTCATACACATATTCGAGGCGCCTACCATCTCGCGCATCAACAAATCCGGCATATACTTGATTCGTTTTTGGAGAGTCAAGTTGAAGCACAATCAGAATCCATTGAAAAACGCGTTCGGCAGCTCTACCAACCACTTGGATTTGATCAGGTTCGGGTTCGCACTCAAATAAGACGACATTCTCAGCGTGAGGATATTCTCATCGATATTCATGAAGGTCTGCGCACACAAATTGTTGGAATTTTATGGGAAGGTCTTCCGACTGGATTGCGCCCTATTTTTGAAAAGAGGGCGTCAGGATGGATGACCGAAGCGGCTTATCGTTCCGAAAGTCTTGTCTCCCTCTCCCGAGCAGACCTCGCGCAACGGGTGTTTTCCTCAGACCAATCGCGAAAGCGTCCAACCGCCCACACGCGTCAAACACATCCATGGTATACCAATGGCCTCGAAGCACACTTACAAAAACGTGTTTTGGCAGAACTGAAGTCACATGGTTACCTTGATGCGCGCATCCACTCACTCTCCACCTTCTCGACGCATATACCTGGTCAAGTCCAATTTCGTTGTCAAATCGAGGCAGGTCATCACTTTGAAGTTGAACGTATCCGCTTCGTACCTGAAACCTCGCCGAGTATTCATGCGTTTTCTCAACATATACTCAAAGCCCATCGAATTCATCCTGGTTCAGATTTTGACTCAACGAAGCTCGAACACATTCGCACTCAATTGAATGATCGTCTACTTGAGCTCGGCTATGCGACAGCTGACGTCGAAATGATTTGGTCTCGTGAAGCCGACCAATCTATCCCTGTGACTTACTTTATATCCCCGGGCCCACGTATCCAAATTGCCCGCATTTTCTTTCGTGGCCTTGAGCAGACACAACAATGGACGGTTGAACACCTCGTTGATATCGAGCGCGGCGATTGGTTGACCCAAAAGAAGCTGAATGCTTCTCGTCGAGCGTTGCTACGAACTGGATTATTTTCCACCGTTCGAATCAAACATGTGCCGATTTACGGAGAACCAGATCAGCATGATGTCATCATCAATATTCGTGAACGTAAGAAATATACGCTCGAAGTCGGTGGCGGTTTATCGATAGAAGATGGCCCACGAATGTATATTCAAAATGAAACACGGCATATCTTTAATACGCCCACGACATCATCAACTCGATTTCAAATCAACTATCCCGCGGCAACTTTTGACCTTGTTTATCAACCAGACGCGCCAAACCACCCTCGGCGACGATTCGATGATGTTTCTCCTGGGTGGCGCTGGAGCAATTTTTTGGAGGGCCAACTTCATAGTGGGTTGAGTTGGAATAGCATTCCTCAATTATCTGTCGATACAGATTTATTCGTTAATGTGATCGGACTGAAAGAAATTCGACCCGCATATAACCTAATTCGCGGCTCAATCCGCGGAGGACTTTCTTTGAAGTGGTTCTCATTTTGGACAAGCAATGTAGAACTTGAGTTTGAAGGTTCTCGATTCGAATGTCCCGATGGGAGCGAGGCTGATCAATTGGGCTGTGGTTCTGTTGTTTCACGTCAACTTGAGCGAACCGAGACGGGTCAAATACAACAGCTGACGTTGCATTTAAGTCATGCGTTCGACTTTCGAGACGATCGCTTTCATAGCCAAAAAGGTCTCTGGTTTAGAACCAATTTAGCACTCGCCCGTGGGCAAGGTTACTTGAATCAAAATGATGGTGCACGAGCGCCGGTCGAGCCTGATTATATTCGCCTCGATGTGAACTTATTCAATTTTATTCCCCTTCATACGAACTGGAAGTTAATTTTTAATACCCGCGGCGGTCATATCTTCCGTATTGGTGATATTGATAATTTTTATGTGCCCCTCTATAAACGCTTTTACCTCGGGGGCACGAATTCTATTCGCGGCTTCTTTCAAGATGAATTACTGCCCGTCGACTTACCAGACTGGCCAGGTAACCAACGATTACCATCTGATAGCGCACTTTCTCTCATTAATTCGAGAACCTCCCTCGGCGGTAATAGCTATTTACTATGGCGTTCTGAGGTTCAGCGACAACTGAGTCCAGATATGTATCTTGCGACTTTTTTCGATATCGGCTCTCTCGCACTGAACTTCGATCAAATTGCACTCAACACCGCGGCGGCGGGTATCGGGGCAGGGATTCGGCTCAAAACCCCGCTCGGACCTTTGGCCCTTGATATCGGATACCAACTCCGTGATGGAGTGCGCCAAATTGCTGCCCCTATATCACTCTCTCGACTCAATTTGCATCTTGCGCTTGGGTATTATTAGCGATGCGCTGTTTGGGGTCAGGTACAATCCGCAAAAACCATGCCAACTTTACCCTCAAATACCTCTAAAAGAGAAGCTTGATTTGCGGTGATATATCTAGGAATGTAAGTTTTTAAATTGTTTAGACTTAAAATAGTGTCTCAAAATTTCATTTAAGTTTGAAAAGATCATCTTTTGCGATGACCTGGAGTTGACTCCGAGTCAACTCTGGCAAGGCCATACGTTTTGGTTCACAGATTACTTACTCTAATGTGGAGATATGATGACAGAAAACCTCGACACGATACTTAAGCTCAAGAATCCAACAGATATCATCACCG
>JAHDGS010000015.1 GCA_020627505.1 Myxococcota bacterium
AACCGACGACCCCCTGCTTGCAAAGCAGGTGCTCTCCCAGCTGAGCTATGGCCCCTTCTGGGTATCCCGATCTCTCGGGAAGAAGATGTTAACTCTCGCACTTCGGGGTGTCAATGCATCATGACACTCAAAAGTGGTGGGCCGAGCGTGACTTGAACACGCGACCTCACGCTTATCAGGCGTGCGCTCTAACCAGCTGAGCTACCGGCCCTAGAGTTTTCCTCTCGGAAACATCCAGTTCGATCTCTTTACATCAAAAAAATCACTTCGCAAAGTGTATTTTGCACGGAATTGTCATTTTTATCGAAGGTCGTCACGGCGCGACAATTTTCAAGTGAACTCAAACGGTTGAGCTGATAATGCGTATCATATGTACAAAAATCAACGATCATTCAGGACCATCATCGGATTGACGCTCACACTTCTATTCTGCGCCTGTGCCGGGCAACAAAAATCCGAAACATCTGCTATCCAGCTGGCTGCAACTGATGCAGCGGCAGTCAAGACAGAAACACAACAAGCTGTGCCTGAAGGTCAGCTCGATGAGGATGTCATCCCAACAGCATATCGAATTGAGTTAGATATCAACCCTGAACTCGAGGAATTTGTCGGTGCGGTCGAGATCGATATTGATATTCGAAATCCTTACACCACAATTTACCTTCACGGTGCAGATCTCAATGTAGATGGCTGTGTATTTGAGCAAAATAAGACGCCCATCGCGGCAAGTTATAAACAACTCAACGAACATGGTTTAGCTGCAGTCACATTGCCGGTCGTCCCCAAAGAAGGCGCTGCGACACTCAAATTTCACTATCATGCCCCTTTCACCAAAGGCTTGCGTGGTCTCTATAAAGTGATGTCACGAAAGAACGCATATGCCTTTACACAATTTGAAGCGACATCAGCCCGCTATGCTTTTCCATCTTTTGACGAACCACGTTTTAAAACACCATTTCAAATCAGTGTGCTTTCGAATTTAAATCACCGTGTTGTGACCACGACACCACTCAAAAATGTGACAGAACGTGAAGATGGTAAAAAAATGCATGTATTCGAAACAACGACGCCTCTACCAACCTATCTCCTCTCTTTTTCTGTGGGTGAGCTCGAGATCGTCAACGCGCCTGATATCCCAGCGAATGCATTACGCCATCGCGCTATTCCATTCAGGGCCGTGACCGTCAAAGGTCAGAGTGAACATGTTAAATATGCATTAAAAGAAACGCCACAAATACTCGAAGCGATCGAACGATACTTCAACGTCCCGTACCCTTTTAAAAAACTCGATATTATTGCGGTCCCAGACTTTAGAGCTGGTGCGATGGAGAATGTTGGTGCGATTACCTTCCGAGAAATATTTCTATTGATTGATGCGCCGCATGCATCAGCGAACCAAAAAAGACGATTCGCGAATATCATGGCCCACGAACTTGGCCACATGTGGTTTGGCAACCTTGTCACCACGGCATGGTGGGATGATATCTGGTTGAATGAAGCTTTTGCGACCTGGCTTGCCGCAAAGATTGTTCATCAAGTCTATCCGCAATATGATTATCCCGTCTTACAATGGAGCAATACACGATGGGCGATGGGTGAAGACTCGCTGACACATGCACGACAAATTCGTGAACCGATTCAAAGTGAACATGATATTTCAAGCGCATTTGATGCCATTACTTACCAAAAGGGTGCACAGTTTTTGAGTATGTTAGAGACATGGATGGGCGAAGACGCCTTTCGCCAAGGCATGACACATTATATGAACAAGCATGCGTTTGGGAACACAACATATCAAGATTTGATCGATGCCCTTGAAACACAAACGACAAAATCGATTACACCGGTTGCTAAATCATTCTTATTCCAACCTGGTGTCCCTTACGTCACGCTGTCAGAAAAAGGGTTATCACAAGAACGTTATCGTCCGCTTGGTGTGAACTATTCCACTGAATACACCTGGCACATTCCAGTTTGTGGTGCGCATACGAAAGGGTGCACAGTGCTTAACCAACCGACGCACGCATTTCATTCATCTGCTCAAGATCAAGAAAACACAACAACAACACTTTCTAAATTATCGAATGAAAAGCACCTCAATTTGAATGGTGCAGGTTATTATCGCTTTTGGCCAGGTGATGACGTCTTTATGTCAACAAAGCAAAGTCCGACATTATCTGTCCTTGAACGGATGAGTTTCGTAGACTCGGTGATTGCCCGTTTTGAAATGGGGCGGTTGCCGGTCTCAGACTTCATTCCATTTGCCGCACGCATTGTTGAATCGGAAGAGAATCTACGTATTTCGAGTCAAGTGATCGAACCGCTCACGTTCATTCTGAGAAATGTACCCGAAGAAAAACGACTTGAACGCATTCAACAACTCAAGCCATCGTTTCGAAAATTATTTGATCGCATCGGACTTTTTCAAAAAGCAGATGAGTCTGCAACCATCACGATGGTTCGGCCATACATGGTTGATTTCTTCACATTTGAACTCAATGATAACAAGTCCCAGCGTCGGCTCGCTGAAAAAGCGTGGGACTATCTCGGGTTCACACTCAATGGAGATGTTATTAAAGATGCGGTGCCGGCGGATCTCGTCCCACAAATTTTACGGGCAGGCCTTAGACAACACGGTCAACAGTTTAATGAGATTGCGATCAACCGCTTTAAATCAACATACGATCCGCTCACGCGTTCTAATTTATTGTCAGCTTTGTCGACTCAACAATCGCTCGCGGAACGAAAACGTTTTCTAGAATTGACACGCACAGAGGATACCCGCGAAAATGAAGTGATGATGATTCTCATGTATTCTGCCTCACAACAACCTGATTGGACCTGGCAATTTGTTGTCGAGAACTATGATGCCATCAGCCAGCGCATTCCAGTTCGCCAACAAGCGCGTCTGACGAAAATACTGTCCTATGCTTCGGACTTAATTCACTTAGACACACTTGATCAATTTTTTGGCTCGAAGATAGAGCAGATGTCTGGTGGTCCACGTCAACTTTCTTTATCGAAAGAAAAGATTAAAATTAATCATGCGCTGAAGTCATATATCAACACACCTGCCAGCGGAGAACGTTAATCCATGTTCATGTTTCTTGGACTCACGCTGATCTCAATTGCGACTGTCGCAAGCTTGGCGAGATACCGTAAAGAGCGTAAAGAATTGATGTCAAATGCGGTTCAACAACTGAATGCCAAGCAGCGACTTCTCCCTGCCAAACAGCAGCAGGCATCCGTCTCTGATATATCAAATATCCAGCTGGGAGATATTGTTGATGAAGATGGTCAAGATTATGAAGTGATCGGAATCAGACAATCAGATGACTTAAAAACACGATATACCTTCTTTGTATTAGATACTGGTGTCCAGCACCGTATTCTCATGAGAAGCTCAGCCGAGTGGCTTTACTGGCTTGAAGAAGTCTTTATCTTACCGACAGCCGGTCTTATCCCGACGACATTGCGTTATCAAAATCAGGTTTATCATCGTGAGCTCAATAGTTTTTGGAAACATCAATTCCAAGGAAAGGTGACCGACGACAATCTGCTCTCAACCGGGCAGTCTAATTACTTTTTTTACCGCACCCAAGATGGACAGCAGCTATTGATTGATGGTGCATCTGAGAGAAGGACATTCCAAATGCAAAAAGTCCACAAAGATATGCTCACGATCTTCTCTCCGACGTTATCATGACACGTATCAAACGTAGGCGCCTCAAGAGTCGTTCTGCGATTCGTCGTCGACAGCAGCGTCGTTATGATGATACCGGTGCATCAAATGACACCAAGACCTCAACAGGTCTCTACACGGAATTAATCAGAACATCGATCGAAAAGCTGCCTTGGAATGAAGACGAACAATCATCATCGATCGATGATATCAAGTCTGACCTAGAACGTCTCAAAGACATTGAGCGGCTTGGCAGCACAGCCCTTCGGCTGAATGCCCTCCATCTCGCTTTAGAACAAGATGCTTCAATATTTTCTCACCAACTGATGGCACAAGCATTATCATTGGAGTTAATGCGTCTCACGCCAAATCAAGCCCGTCTACTCGATACGTATATTGATGCGTGCTTGAACGCACTCATCAAATATGACGTGATTGAAGAAGCCATTGAACTGAATGCGCATCTTGGGCTCCTCGACGAAGCATACCGACTCGCAGAAACATATGGTTTTATGAAAAAAGCCGACATGTTTGCTGCCGAACTCAATTTTGAAACGCAGCTTTGGGAACATGGTGAAGACTGGCATGCACTGGTGCAAGAACGGCGTCGTGTCGGAGATTTGGCACAAGCTCGCCTTTTTGCTGAACAATGGTGGCAAGAAACACATTCACCGGAGGCCAAAGCATTCATCGATCAATTGGAAAGCACGAGGCTCTCCCCGCATTGCCAAATTAAATTGAATACGCACACCGCCAACATTCGTGTATCACAGTCCGTCACATTAGGACGGGGCCGAGATAATCACATTCATTTGAAAAGTTTAAAGGCTCCCTTGAATGTGGCCACACTCAGTTGGACACCCGAACACAATTGGCAAATGATAAATCAACTTGATAACACAAACGCATTGTTTCGATTCACAGTCAATAAACAAAGCCTATATATTCATCTAACGAACGCGGAACAGACATATATTATCATTCCCACGCATGATGAGACGTTTCAAATTGGTCCTTGGACAGCCTCATTTCAGTCTGACGGCCGCCTTCAGCTTTTGAATCAGAGCGCAGATCAAGCAGCACACTATTTATTAGGGCATCAAGAACGTATCACGCAAGATGGACATCATATTGTCGCATCTCGCATAGACGATGCATAAATTGCGATCATGTCGACATGATCTATTTTGGACTCTTCTATTGAGCTTCCCCCATGAATCCGTTAACCACCAAACATGGCATTTCAGGTTGATAACAATCGCAAAATGGTTTCAGAGATAAATGTAACACCGCTCGTCGATGTGATGCTTGTGCTGTTGGTTATTTTTATGATCACAGCCCCAATGCTTGCGGAAGGTGTCGAAGTCAATTTACCATATGCAGCAGATGCAGAGACCATTGATATCGATGAAGATCTCCTTATCGTCACCATGAAGAAAGATGGTCAAGTCTTCCTTGGAGAAACACGACTCCCAACGGATCGTGTTAAAGAGATTTTGTCGAATAATCCGCGCCTCAAACGGGAAAAATTACTATATCTACATGCAGACCAAGACTTGCCTTATCGACAGATCGTTCAAATCATGGCGACATTAAAGGCTGCTGGTGCAGAAAGTATCAATCTTGTCACCGATCCGGTTGATCAAAGTAATTGAGAACGATCTATGCAATTTCGCTCGAATAAAGATCGATTAACTCAGTTTATTCTGCTCAGTGTCATCGCACATGTTCTTTTTGCGGCCGTGACACTCACGATGAGCCGATTTCAGAAGCCACAACAGCCTATTCCGACACACGTCGCAACCAAATTGGTTAAGCTGGGGCAAAAAAGAGATCCGAAGCTGATGCCTCGTCTCGATACTGCGCCTCAACAAGCGCCACAGCCCCAAGCAGCTGCTCAAGAAAAGAAACCCGTAGAAGCCTCGCCGCCGACGCCTGAGTCAAAAAATAGCCCGCCGCCTCAAAAAGCCAAAACCGCATCAGAAAAAGCTGTGTCACGGCCAGAAAAGAACACCGATAAAAAGGTCGAAAAAAAAACGACAACCTCAAATACACCACAAAAAAAATCTCGTCAGGAATTGCTGAAAGAACGACTTGGAAAACTTCAAAAAGAAGAAGGCGATAAAAACGGCTCTGCCCTGGGCCGAGACCTAGACGGCCAACTGCGGGCGACGTACAATTCAAAAGTAATTGCCCTGGTTCAGCAATCGCTAACAGCCCCACAAACATTAACCCAAAGTGAACGCATTCGGCTGAAGTCTGTCGTGTTCTTCCAAATTGACGCATCAGGTCAAATCCAGGGTCTCTCCATTCGTCAATCATCGTCAAATACAGCGTTCGATAATACCGTTTTAGCGGCTGTTAAGAAGGCTGCTCCATTTCCACCACCACCATTTACCGCCCGTGATTTCTACGCCAAAGGAATTGGTATTAATGTGTGTCCAATTCGCTGCCGCTAAGCTCATTTTATGACAAATCCTAGTAAAAATATTGTCAAAGCGGCATTTTTTGGCAAATATCACGATATGACGGTTTTCGCTGGAACACATTACTATAAACAATTTGCACGGGCGCTATGCTGCACGCTGCTTATCACTTCTATCTCACTTGATGCACAAGAAGCGGATAACAATGGGCAAGTCATCGGCGATGTTGGTGGTGCTGTTTTCACAGCATTCCCAATCGCGATACCAGATTTTCAAACAGAGGGCTTGATTAACTCTCGACTTCTGGGGCCAATGACGATTATCGCTAAAATCGTTCGTTCAGATCTGGCACTTTCAGGTGTGTTCCAGGTGCTTGATAAAAAAAGCTTCATCGATACAGATGGTGCGCGTCCAACCGATGTTCGTTTTGCTGACTGGTCACAGGTCGGCGCAAATGCATTGCTCAAGACCATTATCGTTGTTAACAACAAGAAAAAAATAGAGCTGACAGCTTACCTCTATGATGTTGGGCTTGGGCGGCTTCGCTTTCAAAAAACATATCAGGTTCCCGAGAAAGAAGTCCGACATATTGGACATACGATCAGTAATGACATCTATGAGAACTACACCAAAGAACCTGGCGTGTTCACAACGCGTATTGCGGCAGTGAAACGCACAGGTGGTGCAAAACATATCGTGACTTTTGATGTCGACGGCCAAAGCGTTTCGAAACATACAAATAAGGGCATCTTTAATCTCTTTCCTGCGTGGTCTCGCGATGGACAGAAGTTGTTATTTACAAGTTTAAGAGATGATAATCCTGATCTCTATCAGATAAATTTATCAACAAAAAAGCTCTCCAAAGTCTCAACCCGCCCTGGCTTAAATATCGGAGGAAAATATTCCCCAATCAGTGACCAGATTGCACTCACGCTTTCCAAAGACGGAAACAGTAACCTGTATATTATTAAACCAAATGGTCAAATTATTCGACAGCTGACCAAGCACTATAAAACAGACACATCTGCCGCGTGGAGTCCTGATGGCGGACAAATCGTATTTGTCTCTTCGCGACGAGCGACGCCTGATATCTATCTACTCACGCTGGCGACGAAAGAGATTAAGCGACTGACATTTCAAGGTGACTATCACCAAACACCAACATTCTCGCCACGCGGTGATAAGATCGCGTTTACTTCTCGCGATGAATATAATGTCCTCGATATTTTTATCATGGATCTCTTAACCGGTGACACAACCAGATTGACACAAAATCAGGGTAATAATGAAGAGCCAACCTTCTCTCCAAACGGGAATTTGATTGCATTCACGTCTGACCGAGCGGGGCAGAAAAGTATTTACATCACAACCCTCGACGGAAAAGTACAAACACGTATTACGAAGGGGGCTGAATATACATCTCCTTCTTGGCGGCCCTTTAAATAAAGGGGCTGTCCCAGCCCCTCGTTGTCACCGCACATGTCGCTGACAACTCACCCAATCGCACAACGCGCGGCTACCACACTTTGATGACACGATGAGCTCAAAGTTAAGTGCAAGAATGTCAAAACAATTATTGGTAGTCTTTTAAATAAAGGGGCTGTCCCCAAAAAATTATTGGGCCCCGCGTCGTCACCGCACATCATTTTCAATTATTCGACGACATAAAAAAGGGAAGCGAAACGGCTTCCCTATTTGATGATCTGTGATGATCACTATAGATTATTTTCGCAAGCAAACATCGCATCTTCGACGCGATCGCAGGCATCACTTTCTTGAGCAAGGTCAAAATATCGTCCTGCTGCATCAGTTAGACATGTACCATTATCGAGAATACATTGCATAAAAGCTTCATTTTCTTCTGCACACGCTTTGTATGGTGATCCGACAGGTAGTGTACAAGCGTCATCCCCACCACGACATGCCTTATCGGCTTCACATAGAGCTGATTCGATGTTGAGTAGATTTTGTGTCACACCTTTCGCGATATCAGCGTCAGTGATTTGGCGGTCGCATGCAGACAATAAGAATAGTGTAGATAGTAATAATTTTTTCATTCCAGCCTCCTTGAGAAATGTAAGACATGTCTTACATCATCAACAAATACTTAATATACTGATATCGTAATTCGATTTTCAAGATTGACAAGTGGTTACACTAAAATTCATTAACAATTCTAATTATTATAATTAAAAACATGTTCTATCAATATCAACACAATAAAATGTACCCTTATCCACAAAGATCTACCCGTAACAATACAAAGAAAAGCATCCAGGTGTGACGAAAGAACCTACATGGTGACATATTTTCTCGAACGATGGTCAATCGATCATTTAGAAGGAGGACATAATGACAACATCAACAACAACGAACGCCCATTTACTGCGCACAAATTTTTCAAACAAAGAAAGATTTTTTAAAGATTTGGTAAAGGAAACAGGCATACTCATCAACGATGCCGAATTGCAAGCTTTACAGAATGTCTACCGCGACATCCAGCAAACAAATGAGCACGCAAGCTTTACTTGGGACGAATTTTATAACGAAGGCTTTTTACCTGCATATCAGGAAAATTTTCGACAAGAAATGATTGCGCGTGGGCGTCAACATTCACATTCACTTCTAAATGAGCTGGATGCTTATGAAGCAGGTGTTCAGTCCCTATCTGAGGCAATGTTTGGCACCCAGGCAGAAGATCTCGATACATGGCGCATCGGTAAACTTGTCGGACAAGCGTCTTGTATATTTGGCGGAATTTCTATGTTCAAATATGCAATAGATCCGGCTTCATATGCATTGGCTGGTCTCGGCAGCATTCTTGCAGTGGTTCTGACTGTTGTTTCTGACAACGAAGTGTCTCTCGAAAAACAACGTGCAGCGGACGCCGAAGCGCTTTTACGCATGATCTCAGAAAATAAGCCACTCAGATTTAATGGCTATGAAGAAATCAATTAACAAAACATAATTTTAACCGTTCATTAAGAAGGAGAAGAACAAATGACAGCAACAGCAATTAATCTACAGACACAAACGGGTGACTTTTCGAATAGGCTCGAATTTTTTGAAAGTCTGGCAAAAGCGACAGGTGTGATTATCGACGATCAAGAATGTGAAGCACTACAAAATGTTTATGAGCATGTTCGCAGTGAAGATGGTAACTGTGGTCTCACATGGCAGGAATTTTATGAAGATGGATTTATCCCTGCCTATCATGAAAATTTCCGGCAAGAGATGATTCGTCGTGGATACAAATCCTGTGATCCGTGTGCGATCACAAGCCAAGAAGAAGCATATGAAGCTGGTGTGAAATCACTGGTCGGTAGTATGGTTGGCGCCCCATCAGATTACGAGTTAAATGCACCGGTGATGGCATTCCCTGCAACTTTATCCGCAGGATTACTCGCCACAGATTGTACAGGCATCTTCGGGGGCAATCATTTTTTTAACTATAGCCTTGAAAGCAAGATCATGGGCTCCTTAGTGGTCGGACTTACCCTCCTAGCAGGAGGCCTCACGCTCAAAGGAATGCGAGAAAGGTACAAGCGTACTTCGGATGCGAATAAAATACTTGAGGCGATAAAAAATGATAAACCTCTAATGTTCAATGGTTATGCTGTAGATTAAAAATCTATAGCATGCAAAAAAGCCTCCATTATCGGAGGCTTTTTATTTATGAGCTCACAACAATACTAGAACGGTAAGTCGTCATCATATAGGTCTGGGCCATTCCCGCCGCCTGAATTTCCACCACTGAAATTGTTTTGGTTATTACTAGAGAAGTTATTATTATTCCCACCACCAAAATCACCGCGTGATGAATTATCGCTGCTGCCTTTGTTACCAAGGAACAAGACTTGATTTGCAACAACCTCAGTCGTCCAACGGTCTTGACCGTTTTTATCTTGGTACTTACGTGTTTGCATACGCCCATCGACATAGACTTGTCGGCCTTTTGAAAGATATTGCCCAACGTTCTCAGCTGTCTTACCAAAACAAACACAGTTGACCCATTCGGTGTGTTCTTTCCATTCATCGCCATCTTTCCGTCGTTCACCGATGGCAACCGTAATATTACAGACAGCTGTACCTGATTGCGTATATCGAACTTCTGGATCACGTCCCAAGTTACCTATCAATGTCACTTTATTTACACCATTTGCCATGTTTTTTACCTCATTCTCGTTGTTTATATATGGACGCTCACCATGAGCGTGTGGTCTGATCTCGACCAGACAAAAGCTTGGATCGAAAAAAACATCTTCGCAAGAGGTAAAATGATGCTTTGCGATTGTCATACGGTCCTTCGCCCCTTCGACAGACTCAGGGGAGCCAGGCTCAGGGACCTTGATATGCCGTCTGCTTAGAGCGTGATTCGGCGTGGGATTTTTTTAAAGGTCCCTGAGCTCGCCGAAGGACCGAAGGAGCGCATAACTGATGACCGACAAAACTGTCTCAGTCTTCTTCAAATTTGTATGGATATCATCATCACTGTAACATTTCCCATGACTAAAACTTACGAACCACAATTCCTCAACAAAAATACCTTTGTCACAATTTGGTGCTTGCTGATGACATTGACGACCGCATGGGTTGTTTATTTTGCCTTACATCTTCTTGCAGCATATACGGGCGCTGACTCGACAGATATCGTCCCATTTGTCAGAAGACAAATATCTGAGAATACGCCACTTGTTATCATTCTTTTTGGCGCCTCATTCGCGATTCCAAAACAAATTGTCACATCACCTTTTATTTCTTCGAAAGTTGTTGTGAGTATACAGAACACACTTGGCGCTATGATTGTATTACTCGCGAATGTCAGTTCTCAAAGTTATAGTGATTGGATGATTTTTGGGGGCTTGATTGGCGCTTTCTCAATTTTTATTCGACAAGTCATTTTTGCCAGCAGCTCGCGGGTTATCAAATCTTGGAACTTGCTTGGTTTAGGTAGCCTTTTGATAGGCGCAGCCATAGCCTTAGTCACATATAACTTAGCGGAACAAAGTCTGTACATTGTAGAGCCTCTTATCGAAAAACACGTATTCACAAATCTCTTTGGTGAGCACTCCCCTGCTTATCCAGGATTTTTTAACTCTTTGGGATTTTTCGAGCAACATTTCAAAGAACTCGCCCAGAATGCGCGTGCTGAATTTTTTATCCAAACGAGCGAAAACATCGTTAGATATTTATGGTGTTTTCTCTTACTGAGTTCAGGTGTGTTGATTTTCACAGCTTCTCAGTGTCTAAAGCGAATCCTTCCATCCTTACAAAATCGTTCTACCCTTCACGCCACTGCGCTAATGATGGCAATGCCAACTTTGATTGCATGCATCACACTTCATTATGAGACAAGTTCATTATCGACAATATCTGCGCGAAGCCTCCTTGCTTTTGCATGGCTGCCCTTATGCGTACTACTATTTCTAAATATCCGGCGAGTTGAGAAGAACGCGCTGAGCAGTTGAAGTATACAGGCGCTTGGCGAAAAGGTCATATTTCAATTAAGGTCCTTCGACCCTTCGACAGACTCAGGGGAGCCAGGCTCAGGGACCTTGATATGCCGTCTGCTTAGAGCGTGACTCGGCATGGGATTTTTTTAAAGGTCCCAGAGCTCGCCGAAGGACCGAAGAGGCAAGTACAAAAATGAAGTTAAGGTGAATTAAAAAAGCCCCCGACATCGGAGGCTTCTTCAATCTATACGACGTGCAACTAGGCTGCAGGTGTCGCTGCGGCTTCTTCACCTTCTGTCGCAGTTGTTTCAGCTTTCTGACCACGTGGGGTTGATACAGTCAACACAGTGATGTGGCCTTCCATGGCAAGTTCACAACCTTGAGGTAATGTCACCTGTTTCGCACGGAATGCACCTTTACCGATATCTGTGACATCAACCTCAATCCCAACAGGGATGGCATCTGCCTTGACACGAACAGGGATTTCACGTCGGACAACTTCAAGTTTTGCACCGAGTTGAACAGCTTTAGAACGGCCTGTTCGTACAAGCGGTACACTCACGACAACTTCTGAGCCTGCCTTTGGCGCCCAAAAGTCGACATGAAGTGCTTCACGTCGAACAGGGTCGATTTGAATATCTTTCACAAGAACATTGGTCTTTTCACCACCGGCGACATTGAGCTCGATCAATGTATTCCGTCGTGTTGGTGATAACATCGCTTTCACCAATGGACGTGGATCGAGTTGAACAGCAACTGGATTTTTTTCAATACCATAAATCACGCCAGGAATATGGCCTTGTTTTCTAATTTTACGAGCAGCACCTTTACCGGTGTTTTCTCTCACTTGTGCGTCTATCTTAAACATATTATCCTCCCTCGATAACGCGGTCGATCTCATATCGCCGCCTCGCAGGATGGCCAGCTTAACCAAAGGACAGCACAATGCAAGTGAGCCGATATCAGAATATTCTTCATTCATACTTATTATTAATCACAGTTTGTCTGGCATCCAGCTGCCGTCATAAGCCTGCGGTCAATGCTGAAATGGATATGTCTTTGGCTGAAGAAGCAAAAGCCCATTTTGATGCCAGAAAAGCTGTTATTTTACCATTATCTGGCCAGATTCATATCAGGCAGGACGGCGTTGCCGGGCTGATCATGCAAGCTGATGTCGATACAGTGCTTGGTGAAGATGACCACTACTACTTTGCTGTTCAATCACCATTTAGTCAGCCTCTCAAAGTACTCACGATCGCAAAAACAAAAGTTCAACTACTTGATTTAGTTGATGGTTTAAGATTTTATGAGGGCACCCTAAACGACAATACACTCAGCTATCTGCTCCCGATTCCGTTGACATTGGTTGAACTCAAAGCCATTTTACTCGCCGATATCCCCAATGATTGGCAGGCACAGACGCTCAAGCCGCACCCCGAAGGCGCATTATTGCAGTATCGTCCTGAACATTCGCCCCACCTCATCTACGAGTTGGTTTTCGCGCCGAATGGCCGTATTCAGAAGTGGCGGTTTATATCCGGGCACACCGTTCGGCTGGAAGTAGAATTGTCATGGGATGAGGACTTGACGCAGACATTACCCAACAAGTGGCATGTGATGTCTGAGATGTATGATATTTCATTTTCAATGCGGAATAAAGGTCTTGAACAACCTGAAATATCGCTGAATCCGATGATTTTTCATCAAACGCCGCCACCAAATACACCTGTCAGTGCTTTTTGAGCTTTATCGATTCGCATTTATTGGCCATTTTCCGTAAAAGATGACATGTCGATTGAGATCGCTGAATCCGAAAACCGTCCCCGTTTAGGTGAATTATTGGTTCATGCGGGACTGATTCCAGAACAAGTCCTCGAAGACTGTTTGCGTCATCAATGGCGGTGGGGCGGTCGTATCGGTGAAATTTTGGTCGAGCAAGGTCATGTTACCCCAGCTCAGCTCATTTGGGCTTTAGCGATTCAGCTCAATTTAGAATCAATCGATCTTGATTCTTATCTCATCGACAATGATGCTGTCGCGATGTTGCCAAACTCATTTGCAAGAGCACATCGCTGTATTGCAATTCAGTTTGAAGAACGTGCTGGGAAGCGACACCTCGTTGTGGCAACAGCCGACCCCACAATCCAAAATCTCGCGGGGCAAATTGAGCACACGACACAGCTGCCAACGATATTTAAAATCGCTTCAGAAGATGCCATCTGGGACGCCATCGGCGCATACTATCGTCATCAAGAAAGCATAATTCCACAGGCAGTACATGCCGACCAGAACCGAACCGACATCACATCCCTTTTGACCGTCCCACCCGATATCGCTTCCCGAATCTATACGGCCGAAGCACCTCAACCAAACGCTGATGACAGCATCACACAGCCGACACAAGTCGCACTTGAACGAACGCAAGAGCTCCAAATCGAGTTCACACCTGAAATGATTCTTTCGCTCGAACCACACCAACTCGTTGAGCTGGCTAGAAAATTAATCGCTGAACGGCGCCTATTCGCTGATGACTTAAAAGTGATCAAGAATAATTGGTTCACTTAGAGTGAGTTCCAACAGCCCCGACCTGATTATTGTCTAAAACATTTGTTTTCATATCATGGCGCCGTGTAGCCGCATATCTGGATATCCGGCGAGCACGCAACGCAGAGATAATGCAAATGAGCAAATAGGAAACGATCGGGTCAGGTCTGTTGGAACTCACTCTAATATTAAAGACTCTCCCCTCTTATCTTTTTATGGTACGCATACCAGTCCACTTTAACTTGGTTGATTTTCTCTCTGACTTTTTCAGGATTCGAACCATATTCTCGCGCCAAGAAATCAGGAAGCTCTTGCTCAATAACGGATTGCCCTATTGTTAGACCAGCCAAGTTGTCAGCTGGATAATGCACACCAGCAACCGTTCTAAAAAAGGCAACAGCATAATCAGTCTCAATAATATCCTGCATTTGCTCGGGCGTTAGATCCATGACCACTGCAAGATATAAAGAAGCAGAAGATGCAGCAGAATGCATTGCTGGCCAACTTGGATGAACCGGCGAACCCTCACTATATGCAGTAAAGTCTTCAGCTGAACTTAGGCCCATATTTTGAACGCGTTGTTCAATATCTGCCGGAGCGACAATTTCTCCTTGAGCAATTTTCCAGGCGATCTCTTCTGGGCGAGGGTAACCAACAGCCCATTTTGTCGCAAAAGCGGTGGGGGAAACCTCTGATACAGCCCAACCGATCAAACGACTGAGTAGAACCCGACCTCGAACAAAGTCATCCTGGCTTCTGAGTGGAATGATATTGGGATCGATCCGAGCACCTTCTTTATCCAGCTTGGTCGCTAAGGTGAGGGGATGCAGTGCCGGAAAATCATTCCGAACAGATTCTGCAGCTTCGTCTTGCGAGAATCCTGAAAAAATATCAGGAATCTCAAAACCAAAGTCCCTGGAATTATTTAATCGGGCGTCTCTTGCGTCAAGCACATCACGAAACTCAGCCCAGAATTCTGCCGCTCCAACTTTATCTAATTTAAGAGAGTGAATGAATTCATTTGGGTCAATTCTAATGCCTATCTCGCCCGGTAAGGTTGGACTAACACCTAGCGTTTCTTCAAGCAGTTTCTTGCCCTCGGTGTTTAATGGATAGACCACTTCATCAACACCATGTTTTGAAAATTTAATCTCTTCCTGTAAAGTTTGTGATGCCTTTATTTTTTCAAAAATTTCACCAATCCCATAGTGATATGTAGCCTTCTCCTCTTCTGCCGAAACAAATCCATCGGCATTTCGATCGATTTCTTCTACGATCTCATCAACAAAAGTATTATATAACTTAAGAAAATTCTGTTTCGTTAATGTCGTTTGCGTACTCTCATCCAAAGCATCACGATAAAAATTCAACAAATCTTCTGGCACATCAGATATGGCCAATTCGTCAACGACCTCATTTTTATCCAAAGTATTAAGAAATCCTGCTGCCCTTTCCTTCAGCCATTGCTGAATTTCTTTCGTGTTCACGTCTTGTGGATATGTATCGACATCAGCACCTTGACAAAAGAAATACTCAACAATAAGATTTACAATTGCCGGAATACCGATACCAATAGGCACCGAGGCGATAGCGAGGGCGTCACTTAAGCGAATCGTATCCTCAGCCGTTCGTATATCTGTCGAGCGAATATTTTGATGCGACTTCTCTAGCTTATGATGTTCCGGTTGATTCAAGTTTTTTTTGATTCCAAGTCCCACACCGGTCAATACAGCCATTGAGGCAATTGTTAGCTTCGTCTTAATCATCTTTTTCCCTTCTACAGTTTTTGTTATTATTCATACATCTAATGGATCGCGGCAGATATATTGTTGACACCTACATCATTTTTTCTACGTAAGGGCCTTATTTTTATCCAAAGTATTAAGAAATCCTGCTGCCCTTTCCTTTAGCCATTGCTGAATTTCTTTCGTGTTCACGTCTTGTGGATATGTATCGACATCAGCACCTTGGCAAAAGAAATACTCAGCCGTTCGCATATCTGTCGAGCGAATATTTTGATGCGACTTCTCTAGCTTATGATGCGCCGGTTGATTCAAGTTTTTTTTGATTCCAAGCCCAACACCAGTCAATACCGCCATTGAAGCAACTGTGAGTTTTGTTTTGTTCATATCTTTTCCCTTCTTAATGCCACCTCTCAAACGGTGAGCTTCTTCACATGGCAATATGTCATCATATAAGATATTTCGTCACACGTCGTCTTTCGTCACGACGCGCTGGCACAAAATATGTGATTTTGACGATATATTTCCCAACCTGAACGCCGAGAATTCATTCTTTAGGTTGTGCTAGAATCGATTCTAAATATTCCCAATCGCCTCACACACTGCTTTGATTTCTTCTTGTGTCGAAGATGCATGCGGCGCTAGACGAAATCCACCAGCACGTTTATTAAAAAAAACATTCAGCTCAGCTAAAGCAGCTTCAAGTCGCTTTGTTTTATCGAGGCTAAATGACACACCCGTCACAATAGGTGACGCACATATTTCATTTGTCCCAAAAACTTTAAAACCATTTTCTAAAAACGCTTCTTTCAGCTGCTGCGCAAAAGAAAGCGCGCGTTTAGACACATCTTTGATCGGATATTCAGCCCAGAGCTTTAAGGCACCATAAAGTCCAATCGCTGCCAACATCGGAGGGGCACCTGGCTCAAAACGATAAGGTGATGATCGCAAGCTTTTGTCATACACAGCATGGTCATCTGGAGTGCCGTAAGACATTGCGCCCAAAGTCAATGGAGATAACGCTTCCCGCAAGGTAGGACTGAGCCACCCAAAACCGAGCCCAATTGGACCTGTCATCCATTTCTGTGATCCGCCCAGCACAGCATCGACCCCCATCTCTGCAAAGTGTTGAGGCAATACGCCCAGGCCTTGAATACCATCAATACAAACACGCGCACCATACGATTTCGCTTTATTGACAATTTGTTCAACTGGCGCGATGGCCCCTGCTTCATATTGCACCCAAGAAAACGCAGCCACAGCGGTGTGTTGTTCGATCGCACTCAAGAAGAGTTCCGTTGGAAATTCTCCAGGTGTCGTCGACGGAATTAACCTTAATTCACAGCCAGCTCGCCGGGCAGCCTCGAACCAGGGATATTGATTCGATGGGTACTCGAGGTCACACACAACAATATTTTGATTGGGCCGATAGGACATCCCAAAAGCAACTTGTGAAATGGCCTTTGAACATGTTTGCGTTAGGAAAAGTCCTTCGACATCAAATAAACAACGCTCGGCAATCGCCGTTCGGCAAGCCTCTACTTCGCCAAATGTGTATTCAAGTGCTTGAAGTCCACCAATGGTCATCTGCTCGACCGCTGTGTTCAATCCAGCCTGTGCAACAACAGGTAGAGGCGATACACCTGCATGATTGAGGTGAATAATACCATCACGTCTAAAAGCACTTGTGAGATTGTCCCAAT
The DNA here is from genome assembly GCA_020627505.1 of Myxococcota bacterium. Classification (GTDB taxonomy): domain Bacteria; phylum Myxococcota; class UBA727; order UBA727; family JAHDBA01; genus JAHDGS01. The sequence continues at coordinate 17,551 of JAHDGS010000015.1, forward strand.
TGTTGGCATTCATAATTAGCGCTTTATCAATCAAAAGATTGAGAGTAAACAGGCTTCATGAAACATCGCTTTTCGGATATTGATGCGATCGTCATCGGCAATCTCGATGGTGTTCATCGAGGACATCAAACACTACTCAAACGGGCACAAACATTGTGTCAGGATGGTCATGTCCTCGCCCTCACATTCTGGCCTCACCCGACTTGTGTCGTTCGGCCGCGCCTCGCCCCGCAACTGCTGCAAACCCAAGCGCAACGAGCACAAAGCCTTCAACAATATGGCGCCGACCATGTCCACTTTATCGACTTTGATGTCGACTTTGCAGCCTTATCACCCAATGATTTCGTCGCATATATTTTTGAGCACATTGCATCTCCACAACATATCGTGGTTGGCTTTAATTTTCGTTTCGGCGCGAAGGGCCAAGGGACAACAACAGTGCTCAAAACACTTGCTGCGCAGCATGGTGCGACGGCCCATATCACGGAAGCTGTCACACTCGACGACCTCCCAATTAGTTCATCGACGATTCGTCGCCTGTTACTGAAAGGCGATCTGCAACTTGCCGCTCAACTACTTGGTCGACCATATACAATTGATGGCGACGTTATTCATGGGCATGGTCGCGGACATGCGCTTGGTTTTCCAACAGCCAATATTCAGACCCCGAATGCCTTGCTGCCACCTTATGGTGTGTATGCCACAAAGCTTCATTTTGATAATGGCACGTCTTATCAAGCTGTGACCAATATTGGGTTACAACCGACTTTCCAGACACAAACCTTTCAAATCGAAACACATATCATGGACTTTGATGGCGACTTCTATGGTGAACATGTTCGGGTCGAGTTGATGAAACATATGCGTGCAGAAAGGCGCTTTCCAAGTAAAGAAAAACTCATCGAACAAATTCGAAATGATGTTGACGACGTTCGCAATTTTTTCATACATGGCGAGTGAACGTATCAGTCCAGAAAAGCATTACGTGCTCATCGGCCAAAATATTGAAAACAGTCGGTCTCCAGACATCTATGCATATCTCGATTCTTTTTTTGAGAAGCGCATCGATTATCAACTCGTGCCGATCGATCCGATACAATTATCGCGAATATATATCCATCGACTCAGTGCGACCGCTTTGGGCGGAAACATCACCATCCCTTATAAAGGTCATTCATTATTCAATGCCCAACAAGGCGCTTCACTGACAGTCAGAAGACTCAAAGCCATGAATGTCTTCAAGATCGTAGAACAGCGTTGGCTTGTCGACAATACAGATACCAAGGCCATCGCAGACATGCTTCGTCCTCACATGCGTCGCGCATCTTATATTCACCCCATTTTAATCGGCGCAGGTGGTGCCGCGCGCGCAGCCGCTTTCGCGTTATCTCAACTCGGATTTGCACGACCTGAGATATGGAACAGGCGATACACACGACGGCGGCAGTTTATGCAATGGATGACAGCATTGCACTTTAAGCGACCAAAGCGGGCCTGCCACCAGCGGCTGTTTCTCATCGCAAGCCCAACGATTTCACCATTCAAAACGCAGTTCAACATCCTCCATCAACCGGGTGATTTGGTTCTGGATATGCGGGTTGCCACTAAGACATGGGGAGAACGACCACCATTTCCGACGACATTATCTGGTGAGCATATGCTTTTTCGACAAGCTTTATATAATTACATATGGTGGAATGACATTTATCTATCTCCAAAAGCTATACAATCATTTCGAGGCATACTTGACTTCAGTTTACGCTAATGGGTTGAATTGGAACACGTTCATCTTTTCACCCAGAAGATGTGACTTTTGATGTGATTCAAGGCTAAGATTCCAATGAAAGATCATTCGGAGGACAAGTGGCGGCTCGATTAGGTGAATTGCTCATTCGTGAGAACATCATATCGTTGCAACAATTGCATAAAGCGCAGACTGCTCAACAAACAGAGGGGGGCAAGCTTGGCTTTCATTTGACCAAATTAGGATTTGTGTCAGAACAAGAACTAACAAAGTTCTTGTCTCGTCAGTATGGTGTTCCGGCTATTAATTTAGATGACTTCCAGATTCCTGAAGATGTCATTGAATTAATACCAAAAGAACTTGCGAATAAACACCGCTTGATCCCAGTTAACCGGGCAGGTGCAGCATTGATTGTTGCTATGAGCGACCCATCGAATATTTTCGCAATCGATGATATTAAGTTTAAAACAGGTTACAACGTTGAGCCTGTCGTGGCTGCTGAAGCATCCATCTTAAAGGCCATCACATACTATTATGATGAAGCGGCCAAAGCACGTTCAAAATATGTGATCAACCTCGAAGAGCTACTTGAAGATCTCGAAGGCGCGGATGATGAGCTGATTTCTCCTGAAGAGGAGGAAGAAGCAGAACTCATCGATCTTGAAGATGCTGCATCTCAATCCCCTGTCATTCGATTTGTCAATGCTATCCTTGTTGATGCGATGCGCAAAGGCACAAGTGATATTCACATCGAGCCATATGAAAAAGAATTCCGCATTCGCTACCGAATTGATGGAAGTCTACAAGAAGTCATGCAGCCACCGATTAAATATGCGAATGCCCTCACATCACGTATTAAAATTTTAGCAAACCTAGACATCGCTGAACGCCGACTGCCACAAGATGGTCGTATTAAGATTAAACTTGCTGGTGGCGGTGAAATGGACTTTCGTGTGTCTATATGTCCGACCCTTTTCGGCGAAAAAACAGTGCTACGCTTGCTTGATAGTTCAAACCTCCAACTTGATATGACCAAGCTCGGTTTTGACGAAGATCAGATCGATATTTGGATGCGTAACATCGTCAAACCGTATGGCATGTGCCTTGTCACGGGCCCAACAGGTTCAGGAAAAACAACGACATTATACTCTGCGTTGGCGTCTCTCAATAATGAAGATGTCAATATTTCAACGGCAGAAGATCCAGTCGAATTTAACTTTGCAGGTATTAATCAAGTTCAAATGCATGAAGATATTGGCTTGAACTTTGCCTCGGCCTTGCGCAGCTTCTTGCGTCAAGATCCTGACATCATCATGGTCGGGGAGATTCGTGACTTCGAAACCGGTGAAATTGCGATTAAAGCAGCTCTTACAGGTCATATGGTGCTTTCAACACTCCATACAAATGACGCCCCTGCAACAGTCACCCGACTTTTGAATATGGGTATCGAACCATTCCTCGTGACCGCAGCAGTAAACGTTGTTGTTGCTCAGCGTCTCGGTAAACGCATCTGTAAAGACTGTAAAATCCCTGCCGATGTTGATAAATCTGTTCTATTAAAAGCAGAAGTTCCTGAGAATTTAATCGGGACATTCCAACCTATGCAAGGTCGTGGTTGCCCCACATGCAATAATACAGGTTACAAAGGCCGCGTCGCTTTTTATGAAGTCCTCGAAATGAAAGATGCCTTAAAGGAGCTCGTTCTCAATGGTGTTTCAACACTCGAGCTGAAAGCAGAGGCGATCAAACTTGGTTTTAAAACCCTGCGGATGAGTGCGATTAGTCACCTGATCAATGGTGTGACAACCGTCGATGAAGTCCTTGGCCGCACAGTATCTGATTATGATTAGAGAGGCGACATGGCTGTTTCTTTACAACTGTTGCTAAGAACGATGCACGAACAAGGTGGCTCTGACTTACATGTCACTGCACTATCACCCCCTCAAATCCGTATCGATGGAAAACTAACCCCACTTCGGGTTCCGGCACTGACTCCTGATGAAACGCGACGCATGTGTTATTCCATGATCAATGAGAAACAGCGTAAGAAATTTGAAAGCACCAATGAACTCGACTTCAGTTTTGGACTTAAAGGTTTATGTCGGTTCCGTGGTAATATGTTTGTTCAAAAAGGTGCTGTCGCAGCCGTTTTCAGAACCATTCCATATGATATTAAACAATTTGAACAGCTCGGTTTGCCACCCGTCGTAGCACAAATAGCAGAGCGTCCACGCGGGTTGGTTCTTGTGACCGGGCCAACAGGTTCAGGTAAAACAACAACGCTCGCCGCAATCATCGATAAGATTAATCGTGAACGTCGGGAACATATCATCACGATTGAAGATCCCATCGAATATATTCACGAACACAAAAGATGTGTCGTCAACCAACGTGAGATTGGCGCCGACTCATTTTCGTTTCATGACTCCCTTCGTGCTGTTCTGAGACAAGACCCTGATGTTGTTCTCATCGGAGAGCTTCGCGACCTTGAAACAATGGAGGCCGCGATGACCTTGGCGGAGACAGGTCATTTGTGTTTTGCGACCCTTCATACCAACGGTGCAGTTCAAACGATTAACCGGGTCATCGATTCATTCCCGATGGGTCAACAAGCACAAATCCGGACCACCTTTAGTTTGGTCCTCGAAGGTGTGTTATCACAACAATTGGTCCCGAAAATTGGTGGTGGTCGCGCACTCGCACTCGAAGTTATGGTTCCCAATGCCGCAATTCGTAACCTCATCCGTGAGGACAAGATTCATCAAGTTCAATCCGCGATGCAGACAGGTCAAGCGACAACAGGAATGACCACATTAAACCAAGCACTCATTAATCTCATTCGTGGTGGCAAAATCAACTTAAAAGATGCCGAAATCCGTTGTACAGATCTCGATGAATTCCATAGACTGTGCGAAAACAATGGGATTACGATTCAGCGGATACAACATACGGTCGGATAAGTCTCTGCTTATTATCGCCTCAATTAATCATAAGAAGGCGGCCTTTGACAGCACAGTTGCTCCACGACCACTTTATCACCGTATCGTCCTAAATTTATACATCAATTTGTCTCAATTCATGCACTTCTTGCCCTTCGATCCGATTCAATCATAAACTATAGATGAGGACGCAATGACGATCTATCAGTGGAAAGGGATTAACCGGCTTGGACAAAAGCGCAAGGGTGAGATGGATGCACCCAGTCCGGAAGCTGTGGAAAAAAAGCTACGGACACAAGGTATTCAACCCAAAAAGGTCAAGAAAAAGCCCAAAGACATCAACTTGACAATGCCAGGCTCAAGCGGCGTTAAACCACGTGAGTTGATGATTTTTGTGCGACAATTCTCGACAATGATCGATGCAGGACTTCCACTTGTTCAAGCGCTAGATATTCTTGCGCCTCAGCAAGAAAACCTCATATTCAGAGACATTGTCTCTGCTATTCGAGATGATGTTCAAACTGGTAAAACGTTTGCGGAAGCATTGACCAAGCATCCGAAAGTTTTTGATTCTCTATTCGTGAATTTATGCGCGGCGGGTGAAGCAGGCGGTATTCTCGATACAATCCTTCAACGACTTGCAGGACAAATTGAGAAGTCCGTGAAATTAATGAAACAGCTTAAAGGCGCTCTAGTTTACCCCATTTCTGTCTTAGTTGTTGCTATCGCCTGTGTCGCCATTCTCTTGATTTTTGTGATTCCAGTCTTTGAAGAAATGTTTGCAGGCTTTGGTGCAGAACTACCAGCTTTTACGCAGGCTGTGATCGATCTATCCCACGCTGCAATCGATAAATGGTATTTGTTTATCGTCATTCCTGTGACACTGATGATTACATGGAAGAGAATACGTGCCTCAAAGAAAGGCAAATATCAAACAGATAAGATCTTTCTAAAAATGCCAATCTTTGGTCCGCTCATTCAGAAAGCAACCGTCGCTCAATTTACGCGAACCATGAGTACAATGATATCATCCGGTGTTCCCATTATGGATGCACTTGAAATCGTCTCCAAAGCCAACAGTAATGCTGTGATCTCTGAAGCGATTTTATATGTACGCAAGAAGGTAGGTGAAGGTCGCCCCATGGCCGAGCCGCTTGAAGACACTGGCATCTTTCCGAATATGGTGACGCAAATGGTTTCGATTGGGGAAAGCACAGGCGCCATGGATGCGATGCTCGGAAAAATCGCCGACTTCTATGAAGAAGAAGTTGATGCGGCAGTTGCAGGCCTGACCGCATTACTCGAACCACTAATTATGGTTTTTCTCGCGGGCGTCGTCGGCTCCTTCTTGATTGCCATGTACCTACCTATCTTCAGTATTGCAGGTAGCATCACGTGAACACACACGCGCATGCAACAAAACAACAAAATGGGGATACGACAGATGAGCAGAAAGCCCTATTTTACTACCGTGTCCCACTCAGCTTTATTGTCTTGGCGCTGTGCACAGAAAGTCTATTTACCTATCAGTTGATTTCTGCGCCAAATATCCTACTCATTTCTCTTCTAACGATGTTGGGATTGAGCTATGCCATCGAGCCATTTTTCTTTCGACGGCTTGACCTCAAAATTCCTCAATTGCATTTCATCTTACTCGTCTTCGATCTCTTTGTCGTCATCAATGTCGTTTTACTCACCTATCGTCGGTTTCCGTCATTGGTCGTTCTTTTTCATGTGCACATTTTGCTTTCGTCACTCTTACTGACATGGATCCAACTTAAACGCATGTTTGTATTGAGCAGTATTGCATTTATTCTTGTCTTCTTTTTAATCAATTCATCGCATCATCAAATCGTTTGGCCAATTCTTTGGCAGCGCCTCCCTGTTGCATTGATTCAAATGTTCACATTGATTTTGGTCGGCTATTTGGGTGCCCATCTCGTGCGACGAATTCAAACAACGCGTCAAGAATCGAAAGAAGTCACAGCGCACCTGGAACGGGTTGAACTCAACCACGACGCCATTCTTAACGCACTTCCCAGCGGTGTGATGGGCTTCGACCATACACAGCACTTGACAATGTTGAACCCGGCGGCACTCGATTTGCTACAAGACTTCGAGCCAGATAATTGGCTTGGCTTGCATATCGATGCGATTCGAATGACGTTGGGACCCGTTTTTTTACCCATACAACAAGACAAAGAAAATTACTTATTTGAAGTCGCCCTTCACAGTCAATCAGGAGAACGCTGGTTCGCCGGACGTCATCGAATGATTTCAAACGCGGCTGGCACGATCATCATCTTCCAGGACGTCACTCAAGCACGTGAGCTTCGACGTCGTGTCCAAATCGAAGAGCACGTTGAACGCATGGGCCGAATTGCGGCCAATATGGCACACGAGATTCGCAACCCGCTCGCGGGCCTTATGGGCTCTATTGAGCTCCTCTCATCATCGTTTTCGGCCCCTGAATCGACGAAAGAACAACGGCTACTTAAGATTATTTCTCGTGAGTCGGCTCGGATCAATCGGCTCGTGACAGACTTTTTAAAATATGCACAAGTTCGCCCTCCACAATTAAAATATCATCAAGTCAATGAACTCCTCTCTGATTTGATGGCAACACATTCGACATCATTGTCATCATCAATTCGCTTAAATTTTATCTGTCCGCCCAATGTTAAAATCTATACGGATCGTGATTTTTTAGAACAAATTATGTGGAATCTGATCAACAATGCCAAAGATGCGGCGCTAGAACATCACAGCAATGCACAGATTGATATTGTGGTTCAGGATCAAAGTGACTCAATCAACATTGAGATTCACGATAATGGTCCGGGATTTGATGAGAATATTCTACATAAAATACAAGAACCATTCTACACTACTAAAGTTTCTGGCAATGGTCTTGGTCTTGCGATTGTCGATACGCTTATCAGACGGTTAGGCGGCGCTGTCTCTTTCAACAATAGTCAGCGTCTGCCAGGGGCTTGCGTGTCTCTTTCTTTCGATAATCATAACCAATTATTTACCGAGTCATCAGAAATTGTTCACTCAGTCAATCAAGCAGGAGAGCTATTATCATGAGTCATATACTGATCGTCGATGATGAACCCTCACTTCGAGAAATGCTGACAATTTTTTTCGAAACACAGAATTTCTCTCTCACCGCTGCATCAACAGTCGAAACGGCAATCAAGCATCTCGACAAAGAAAATTATGATATTGTAGTGAGCGATCTCAGATTACCAGATGGACTTGGCTTACAAATATTAGAGCATATTCGTCATCAAGAACGAGACACCCCCTTCATTATGATGACAGCACATGCATCGGCAGAGACAGCCATTGAGGCTATGAAAAATGGCGCATATGACTATGTGACCAAACCGTTTCAATTAGATGAAATTGGTCTGCTCGTCGGTCGGGCACTTGAGCATCGACAGTTAAAGACAGAAAATGCTGAGCTCAAAGCGCTTGTTCATACAAAGCGAGAGCAGCTCACAGGTATCTCTCAAGCTATTCAAGATATTCGAGCACTTGTTAAACAAGTGGCACCGACTCGGTCGACCATTCTCATCACAGGAGAAAGTGGAACAGGCAAAGAACAGGTTGCACGTGCCATTCATCGCCAAAGCCAGGTTGCGAATGGGCCCTTCATTGCAGTTAACTGTGGTGCCATATCAGAGAGCCTGATCGAAGCCGAACTCTTTGGATATAAGAAAGGCGCTTTCACTGGAGCAAACACAGATCGAGCTGGTTTTTTTGAAGAAGCAGAAGGCGGCACGATTTTTCTGGATGAAATTGGAGAGCTGCCCATCAACATGCAAGTTCACTTACTGCGTGTTCTTGAAGAAAAAGCAATTCGTCGTGTCGGCGAGTCTCAAGAGCGGTCTATCAATTGTCGTGTACTCGCTGCAACCAATGTCGATCTTGAAGAAGCTGTTCAGCAAAAGGCTTTCAGAGAAGATCTGCTTTTTCGACTCAATATCATCCAAATTGAAGTCCCGCCACTGCGTGAACGTCGAGCAGATATCCCACTCCTGACCTCTTATTTCGTCAGGCAAATCTCATCAGAAATGGATCGTCCCCCTCCAGAACTCAACGAAGCTGTGATGACAGCGCTTCAGTCTTGGCGATGGCCTGGCAATATACGAGAGCTCCGGAATGTACTTGAGCGAGCATGCGTTCTATCAAATGGGTCCCATGTTGATATTGACGCACTTCCGAAAAAGCTACTCGAACAAAGCACAAACATGTCACATGCATCAGTTATCCAAACCGAGCTGCCTCACAATCTACCCGAAGATGGAATAGACCTTGAACAAATACTTGAAAACTTTGAAAGGCGTATGATTCGCCAAGCACTCGACCGGGCACATGGCAAAAAGATGAAAGCCGCGGAACGACTTGGTTTGAGCTTTCGTTCGTTCCGCTACCGCGCAGCGAAACTTGGCATCGATTAACTACTCCGCTTTGCCAAGTTGTTTGATCACATCTTCTTTCTGATCAACGAGCTGCCCATTTTGATTGAATGAGTAAACCAAAACAGAGAGCTTCTCTCCAAAAACAGAGCCACGCTGCGTTTGATAAAACCAATCAAGTCCGCCATGAACATTTTTCTCAATACGAAAAGGCGAACGCATATCTTTATACGTCTTTTTTTGAGCATATGATAACGCACTCGGCGCACTCTGCCTTGGATCTTTCAGTCCACATCCAGCCGGACCCGGGATATCTTCAGGGCGTTGGGCAGGCTGACAACAAGATAAACCTGCGATGATCCATAGGGTTAATAAATATTTCATATATCGATTCTTGCCGAAAAAATATACTCAGACAAGCCCTGCTCTTTTTCTGAAGCAGATTATATAGATATTGTCATAAAATTATCATATTGCGCCAAAATTGAATGTGTTGTCTATAGATTACCGACACATATTGGGAGGGATATATGACCATCAAAAATGCGACAGTCGGACTTCTGACAGGACTTGCAACCATCGCTTCGACCAAAGAGGCATCTGCGACAATCACGCCGGATAGCCTTGGGCACAATTTGACGACAGAGCATGTCATGACAACCGATTCAATTGCATCAGACACCATGCCCGTCAACGAAGTACAAGATCTGCTACAACAGGACAAGCAACTCGTTGGCGGATTCGGTTTCAGCCTAGGGCAATCTTATGCGGATGGGCTTGATGATGATTTCCTCTTTTCTGTTTCGATGAGTCATGCTGGAACAGCTGGTTTTGTTAAAGGACATGCTAGTCTCGGCATTCCACTCAATGGGCATCATCCAGATAGTGAACATCAGAACGGTCACCTACATTCAGCAGAGCTTCGCTTCGGTGACAAAGTGGGTGCCGGCTATGAATTCTCTAACGGTTTCCACAGTTTAGGTTTTGGTATTGGAGAAGGACGCGGCCTACCATACATTGGAGGCGCTTATGTCATGAATGGAGATATCTCAGGCCCTCAACTTGAATTATTATCATTTTTGACAGGAAAAGAATTGGGTATTGATGGACTGAATATTCAAGCCAAAGTACTCCTTTCACATCTCACAGATAAAACAGAGCAGGATAAAGGCCTGATGCTTCGATATACAGTTGAAGCCGAATATGCAGTAACCGATAACACTAATATCTATCTGAAATGGAAAGATGGTTTCGTTGATTCAGACTTGAATGTCTCGTTTGAAGCGCAGTTCGAAATTGGCGCTCGAGGAAGTCTCTGGGAGTAAAATCCATTACAAATAAAAAACACCCAGCATTGCCGGGTGTTTTTCACTTTTAGTGTGACTGAGATTTACTCGTTATTGTCTAGGCTAAGGCCACCAAGTTGGTCACCCAGGGTACCCATACCACCACCAGTTGATGTACTGGTTGATGCCGTCACACCTTGTGCCAAGTATGCACGGTAATCGATGCCTTGCTCCGCTTTCTCAACAGCTTTCACAGACAAACCGATCTTACGCTCAACTTGGTCAACGTCAATAATCATGACTTCGATTTCTTGATCAAGTTTCACGATCGTACGTGGGTCAGTGACATGATCGTCAGACAACTCTGAGATATGAACAAGACCTTCAATGCCTGGCTCGACTTCAACGAACGCGCCAAAATCAGTGACCTTGGTCACCTTACCTTTCACACGTGCACCACGTGGGTATTCATTTGGAATACGTGACCACGGATCTTCATGAAGTTGTTTCAGACCGAGAGAGAAACGCTCGTTCTCTGTATCGATGTTCAACACGACAGCTTCGACTTCATCACCTTTCTCGATCACTTCAGATGGATGTCTCACGCGAGAAGTCCATGACAAGTCAGAGATGTGAATCAAACCGTCGATGCCATCTTCAATACCAACGAAAACACCGAAGTCTGTGATATTTCGAACTTCACCACGGATAACTGTACCGATTGGGTACTTCTCGCCGATGGCAATCCATGGGTTTGGTGCAACTTGCTTCATACCAAGACTGATTCGTTTTTCAGTAAAGTCAATATCAAGGACCATTGCTTTAACTTCATCACCAATATCAACAACTTTCGAAGGATGTTTCACACGTTTGGTCCATGACATTTCTGATACGTGGATCAAACCTTCAACACCTGGTTCAAGTTCAATAAACGCACCATAGTCAGTCAATGAGACGACGCGGCCACCAACGTGGGCACCAACAGGATAACGTTCAGCAACCAATGTCCATGGATCTTCTTTTGTTTGTTTCAGACCGAGGCTGACGCGCTCTTCTTCTTTATCAAACTTCAAGACTTTGACATCTATTTCGTCGCCGACTTGGAAGAGCTCATTTGGATGGTTGACCCGACCCCAACTCATATCTGTGATATGTAGAAGACCGTCGATACCACCTAAGTCGACGAACGCACCGTATTCTGTCACGTTCTTCACAATGCCCTTAACAAATGCGCCTTCTTCAAGTGTTTCCAATGTCTCTTTCTTCTTCGCATCGCGAACAGACTCAAGTAGAACACGACGACTCAACACGATGTTGCCACGCTTTTTGTTAAACTTGATGACTTTGAATTCGAATGTTTCGCCAATCATCTTGTCAAGGTTACGAATCGGACGCAAGTCGACCTGAGAACCAGGCAAGAATGCTTTAATACCGATATCAACTGCGAGGCCACCTTTGACACGTGAAACGATTGTTCCTTTCACAGTCTCATCACGTTCGTGAATACCTGTGATTTCGTCCCAGACACGTGCGCGGTCTGCTTTTTCTTTTGATAAAACAATAACGCCAGATTCGCTTTCACGTGCTTCAACAAACACGTCAACGCTATCACCAACTTGAACTGCTGGCTTGTCGCTGCGTCGCGAAAATTCACTGACAGGAACCATGCCTTCTGATTTGTAACCAACATCAATTAGTGCATAGTCATTATAAATAGCAACAACCGTACCATTGACGATTTCGCCTTCTTTTACCTCGTGATTTGTAAATGATTTTTCGAGGAGTTCGGCAAAAGAGATATTGTCCTCTTTTGGATTAATTTGTGTTTCACTCATGTAAATTTACCTAAAATTTTTAACGTGGTCTTCCACCACAAACCAGAACAATGTCCGGGAATAAAGTTCATCTTCGCTCGATCTCCCAACGAGATCGCTCGAGCCGAAAGTTTGCTCTAGAACAGACCAAAAGTCAAAGGGGCGGAATTATTGCCCGCATTGAGGGACATTTGGTCTTGCCCATTGTGTTGATGTCCAAATCGTCGTACGGGTATATCCAAGATCATGTCAAAAGCCCTAGCCCCTTATCCAATTGGTATTGATTTTGGGACGTCTTCGTCGACGGCCGCATGGATCGACTCAAATGAGCGACTACGGCAACTCGAAGGCCGCGATCTGCTCCCATTTGTCCCATCAATTGTCTGGTATGGCCCAGAAGATCAAAAGCGGGTCGGATGGGGTGCTCAACGAATGCTTGAAGACGATCCTAAAAACACTGCGACAGATTTCAAAAGACTTCTTGGCCGTTTTTTTCATGCGCCAAATATGAAGAAATATACAGCAAACCGGGCAGTACGGACGGTCGCTGATGTTGATGGTTATATCGCCCTCGATGCTGGAATCCGTGTCCAAAGAGTCGAGCAAATTACAAGTGAAATATATCATCATATTAGGCAGTTAGCTCAAGCACAGAGCCATATGCGTTTCGATTCGGCTGTCCTGACTGTTCCGACCAATTTTGGTTTACTCCAACGAAAAGCGATTCGTCAGGCAGCGCGATCATGCCCTTGGCAGGTGAAAGCGCTCTTAAATGAGCCCACGGCGGCGGCTTTCTCCTTCTTGGCGACACAAGATATATCAGGTCGTGTTCTTGTCTTTGACCTCGGCGGCGGCACACTTGATTTAACCATTCTCGAACGTCGGGGCGGTTCAGTGAACATTCTTGCGACAGATGGTGACGAGTTTTTGGGTGGTCGCGACCTCGAGAATCGCGTCACGAAATGGGTGGCCTCTGAGTTTGAGCGGAAAACAGGCTTCAATATCTTTGAAAGTAAAGTTGCATTTGAACGCCTGAATGAATCGACGCGACGCGCCATGCATCTATTAGACAAGCATTCAGAAGCCACAATTTATGTTCCTTCTATTGGCATTCATCAACGCCAAATTATCGATCTATCCACAATATTTAGCCGGATGCACTTGGAGACCATATCTGCACCCTTTATGCGCCAGATCGAACATACTTTACATAACCTATTCACACACACAGGTATCGATATCAAAAGTGTTGACCATGTGGTTTTTGTTGGTGCAGCGACACGTTCGCCTCTTCTAAGACGACAAGTGATTTCTTGGACTGGCGGCGCGAGTACAACCGACATTGATCCACGTATTGCAGTCGCCTGTGGTGCAGCACTCGTCGGACGCCATCTCAATACAGATGGATTGAATATTAGTTACGACATGGTCACAAAGGACGTCCATCTGTATACCAATGAGGGATTGAATCAAAAGATTATTCCGAACCAAACTCGAGTGCCCTTCTCCACGACCATTCGATTGTCCGCCAAACGGCACAGTGGACATGTGTTTATTGGAGAGTACGACGGAGACGGCGATGAATCACAACTAACGCCAATCGGACTGCTGGAGATACCGCAATCTGGATTTGGTCTAAGAAAGAAAGATATCAACCTATGTATTCGACTCGATAATACATACAAGCTTTCGGTCAGTCTTGTTGATGTAAATGGTCGTGAACGTCCTATTGAAGTTCAGCATCCATTCGATATTTCTTCTTAGTGTAGAACGCGAGCCCGCCGACTGTCTCAATTTCAAATACTTGTGCATGAACTGGCCAAAAAGTTGAAACCCAAAAATGGACAGTGGTAACCAAGGGTGGGGTTATATATGAAGATCACTTGTCCTGGCTGTCATCAAAAATACGATATTCCGACCACACGCATTCGAAGAGCGGGCTCGGCCGGCGTCAAAATGCGTTGTGTCAACTGCCAGCGATTGATGCGAGCCAGTCTTAAATCACTTCCGTCGACTGCATCATCAACAGAAGTAGGACTCATGCTTGCGGCACCAGCTGCGAGTGGATTCGAACCCGGGATTACAAATGTTCATGATGCGGTTGCCCCAAGCGAATCTCCGGTGATGTTGTCGGAGACGGGCACATTTCGTCCTCGACCAGGCGTTCTGCCAGAGATAACCGATGTCAAATTCGCACTTCATAACGATCGTTCAGAACGCGTCTGGTACGCGAGTATCGAGAACGAAGCGAAGGGTCCATTTACCGAAGATGAGGTTTTACTTCTTGCAGAAATGGGCCGTGTTCGCGGCAGTACTTATATGTGGCGACCTGGCTTTTCAGAATGGCTCCCAATCCGGACAGGACAGAAAGAGCACGGGATGCTGGAACCATTCCGTCAGACAGTCATTCAAAGAAAGATTTACGAACAAAGTCTTGCAGAACGTGCAGCCCAAAAGGCTGGGATAAATGCCACATATATACAAACAGATGGCACTGTTCAAACGAATGCAGTGACTCAAGAAAACATGAATAGTCGTTCCTTAGCGCGTCAACAAAATGCGTGGATTCGAAAGTTGCTCATTGCCGCTGGTTTTCTTGTTGGCGGTGTCACGCTCGGTATCGCACTTTCTGCAATGATGATGCACCTGAAATAGAAGTAACGTTTGAAACAAATGACCGCAGCCGGCCACGCATTGCTGACCGAAGAATATGAAACCCTCTTCAAAAAAGAGCGACCGATTGTCGTTGCGCGTATTGCCGCAGCCGCTGCCGAAGGCGATCGTTCTGAAAATGCGGAATATATTTATGGAAAAAAAAGGCTTCGAGAAGTTGATAAAAGACTCAAATATCTTGGCGCATTAATGAAAAATGTTCAGGTCGTACACCAACAAGATGTTGGCACGGCACGTGTCTCTTTTGGTGCCCGTGTCACATTGATCGATGAAGAAGGCTGTGAACGAATCTATCGCATCGTCGGCCAAGGCGAATCTGATGTGATCAAAGAAGGAATTTCTGTCGATGCGCCTTTTGCCAAAGCCCTACTTGGCAAATCCATTGGTGATGTCATCACCATTCATCGACCTGCAGGTGAACTCGAAGTCGAAATCCAACGCATCGAACGATAGAGTAACTTGACTAACTTCTGGTTTAATGAATGCGACGAGAAAATCTTCTCAATCACGAAGCCACGCAGCAGCATATCTGGATATGGTGCGAGGACGCGACAAAGATTGGGGAGATTTTACCGAGCAGACAAAAATCACAAGTTAGTCAAGTTACTCTAGCCATTTCTACGGAATAATTCGGCTAAACAAACTTGTGCCAGATAAAGCATTGAGCAAAAAATCATCTGTCTGGCCATTGACGATCCAACACTCGATACCTGCCTGTTGCGCATAGCCTGCTGCTTCTAACTTCGACAACATGCCGCCGGTGCCTTGTTTTGAACGGGCGCTACCCACAAATCGTTTCACTAAAGAAAGATCTTGAATCTCTTCAATGGTCGATTTTTGTTCATCAAGAAGCCCATCTGTATTCGTCGCAAGAATAAGTATATGGGCCCCCATCAACTCAGCAACCAGACTCGATAATCGATCGTTATCACCAAACTGAATCTCATCGGTTGATACCGTATCGTTTTCATTAATGACCGGTACAACACCATGTTTCAAAAGCGTCTCAAGTGTATTTCGCATATTCAAGCGCGTTTCAGCGTGCGCAAAATCTTGATACGATAGCAAACACTGGCCTGTGTGAAGTCGATGCTCTCTAAAAATGTCTTCGAACACACGCATGAGATATGGTTGACCAATTGCTGCCAAAGCTTGCTTTTGCTCTAAAGCATCATCCATATGTTCCAGTTGAATCACTTGATGTGCAGCCGCAATCGCACCAGAACAAACAATCACGATTTGATAGCGATCTTGGAGATTCGCGATCTGGGCTGCAATATCTTCAACTTTGCCTTTTCGTATGCGGTGACCACCACCCGTCAGTGTCGCCGTCCCGATTTTCAGCACCACTATTTTTCTATCGTGTCTGCCCGTCGCCATATATATACCATTTATTTGTCACAAGATGTTGAAGCCCTAAAGGACCTCGATGATGAAGCTTATCGGTACTAATCGCAATCTCTGCGCCAAGCCCAAATTGCCCACCATCTGTAAATCGCGTTGACGCATTATGATAAACAGCCGCCGCATCAACATATGTCATAAAATATGATGCTTCGTTCGGATCTTCTGTCATAATCGTTGCCGAGTGCCCTCCCGAGTATCGATTGATGCACTTGATGGCAGTATCAATATCATCCATGTCGTCGATCACAATTTTTCGTGCTAGAAATTCCGCTTTCCAGATGGCCGCTGTTGGCTCTTTCAAGACAGCTATGTCTTTACTTTCAAGCATATGGGTCAGCTCTTCTTTAAAATGAGGCGGTACATCTTTATCGATCAGTACCTTATCGAGCGCATTGCAGGCTGATATTTTGGCGAGCTTCGCATTTAATATCACTTCCTTGGCTTTTTTAAGATCGGCCGATGCTGCAACATAGAGAAAGTTATTCCCACGCCCACTGACAAGAACAGGACATCGAGCAACAGATTTAACATACGCAATCAAACGTTCACCACCTCGCGGAATGATCAGATCAATATCTGTTTCGGGGGTGTTGAGAACTTCTTGAAAATCAGAACGTGACATGTCTAAGAACTCAATCATATCAGTCTGATATCCACTCGCTTCGAGTGCTTTATGCCAACAAGACACGAGGACAAGATTCGTAAGTCGCGCTTCTTTACCGCCTTTCAACATAATTCGATTGCCTGATTTGAGTGCCGTCGAAACAGCTTCGACAGTCACATCTGGTCGAGATTCATAGATAATTAAAATCGTGCCAAACGGTGCGGTTCGATTCTCAATGCGCAACCCATTCTCATGCACATGTGAATAAAGAACACGGCCAACTGGTGTCGGGCACGCGTTGACTTGTTGAAGAGAACGAATCATCTCGTCGATCTTCGACGCATTGATATAGAGCCTATCTTTGAGGGCTTCATCATCATGAACAAAGGCGTCAACATCACGCAGATTTGCTTCAAGTATCTCCTCTTGACGCTGCTCAAGCTGTCGTATCATATGTTCGAAGATCG
>JAHDGS010000016.1:0-20539 GCA_020627505.1 Myxococcota bacterium
ATCCAGACCTTAGGCATAAAGCAAAAGCGATCAATTTTGGATTAATGTATGGGATGGGGGCACGTGCTCTTGCTGCACAACTATCAGTTGCTGAGAAACAGGCGCGTGACTTATTGTCACGATATTTTAAGCGCTTTTCGAATGTCGATCGTTATTTGAAAAATATTGAAGAACAAGCGAAAAAAGAACGACAGCTTGTATTACCCTCAGGACGTCGTTTTATATTTGATGATGGTGTTGAGTCGCATCATTTGAAAAGACTTGCCCGCAATATGCCGATACAAGGAATTGCGGCAGATATCATGAAAGTTGCCCTCAGATTGTTGTATGAGGTGTTTAGTGATCATCGCGACGTTCAGGTCGTGAATACGATTCACGATGAAGTGCTTATCGAATGCTCAATCGATAAAGTTGAATGGGCAATATTAACCTGCAGAGAACAAATGTCTTTTGCTCATCAACGTTTTGTGAAGTCCGTTCCAGCTGAAGTGAGTGTTGTCACAGGCGATTATTGGCTGCATTGATCACTCTACTCATCAAGTGCGTTGGCAAAAATGACCTTGCCTTGGTTTGCTTTTTCTTTTCGCTTTTTCACAAGGTAATCTTTTTGAAAATACGAAGACGTTTTCGAAAATTGTTCCCGCTCATGTTCTTTCTTGAAAAGACCAAGTGGTATTTTTTGTTCTTGTGTCCCATCGAGCTGTAGATCAAAAACGAATGGAGACCCACGAACAGCAAGTTGTATTGTTTCCCCTTCGTCTGCTATGGTACCATAGTTTTGATTTTTCAAAATCATTTGGTGAGCTTTGGTATGTGGTAGCATCGCCATCGATTCAAAGCCGATACCTGAATTTTTATCCACGTCTTTGAAGATGACTGTACCTGTGAAGCCTTGTTCACCAGTATTCTGAAATGTGACCGACCAGCCAACGAGACTATTATGCACTTTGACAGGTTCAATATGAACAGTACCTTCGAGTACGACATCTTCGGCGAGTGGAAGCTGATCACGAGCCCCTTTTGTTTGTAAAAGCGCCTCGACAAAATGAAGTGCTGGTATTTCACGGAATAAGTCACTTAATATGTCACGATGTTCATCAGATAGGTTGAAATTAATCTGTTCTGTCAACTGCAATACTTGACTGATAAGTCCTTTTTGGGCCTGATTAAGCGAATCAAGATATTTGTCCATAAACCCATTATCATTCAGCGCGTCTTTCTGAAATTTCTTTGCTTTTCGAAGTCCTTTTTGAACATTTTTTCGTAAGCCTGAGAGGGCTTCGAGAAGTTGTTTTTTTTCTGTTGCGTTCTCATCTGCTTCGACAAGCTTCTTTAAACTATCAAGACTATTCAGCATGAACGAATTCGACATCAGATCAGGCATATTTCTCTTTCGTAAGGTTGAGCGGTGAGCCGTAATATTTTTGAATACACTGTTTATCTCAGTGACAGTCTCTTTAAGGATTTCGTAATGTTGTTTGAGCGCGACGCTTCCTTTTTCTTTAAGATCTTTGAGTGAAACATCTTCATCATTGATGTGCTCCATTGCTTGGAGCGTCGCTGCATGCGCTTTGGCAAATGAGTCCTTATTTTGACTCAACATTGTTTCAATATGTGTTAGAGACGCTTGAAAGCCTTCATGGTAGACCTCGGGAAGTCGCTGAATATCTTTTTGAGCGATCCCAAAGAAATTGGTCAACCGATCAAGACTCGCTTGAAAATGCTCAGCCTGAATGAGCTGACCAAATATATGTTGATGAAGCTGATGGGTGACTTCGTTTTCCTTGTATTGTTCGTCTTCTACAAGAAGAGCATGTTCGCTCATCACTTCGTATGTCGCCTCAACTTCAAAGTCATAAAGTTGAAAAGAAATAACTTCATCTTTGAGTTTGATCGCTTTATCTATAACTGCTTCATCGGCGCTATTTGCTTTTATAAAACCATCAAGCTCTGCCGCGATCATGTCTTTATGAAAGTTTCTAAACTCGATATAGGGCTGGTTTTGTCTCAGTTCAATATACCGTTTGATATCTGAACCTTCTAGGGCAACATCTGTGAGTGACGCAGTCGTGATATACGGGCTGACTTTAGCAACCTGTCCTGAAAAAACATCTGGTTCTCGATCGAATTGTTCTCGCTTGAGTTCCATAGAGTGTTTTCTATCGCGCGAATATGTTTTGATCTTAATTGTTCTTCCCATGTATTAAAAGTAACAACTAAGCTGATTTGATCATCGGTTATTTGACCGATGCAGTGTTCGGTATTCGTGGATGGTGATGATGGCCCACGCCATCAAGATTTTAAAGAGCGCACCGGGAAGGAATGGAAGAACACCTTTGAGCCAAGCAAGCTGAATACCGATATGTATCGACAGATGTATATAGCCGCTCAGAACAATATAAAATGTCACAAGTATGAAGTAAAAACCGCGCTCTAGATGCGTGCGCCTTCGTTTTTGGTGAAGGACGTGCATCATCAAACATGCAAACAAGAAGCCGTATAGATAGCCGCCTGTTGGTCCTGTCAAATGATGAAACCCGGAAGCCCCATCGGCAAAGACAGGAAAACCCAAAACGCCTAGTCCGAGGTATAATAGAATCGTTAAGCTTGCCTGATGAAGGGGCAGTCCATAAATGACGAGGCTTACCAAAAAAGTTTGACCCGTCATCGGTGTCTCAATACCTGGAATCACGATCGTCAGTTGTGCGGATATGGCGATCAGAATCGTCCAGCACAAAACATTAAATATCGGTTTCAACATTAACGAATGATATAGGGCATCGGATTAATGGCGACATCTTTACTCAGGATTTCGTAGTGCAGATGTGGGCCTGTACTTCGACCAGAGTTACCAAGTCTCCCGATCAAATCTCCGCGTTTGACCTTCTCGCCAGCATTAACGAGGCGACTGTGAAGATGCGCATAATGTGTCGTCATATTATCATTATGCTTAATCGCAATGAAATTACCGTAACCACCACGCTGGCCGGAGAAACTGACAATACCATCCGCCGAAGCGTAAACAGGGTCGCCAATTTGTCCTGCAATATCGATGCCCTCATGACTCGTAAAACGACCCGTGAATGGGTCTTTACGACGACCAAAGTTGCTGGTGAGTAATCCGTTTGCTGGTGGGATCGATGGAATACTCGTGAGGAGTCCTTCTCGCTCTTGAATGTAACTTGCGAGTTGTTCAAGTTGCATGGATACATCGCCGAGTATTTTTTTGAAGCGAGAGAGCCGTTCGATCGAACGTTCTAAGTCGTGATCTGTATCGACGCTATTTTGAGCGTGTGCAGGGGCAAAAGCTGGCGGGTGATAGGTTGTCTGACTGGCGAGTGGACCAAGTGGGGTCATCGTGTCAGGTACACCAATCACCGAATTCTCAGCAATATTTTCCGCCGTCTTTAAAATATCATCTGCTTTACCATCAACATGGCGTACCAGCAATTGATGTTGTTCCTTTAAACCATTTGTATAATAGGCCTGTTCTTGATGCATTGCGACACGCTGATCCTGCGACATCCATGATGGTAGTGCCCGGATTCCTAAAAGTGCGAGGAGCAATCCGCCACAAACAAAGGCACACAACGCAAAAATCAACAAACGAGACGCACCCATATTGAGTCGCACGCCGCCGTACGAGTCGAGTAACATGATGTGCGTAATATGTTTCTTCCGCATCTGATCCCACTTGTGGTCTGATTATTATAGAAATAATATATAAAACATGTCAACGGAGCACAAAAAGCAGTCCAATCCTTCAATTGTCTTATTTTCTGGTGGGTTAGATTCAACAACGATTCTTGCCATGCGTCGAGCGGCGGGTGATCAGGTCCATGCACTCAGCTTCTCATATGGTCAGCGACATGACACTGAACTTGAACAAGCCAAGCGTATTGCCGCATCTTACCATGTTTTCGAACATCGTATTGTTCAGATTGATCTCGCCGCGTTCGGTGGGTCGTCGCTCACTTCAGCGGAATTCGTTGTTCCGCAAACAGATGTGTTCGTCGCTGAAGACGAGATACCGAACACATATGTGCCTGCACGGAATATTATCTTCCTCTCCTATGCACTTGCGATTGCCGATGTTCTCAATATCGGAGACATTTATATCGGCGTAAATGCGCTTGACTATTCTGGGTATCCAGATTGTCGGCCTGAATTTGTGGATGCCTACCAAACGATGGCACGTCTCGGTACCCGTCAGGGTGTCGCTGGCGAGGGGATTCAAATTCATGCGCCACTGATCAATATGCGTAAATCAGATATCATTCGTGCTGGACACGCATTGGGCGTTCAATATGCTGACACGCATTCGTGTTATTCGCCTGTGAATGGATTGGCATGTGGTCTATGTGATGCGTGTCATCTCAGGCGACAAGGATTTCAAGACGCTAATTTAGCTGACCCAACACGTTACGCGTCTTCAGCTGGAGTCATGTCGTGATCATAAAACGTTTTCTACATGAACTATTGGATCGCGTCGAGCCAGGCATGCGGGAACGTTTGGAGAAGTTGCCCAAAGACAATCTAAATGCTGTCGGTGTTGATCCGTATGGGTATGACCCGAAATCCCTTCTCGAGGTTGCGCCGATCGCGCTCTTCTTATTCAATCACTATTTCAGATGTGAAGTCTTTGGGCTGGAACATGTTCCGGGAACTGGTCGGGCCTTATTAGCTGGCAATCATTCAGGCCAGATACCGATTGATGGTATGATGACAGGCACGGCAATTTTGAAACTTCATCCGCAGCCCCGTGTTGTACGTGGTATGGTGGATCGGTGGGTCGCTTCTCTCCCGTTTATTTCGACACGGTACCGACGTTGGGGGCAGGTCATAGGTGATCCCAAAATATGTGAAGGTTTACTAAATCGCGATGAAATGGTTTTTGTCTTTCCAGAGGGGATGCCAGGTGTGTCGAAATTATTCTCGGAGCGTTATCAATTAAAACGGTTTGGAACAGGGTTTGTGCGTCTCGCCATCAAAACGCAGTCACCGATTATACCGTTCGCAGTGGTTGGGGCAGAGGAGCAGGCACCAGCCATGTTTAAGTTGAAAACACTTGGTAAAAAGCTCGGGTTACCAGCCTTACCAATTATTTTACCACAGTTGATACCGTTGCCATTACCCGTAAAATACAGAATCTTTTTTGGCGAGCCGATTGCGCCACCGCCACTAAAATACCTCGATGATAAAGAGGCGACGGATGAAGTGGTACAGCAATCTCGAAAAGTCATCCAGTCGATGATTGCTGAAGGGCTTTCGATTCGGCAAGGATGGTTTTCATGAACGAACGGCGTCGCCGAGAGGTGATCATTCTTGGTGGAGCGACCGGACTCGGACGATTGCTTGCCGGGCGACTGCACCGATATTTTAATGTGGTGACAGTCGATCAATTGCCTTTTCATGATCGCCCAAGAGATATCGAACACATCTCTATTCAAATGACGAGTAAACGATCCAGAGAACAGCTCTTTAAAAGAAAGCCCTATGCTGTGATCCATACGGGTTTTCAAGAACTCAGCCATGGTCGACGTGCACAATTTCTCGATCGAAAATCGATCACACATCTTATTCAGTGGATTACAAACGTCAAACCGAAGAAAGTCATCTATGTCTCGAGCGCAGTTTTATATGGAGCGACGGTCGAAACAGTTGGCTACATTGACGAATCATATCCGTTGACAGCCTCGGCATTGACGTCTGCGACTGGACTTGCCGCCAACGCAGATTTGATCTGGCAAACATTGTTTTGGCGAGCGCCGAAGACACAAACAACAATTTTGCGTCCAGTCTCTTTAGTCGGACCCTATCAAAATGATTGGCTAAGACGCCTACTTGGGCGTCGTCATGTTTTGGGCTGTATGGGCTTCGATCCACTATTACAACTCCTTCATACTGATGATTTTTATCCACTGATCGCTCAAATTTTGGAGACAAAAATCTCTGGTATCTATAATGTCGCCGGTTCAGGTGTGATTCCGCTCACACGTTTATTAGAAGCGCGTGGGAGTCGTCCATTATGGATACCAGAGCCATTGCTTGAGCGTGCGCTGAGAATGCGCAACATTGTGACACACGCTGGTGATGCGCATATGATTAAGCGCTTTTTGAAATATGACTTACTCGTGAGTGATGACTCTTTGCGGCAAGCACATAATTGGCAGCCATATCGGCGTATCGTGGACACGGCCACCAGTTTTTGATGGATGAATGAATACACAGCATTATCATGTCGTTCTAACGCCAAAGTACCTTGGAACTGCATAAGAAGAGGAGAGATGTTTTCATAAGTACGACACCAGCCTAACAGTTAGGATTCGGGGTTGATGAGACCACCTCTATAATACGTGTTTTCACGCGAGGAGTTGAATATGGACATCGCCCAATTAAAGAATGCACTATACACGCGACTGAGAGAGGAGGTCCAGGATGTCGCTCAAAATCACGTGCTGTCAAAAAATGAACAAGCTGAGCTCAGTACTGATTTCGTTCGCTCGCTTGCGAATGATATTCGGATCGATGGTGGTCCCGGCACACGTGTTTATGTTCGGGATCTGGTTGATCGAATAGATATCGAGCTTGGATACTTCGAAGAAGGGGCAGAAAACATAGATGATTTTGTTGAACGCCTTAAAGAAGAGTCCGATCTGTCATCCCTTGTGAAGTTAATACAAAATGTGACCGATACATCAGCCCCACAATATGAGTTGGGGGTGATCTCGGATATCGACAAAACAATCAAACCGCCAACAGGTGGCCCATATCCAGGCATTGTCACATTGCTCAACATACTGACCCAGAAAAATCTAAATGCGGCTGATGTCGACGAGCCGATTGCTTTTGTGACGGCACGCGATGCGGCACGCATTGTCGAAATTCCAGACTACTTTGAAACACATGGGGTACCACAGGGGCCGATCGAACATGGTGTTGGAACATTACCGTGGGTGGCAGAGCCTGAGAAAATTAAAGATGCTTCAATCTATTTTGATGCATATCCGGACAGGCGTTTCATTTTGTTCGGTGATTCGAGTCATCGCGATCCCGAAGTATACCAGGCGTTGATCGAGAAATATGGAGACCGTGTGATCGCTGCATTTATCCATAAAGTGAACCGATCCGTTCGACCCGATAGAGTCGATGGTCTGTATTTGATTGAGGACTATGCTGAAGTCGCGGACATTCTACATCGAGAACAGGTTTTGGATGATGCGGAGCGTGATCAAGTAATTCTTGAGGTTCGCGGGTGAAATGCAAGTGGTTCAAAACCTGGGTTTCGCTATTGAGCTTATGTGTGTTGATAAGTTGTGCCAACCCATTTGTGTCACGTCGCGCACAAATTATTGAACCAGGGGATGTCGAGATACTGCTTATGGCAGGCCCTGTTGTCACGACAATTGAGCATGACGATATTCCGGCGATACCAGGTGCTTGGGTGACAGGATCTTTAAGAACTGGTTTGATGAATCGTGTTGACCTTCAATTTGTCCTTGATCCTTGGATGATACCCGAAGTTCATATTGGCGTCGGTTTGATTCAACGCCCAGCATTTGCGTTGTCAGTGTCTGGTGGTTTTAAACTCATGTACGCGCCATTTTCACTAGGTGATGTGGCTGAAGCCTCTATTCGAACGATTTCATTTCCGATCAATGTACTTGCTGATATCAAGCTGTTTGGTGATTCGACGCTCACGCTCGGTGTACGGTATATCGGTGGCTCAGGTAATGTCGCAGTGTCTACATTCTTGCTCGATGTCGCAGATGGTCAGGCGCGCTGGAATCACCTCGGCGGTGTTGCTAGTCTGCATCTTGTTCTCGGTCCCGTTATCTTGGCGCCCGAGTTTTCGTATCTTCGACATGATTTTGCAGGCACGGTTTTTGTTGAGAACCCAACTGGTGAAGATATCTCTGCTGACACGACCGAAAAGGGCGTGTCAAAGGGGACATATGCTTTTGGTCTTGGGCTCGGTTTTAAGTTTTAGCGCCTAAAAAATCAGCAAGCGCCGTTAACACATCAAGTGGTATCTCGTGCTGACCGACAAAGGGGACCCAGCTCAGGTTGGTATGTTCTTCCAAAAGGACTTGTAGTTGTTGGGCTCTTGAGAATAAAAGTATCGGATCGTGTTTGCCATGGCTTTGAAAAACACGTGAATTCGACTTCGCTTGGAGTTGGTTTTTCCATGTTGTACCCAGGAGCGTACCCGACAGGACAATTAAGCCAGCGCAAGATTTATCTATGCTCAAAAAGGTATCCGTCGCAAGCATGGCGCCTTGGGAAAATCCGCCTAAAAAGATATGCGCATACGCAACGCCAAATTGACGGTGGAGGATCTCAACTGTTTCGCTCAAGGCGTCTCTCGCCGAATCGAGCCCATCTGGCCGTTGATCGAAGAGTGCGTTCAATTCTTCAAGCGATTGAATTTGCCCACGCGCAAGCATATCTATCTGCCACCAAGCGCGGCCACCAAAAGGCATACCTGGAATGGTGTGCGGGGCTTCCGGAAAGACGAATAACCCTTCCGCGAGCTCAGGTTTCGTCTGCATCAAGTAGTGAGCAAGACCCACAAGATCGTCGCCTGGTGCGCCATACCCATGACACAATACAAATATGTGTTTGGGTGATTGCATTTGTCCCACGAGGGTGACGCTGAGCGGACCGACTTTTAATTGCTTCATAAAACTCGAATAGCATCTTCAACCAACTCGACAAGCTGATTATATTGTTCAATATGTTCAGGCTGCAATGACAATGAGATAATAAGGCGGTGTATTGGTTGTCGACGACGTGATTCCTCTAATGGAAGGCGTGATAACGTCGCCCGGCTTGTTTCACCTGATTTTTTTAAGCGAACCAAGCCATAGCGCTCAGGTGAATGGTCGACAAAAGGAAACAGGGCGACGCGTTGCCAAAAATCCACCCATCGCATTTGTCGAATATCGAATGGTTGAAGCGTGCGTACACGCTGGCCTTCAATGACCCGTCGCAGTGATTTCATGAGATCGATATTGGTCAGCATAACGCCATACATATCGGCAGGAACATGTTGCGCGATGGCAACCTCAGTCTCTGTTAGAACATGATGGGCAGTGCAAAAAAATCCGGCACATGTTTCTTGATCGTGTACCGAGATATCTCGAATATCCAGTCCTTCAGGATGTCGACTTGGATGAATTAGGCATCCCCGCTGGTGTGGCCCGACGTGTCCCATAAATGGGCATGTGGGAATTGTGGAGCTGAGAATATAGGGGTGTTCTTCTTCCAGCAGCTGGTCTTTAATCAACTCTAGTTTTGAAATATCAAAATCCGCTGCTTCAACTAATTGGGTTCGCTTTTTAAATCGCATTCCATGTGCGTGCGAGCCACGGTCAATAAAGTTTTCAGCCCCACAGCAGATACCGCAGCCGGCTTGTTCGGTCTGACATAGGATATGTTGTGGTGGTGGACCAAATCTCATTCAATCACATCGAGGGGGTGATTCGAGATGATGTTCTGAACCAAACGGTGCTCAAATGCCGCTTTATCCGTAAAATGAATAGAGTGCCGAACAGATTTATATGTTTTTTGAGGAGATTTCGAAAAGCGTGTTTTGACATCTGCCGCAATGGCTGACGCGCTGTCAACAAAAGTCATCTGTGGAAAAGCCTGTTGAAGTTGCGACAAAAGCAACGGGTAATGCGTGCAACCAAGAATCATTGTATCCGTTAATTCTGGTAGTTCCGCTAGATAATGTCGAATCGCTGATGTCGACAGTGAATGTGACTCAAGACCTTCTTCAATTAATGGAACAAATAGCGGGCATGCCTTTTCCCATAACTTAAATTCGTACCCGTGATGCTCGAGTGCGCGTCGATAGGCCCCCGAACGTATTGTTTGTGTTGTGCCGATCAAAGCAATGTTTTTGCTTTGAGAGACCTGAAGTGCGCGTTCCGCGCCAGGTCTGATAACGCCAAGTACCGGGTATTGAGCGAGTTGTGTGAGTGTGTCGCCGAAAGCTGCTGTTGCAGAGTTACAAGCGATGATTAAAGCATCGAGTTGGCTGCGCGCTTCGAGCATTAACTTGAGTTCGGTGATATAACTTCGAATCGATTCGGGGCTTTTCGAACCATAAGGAACACGTGCGGTGTCACCAATATAATGAAAGTTAATATGTGGTGCTTCCGCAAGTAGGGCACGAAAAACTGTCAAGCCGCCGATGCCTGAGTCAAGAACACCGATATTTATTGATTGCATGTTTTTTGACACTGAGCGATCGTATAGTGTGCCGACTTTGGTATCGATGCTTCAATATTCTTGCTCAGAGAGGTTGTCAGGATTTTAGCGCAGGGCGCTTGGCACCGCGATAACTGTCGTATAAGTGCTGCACGTGTACTTGGCTTTCGTGATGCTATACGTTGTGTCGTCGGGCGTTTATTTGGAAGCGCTTCTGTTATATTTGTACCGGTTCTGGGGGTCGGTTTTCTTTTTTGTGCAGTCGGTTGATTCGAAGTCGTTGTGAGAAGCTGTTCTTTGACTTGTGGATGCCGTCGAACCCTTTTTCGGGAAGTCGCTCGAGATCGTTTTAAGTTCTCTTCTGCATCACCTTGTGGGAGTTGTGTTGCCTGTTCTGGGGCAAGTGGTTCTTGGGCATTCAAACTCGTTGTTTTGATTTGAATGGGGATATGTTTTTTATGTGGTGTCGACTGGGTTGAGCGGTATACCGTTAAACCTATCAGTGCCGCACAGCTTGCGGCAATCAATGGAATAAATAGTGGATGTCTGCGAGAGGGTCGGGGAACCCGGTCGGTTTGTTCGAAGTTTTCGATATCAAGAGGCTGATCGATGAGCTGATCAAACTCGGCGATGGTTACTTCGGGTTGCTTAATATTGGTGACCGTCTCAGAAGCCTGCATATTTGCTGGCTTAGAGGCATCTTCATTGAGCGCAGCGATTTGCGTTGCAGTGACTTCATCACCCAGATCGTCAGTGCTTAGATTACGTGCCAGTTTAGATAAAGCCTGAATATATTGTTGTTCTTTTTGCTGCTCTGCTCTGAAGTGCTGCTGCATGAAAGACCGCAGTCGTTTGCGAGAGATAGACGGATAATTTCGTTTTAGAATCGTATCAAGTGCGTCACGAAATGCGGCACTTGATTCAAATCGTTGTTCAGGGTCGAATGCAAGCGCTTGCTGTAATACCAATTGTACAGCAGGGTCGAGTTTATCCCAATGTTCTGGCGTATGGCTTTTCTTTCCAACTGTCGCCCAAATTTCATTGTGTGGCATATTGCCGAAGAAACGTTCACCAGTGAGCAATTCATACAAAACGACAGCGGCCGCATATTGATCTGACGCAGGGCTGACGGTTTCACCCCGTGCCTGTTCGGGTGACATATAAGCTACTTTTCCCATCACAACAGCACTGTCTGTTTGTTCGATTTTAAGCTCACTTCGGGCGAGTCCAAAATCGATGAGTTTCGTTTCACCTTCGAAGCCGACAATCACATTCTGAGGAGATACGTCTCGGTGAACAAGGTGCAAGTGATGGCCATCGATTGGGTGATGCAATGAATGGGCGTAATCGAGTGCATCTAAGACTTCACAAACGATATAGAGGCCAATTGGTGTTGGTAACTGTCGGCCAGCATCTTTCATGGCGTTGTAAATAAATTGAAGATTGAGACCTGCGATGTGTTCCATGGCCAGGTAGTATTCTTCTTTGACTTGTCCGAAGTCGTAGACACTACATATATGACTATGATTGAGGTGGAGTACAACACGTGCTTCATCAACGAAGCGATTGACATATTCCTGGCGTTTCGTGACATCAGGCCGCAGTCTTTTCACAACGCATAAACGATCGAGCCCACCCGATGTTTCACTTTTTGCTAAAAATAAATCACCCATGCCGCCACGTGCAAAAGCAGACAACAAGATATAATTGCCGAAGCGATAAGGCGTTGATATGGGTGTATCAAGTGTCACACTGCCAAAATAGCTATTTTATGCAGTAACTCAAGGGTTATTTGGGCAAATTTCGATGTTCATTTTATCGTGATTTCATGTTTCGGTGTTTGGTTGTCACACGAATAGATGTGTTTGGGAGCTGTTCCGCCAGCATCTCAGGCAACCAACCTGCTAACGCTTCGACACAGGTGACCGACCGGTGTTGACCACCGGTACATCCAATCGCGATCGTTGTATATGGCTTATTTTTTTTAAGTAATTGAGGCAAAATTGATGTCAGCCAATTTTTTAGGTTTTCGACAAATGGTGCGTATGCTTCGTCTGCTGATACATATTCTTGGACAGCGCGATCTTGTCCCGAATAGGGGCGAAGTGCCAAGTCGTAATATGGATTCTTTAAAAAACGGACGTCGATACATAAATCTGCCTCAGGTGGAAGTCCGTGCTTGAAACCGAAACTCAAGAGTTCGACAACCTGGGACACATCAGTGCTTTGTTCAAAGTTCTTGGCGACCCAGCGCTGGAGTTCACGTGGCTTGAGGCGGCTGGTATCTATGTAATGTGTATGAAGGCGCTTGATCGGTGCCAATATCGTTTGCTCTCTTTCAAGTGCCGTTTCGAGGTCGGCATGTTGAGGGTGTCGCCGTTGTGTTTCGATATAGCGTTGTTCGAGAATCGTTGATTCGCAATCGATAAAAAGAAGCTTCGGTTCATAACCTTCTGTATGGAGTTGGGACCAATATGTATGAAAATCATCGATAAAAGCTTGGTGTCGTGTGCTCAATACGAAGGCAATCTGAATCGCCGGATCAATATCATGGTGTGTCGAAAGTAAACCTGGCATTGAAGCGACCGGAATATGATGCAACGTCAACCAACCCAAATCCTCAAGCATGCGGCTCACCGTGCTTTTTCCGGCGCCAGAAAGTCCTGCGATGAACAGTATCGATGTGTTTTGATCTTTTTGCATGTTTCTCAAGGGGGCTGAAGTAGAAATTGTCTTATATCTTCGACTCGGTTGAGATCAAGTAGGGTGTTGACCACTTCAGACTGAGAGAAAAAGCGCGCTAAACGCGCAAGCAAGCGTAGGTGTTGAACATCATGTCCATCAGGGGACAGAATAATAATGAATAATTGACATGCTTTTTTGTCAAGTGATTGAAAATCAAGTGGAACAGAATTGGTAACCAGGGCGATTTGTGAATGTTGAAGCCCGGGAATCTTGGCGTGTGGAATGGCGAGTCGGTTTTTGAAGCCTGTCCCACCACATTTTTCACGCTCTTCTAGGGCAAACAAAACCCGCTCAATATCACCCTGTTCAAACGGCGTATCAGCTGATTGAATAAATAGCCGCTCAACAACAGTACGAAGTAGATCGTGGCGCTCGTTTGCCTGAAAATGAACACCGATATGTTGGATGAGATTGGAAAATGACATGACAAAAAATAATGGCGAGGATAAAGCCTCGCCATTGATTAAACAGACGGTCTGTTAAACTGTTTCGATGAGGCCATATGTTAGCGCGTCATCTTGTCGATATAAGATATTAATTTTATGGGTGTCCGCGTTCAAGAACACAAAGAATGCGTTGTTGAGTAGGTCCATTTGCATAACAGCTTCGTCGACCGAGAATGTTTGGATCTCGAGTTCTTTGCTCGATGTGACTTTCGGGGCAAGTGCTTCAGCTTCCCAACTCATATTTGGGTCAGGTGGCACCATATTTTGTTCCGCGGCAAGAATATTGAGTTTAATTTTTAAGTCTTTACCCTCACGTGCTTTGTGCGAAGTCAATTTCTTACGGTATTTCTTCACTTGTTTTTCTATATTTCGAACAGCTTGATCGATAGACGCATACATATCCTCAGACGTCCCTTCTCCGCGCATTCGCATACCATGTGCCTTCAAGGTTATGTCGGCCTTGTGGAGATGTTTTTCGGTTGAGAGCACGACATGTGCGTCAGATGGTGTGTGGATGTATTTATCGATTCGAGTGACTTTGTCTGCCGCAAAGTCTTTGAGTGCCTCTGATGGGTCCATTTGTCGAAAAGTTACAGAAAGTTGCATATTATTCCTCCTATATGTCCTAGTGTAACAGCAGGACGGAGTTTAAATAAAGCCTGTCGCTTAATTTAGTGAAAACCCCTTTCAATCCAGTTAAAATACGATATCCGTGGTTGTGCGAACTGCCTCAAAATGGACAACACCCGGGAAATTAGGTGCGATCACTGCCTTATCGATTGGTGCATCAGCTTATCCAGAATTGCGTATTTCGGTGGGTGGTTTTGAGGCCCATTTAGTTCTCATTTTTGTTCTACTATCATTTCCACTTGCTTTTAAGGCGATGCAGAATAAGCAGCTGCAAACGTTGGTGGTCACTTCGTTAATGTTCTACCTACTTTTCTTTTTGTCACTGTTACCTGGCGAGGTGCATATTGTGTCAAATGCGATCAAGACCGGGGCATTCTTCTTAACGATCATGGTGTCGATTGGTTTCGTGCAAACAGAAAAAGATTACCAACAAATTCTATTGGCGACGTCTTTGGCTGGTGTTGCGATTTGTGCGCGTGGCTTGATTGGATTTGAAGACACCTACCATGGGGTGAATCCGTTGGAAGGCATTTCCAACAAAAATGCTTTCTCTGTTTTCATTTTACCGCCGATGCTTCTTGGCGCATATAACCTTGTCTTTTATCGTTCGACCTTTTGGCGTAATGCCCTCGTTGCAGGTTCCATCTTGGTGATGGCGGTCACGACGTTTTCAAGTGGTAACCGCTCAGGATGGCTTGGCGTCATCATGATCGCAGGTCTTTATATGTTTTGGTCGAAGGCAAAGATATCTCAGATTATTGTTGTTGGACTTGGTGCAGTGGCGGTTTACTATTTTACAGGTCAGCTTGGTGCGCGTGATGCGGTTGTCATGCATCGTATTGAACAAACCACAGGCGGTTACCGTTCCGATGACCTGCGATTCGAAATTCTGCGTGCCTGTTTGATCGTTGGTCTTCGTAACCCGCTCCTCGGTGTTTCACCAGGTCGTCTAAGTCAATCAATATCACCATACCTACCTGTTTGGACTGAGGGGCATTTATATGGTCCCCATAACTTGTTGGCTTTTCTTGTCGCCGGTTCAGGTATTCTGATCACCTTATTATTCTTTTTCTGGCTGTATGTCATTGTCCGTGCTTCGATGGCAAAACGCGATGGGCTGACTTCTCTTGGGCCGATGTTGGCGTTGCTATTCTTTGTTCGAGGTATGTTTACAGAAGAAGTGTTGTATAACCCGATGTTTGGGCTTTGTTTTGGAATCGTCATGGGCAGAGCGATGCTTATGTCCCAGTGGCCTCAGCAAATATTACGAAAGCGGTCGAATTGGATTCCAGCAATTTTGAATCGAGATGGACAGATAAAGGTGATTTCATGAGCGCTGAACAATTGCTGACGCATCGACTTGAAACGGAAGGAACGCCATCAGAGCAGGTCGAGCGTTGTATTCAACAAATTGAAGCGACACATGACCGAATTAATGCTGTGGTTCAGCGAAACTTTGATGAAGCACGTCAACTCGCTGACAAGTACACCAAAAACCTCGAAAAAAATGGACC
The DNA here is from genome assembly GCA_020627505.1 of Myxococcota bacterium. GTDB lineage: Bacteria > Myxococcota > UBA727 > UBA727 > JAHDBA01 > JAHDGS01. The sequence goes on from JAHDGS010000016.1 coordinate 15,554, forward strand.
CAAAGGGCATTCTGCCTTGTACGGTATGCCGTGTACGATCAAGGATAATATTCAAGTTGAAGGATTTCCATTCACAGCGGGGCTTGTATCCAGAAAAGATACAATCGCCCAAACAAATGCATCCGTTGTCACGCGCATGCGAGAAGCAGGAATGATTCCACTGGGACTGACAAATGTTCCCGAAGCATTGTTGTGGTATGACACGGATAATAAGCTTTATGGACGGACATACAATCCATGGGACCTAAACCGTAGTCCTGGAGGCTCAAGTGGTGGCGAGTCATCCGTTATTGCTGCAGGCGGATCACCGATCGGGATGGGAGGTGATATCGGGGGCTCTATTCGTAATCCCGCTAATTTTTGCGGCATTGTTGGGCATAAGCCAAGCCCAGGTTTGATTCCTGAGACAGGAACATGGGGGGCGAAAGCTGAGTACACAACACTGAAAAACTATAAGGTTCCGGGTCCACTCGGACGCTCGGTCGCCGAAGTTCGCGCGTTGATGGAGATTACATCTGGCCCAGATGGAATCGATCAAAATACACAACAACAATTCAAGGTGACCGAAAATATTCCGTGGAACGAGATAACTGTATATTGGTATGAGACGAATAAGATTATCGATCCTGATGGTACAGTCTGTGATGCGATCTTCGATAGTCTCGAAATATTGGCGCGCCGGGGCTGTCGTGTTGAACGTTGGCAGCCCGTTGATATTGAAAGAACATTTGATCTATATGTTGCTGCCTTGAAAGACGCGGGAAGTTTCTCATATGTCGAACGACTTGGTGATGGGCGGCCAGTCTCTTTACTCAATGCATGGAAGCAAACACTATTGAATCAATCTCAACATATTTTGCCGGGTGTCGCTTTGGCGACTTACGAAGCAATTTTAGAGCGGTTTCCGAAAGATCGTCGTTCTGACATCGATAAACTCAAAGGTCTACAGTATATCTATGACAGAAAACTGGGGAAAAATGGGCTTTTGATATCACCAAGTTGGCCGCATGTCGCCCCACGGATTGGCACAGATGTGTACAAGCAATTTTTTGGATTCACTTATTGCGCACTTTATAATATTTTGGAGATGCCGGCGACAGTCGTTCCTGTTCGACAAAATGAAGATGGTCTTCCCATTGGTGTTCAAATCGCGGGCGCGAAATTAAATGACGCACTGACATTGCAAGCAGCTGAGTGTATTGAACAAGAAGTGGGGCGTTTTTATTCTCCACTTTATAATGCGGGGTTGACTTGAACGACACCCAAAATGATATGGAAAGCGACGCCAAGCCTGTCACGCGACCATCGAAGCAACGTTTGGCTTACCTTGATGGCGTGAGAGCCATCGCGTGTCTACTTGTTCTGGGGTATCATTTTCGAAATGCATTAAACGATGTTGAAGCGCCTTCGATGTTAACACGTGGACTGGGATTTCTACATGTAGGCGATCTTGGGGTGATCGTATTTTTTGTATTAAGCGGTCTGGTGATCGCGCTCACGATTCCGATGTTTCAGCGCGCGCAACAGCTGGGCGCATACATTTCGAAAAGAATGATTCGACTTGATCCGACATATTGGACAGTGATCGCTGCGACCATTGTGATTCGACTATTGATCGATCGATTGGGTGTCGGTGAAGCATACACATTTCCACCTGTCGGTCATATTGTGCTGAATATGTTTTATCTCGATAATATTTTTGAGCGGATGCTCGATGTTGAGTCGATTGTTGCTGTGGGTTGGACGCTCGCATACGAACTCCAGTTCTATGTTTTTTTTGCCGTTTTGATCTTCTTAATTGCGATAATGAATCGCTCAACCGATTCTCTTATAAAAACCTTGGTTATTGTGCTCACCATCACCGGCTTTTTGTCACTCGGACTTTCTTTTGATTATCCGGCTGCGTTGAATCCATATGCACTCGGCGCATGGCGGTTTTTTGCATGCGGTGCTTTGATCGGTTGTCGACTCCGTCAGAAAAAAACGGTGCCACTTTCACTTGTGATGACACTTTCTTTTGCTCAATTTCTAAATATGACACCAGAATCTGTAGCTGGTGGACTAACGCTCCTCGTATTGATTTTTGTGATTGAGAAACCCACCTATCAAAAAGTATTGGGCGGACGGATCTTGACTTGGTTTGGCCGAATATCATATTCGCTCTATTTAACGCACGCGTTGATAGGCAATCGATTGATTCGTTTTTCGGTCTCAAAGTTGATCGATCCCAGTGATAGCCTACAGTGTCTTATTGTCTTGCTGTGCGCGATATTTGTCAGTGTGTTGTCTGCTTTGATGTTATTCAAGATCGTCGAAGTACCGACACAGCGATTCGCTGCCCGTTTAAACCCATACTTAAAATAGAGCGTGCTCTGACTGAATTCGATTTTCAGAGTATCTTTTTTCGTTTCGAAGATGATTCGATTCCAAGTGCTTCTCGATACTTCGCGACCGTTCGACGTGCAATATCGATATTCTTTGCCTTAAGAAGTGCGACGAGTTTGGCATCAGATAAGGGCTTTTTCGGATCTTCGCTGGCGATCAATTCTTTAATTTGATCTTTGACACTTTCACTTGCGATTTCAGCACCATCGCCAGTCGAAATAGATGAGTTGAAAAAATACTTCAGCTCAAAAAGACCACGAGGGCAGTGTAAATATTTGCGTGTTGTGACACGACTCACCGTACTCTCGTGCATTTCAATATCATCGGCAACTGTCTTTAAGGTCAGTGGCTTGAGAGCGGTACCTTCTTTAAACCATTCAGCTTGAAATTTGAGTAGGCTTTCAACCACTTTATAAATCGTGCGCTGTCGTTGGTGAATACTCCGAATCAACCATGTTGCCGCGCGCATACGATCTTTAAGAAAAGCATTCGAAGGGTCTCCTCGCTGCGCCTCTGCTAGTTTTTGAATATATGTCGGTGATATCTTGAGTCGTGGTACACCATCTTCATTCATCGAAATGACGACATCATCGCCGACTTTCTTAACAAATATATCTGGTGAGATATGTTCTTGTCCTTCGACATCTCCTTGCTTTAGAAAATTACGAGCAGGACGGGGCTCAAGTCGAGAAATAAGGGCCTTGGCTTCGCGCATATCATCCAAAGTGAGCGACATACTCTTCGCGATCTCTTTGTATTTCTTTTGTTGGTAAGCCGAGAAGTGATCACGTATAATGAGAAATTCAACACATTCATCGTCGTAACCCCACACATCAAGCTGTGTGAGTAGAAGTTCTTGCAGTGATTTCGAACCACATCCAACCGGATCGAGACGCATGATTTTTTGTCTCACACTCTCAATCCACTCGATGGGCATCTCCGTTTCATCTGCGATGAGTTGAATCAAATTCAGTTGAGATTTAGCCGGAATATCATCGCGTTGCGAAAGATAGCCATCGTCGTCGATTTCACCTAATATTCGAATCGCAATTTCTCGCTCGATAGCGTTAAAATTAGCCATTTGAATTTGCCAAATCAAATGCTCATCTAATGTCTGGTTTCGCGTGAGTGTTTGATCATAACCAGGCATATCGTCAACATGGCCAGCAGATTGAGAATTGGGCGGTAAGTAAGAGAAGCTATCCGCATACGCTTGCCAATCGATTTCATCTGATTGCTCGGTTTTATTTTGTACAAGCTCAATTTCTTTAGAAATTTGATCGATCGTTGTCTCTTTTTCGTTATCTGAAGAGATCACATGTTCGATCTCCTCAAGCACAGGATTTTCGACCAATTCCTCTTGAATTGCGGCCTGGAGTTCAAGATGATTTAAGGTCAATAGCTTCACCGCTTGACGCAGTTGCGGCGTCATGACCATCTGTTGTCCCATTTTCTGGGATATTTTGAGCTCCATACCCATACGACAGTTTAACTGAATTAAACTTAAAACAACCAGCATTTCACAGATTTATTCTTCAGAGACGGGTATTGAAAAGTAAGATAAGGTGTGTTTTATTTTGTTTTATATATTTTTAAAGGGATCTTTTATGAACAGTTATATACTTGAAAGGGCATTCAAAAACCTTCTGCTGGTGACCATCATCGGATTACTTGGGACATCTCTATCTGCGACGAACATAGAGCATTTTAAAGTCGCGCCGGGCCCAAATGGCTTCTGGGTGACCAATGACTCTCGCGTACTCCCGCACTTGAAATTGTCGGGTTGGCTTGTTGGCTCATATGCGCACGATCCGCTTACCTGTCGTTCTGACGGTGGAGCAGGGCGCGAGCTGCACAAGATTGTTGAGCATCAAGTCACGGGGCAACTCGCACTGAGTTTGGGTTTATTTGATTGGGTTGAGCTGGGCGCGATTATTCCTGCAACCTATATTAACGGACCTGATTTCAGCTCACAGGGCGCCTTATCTTGTGGTGGTTTTAATAACAATCAAGGTGTCAATACTTTTTCAATGATCGACCCACGGGTTCAGGCAAAATTCCGCATCTCGCCAAACTTAGATGAAGGTTTTGTCGGTCATATTCGTATTGCCGCCGATTTTCCTGTGGCACAATCACTCGGTGGAGATGCTGCGGTCTTTAACGGTGGGCCTGGCGTGGATCTGATTCCTGCCATCAACCTTGGTTATGCATCACCATCATTCCGTATCGCAGGTGATGTTGGTTTCATTTATCGAGATCCATCACAACTCGGTAATCTATCGATCGGCAGTGAACTCCTTTATAGTCTCGGCACAGAGTTTGCACTCAAAGAACGGGCATCTTACCTCACACTTGATGGACATGGTAAGTGGACACCACAATCAACCAACGTAGATACTATCTTTTCAAATGCCACGCAGATCCCGCTCGAGCTTGACGCAGGTATGAAATTTTATTCTGGCCCACTCGCGTTCTTCTTCGGTCTCGGCGCAGGCCTACCAAGTAGTGACTATGGTTCACCGGACTACCGTGCTTTTGCAGGGCTTGGTTATTATAAACATCCAGCAGAAGAAGTTGTTGAGCCTGTGTTTATCGAACGTG
>JAHDGS010000016.1:20549-34702 GCA_020627505.1 Myxococcota bacterium
CCGGGCGATCGCGACGGTGACGGTATCCTTGATCCTGATGATGAGTGTCCAGATGCACCTGAAGACAAAGACTCATTTGAAGATGAAGATGGTTGCCCAGATGTCGACAACGACAAAGATGGTATTATTGATAGACAAGATGAATGTCCGAATGACCCTGAAGATCTTGACCGATGGGAAGATGCGGATGGTTGTCCGGACCCAGATAATGACAAAGATGAGATTTTAGATGATGTCGATGAATGTCCAAATGATCCTGAAACATACAACCAAATCGAAGATGAAGATGGTTGCCCTGATGGGGACAATGTTAAAGTTCGTGTGAAACGTGGTCAAATCGAAATCTTAGAGAAAGTGTACTTTGCTTACGACTCAGATAGAATCTTGCCAAAGAGTTATCCGCTTCTTGATAATGTTGCTCGCGTCATTAAAGAGCATAGTGAAATCGATCGAATAGCTGTTGAGGGGCATACTGATTCAGACGGATCAGATAAATATAACCTCGATCTTTCAGATCGCCGTTCGAAAAGTGTGATGATGTACCTTGTTGAAGCAGGTGTGCCAGAAAACCGACTGGAATCGCATGGTTATGGTGAGTCAAAACCGATCGCAAGCAACGCCACCAAGGTGGGTAAAGCGAAGAATCGTCGTGTTGAGTTCAGAATAATTGGCGATGCACCGACTGTGACTGATACAGTAAGCCAATAGAGAGGTTTATCATGAAACGTTTATTAAGAAAGCAACAATGGCTATGTCCTTTGCTCGCAGTGTTGGCTGCATTCCCACTTGGCGCCATCGATTTGGCTGCAGTCGATTACCTAAATCCTGAAGGAAGTGATCCGACCGTCTTGGTTGGTCCGTACCGACATGTTGTGACAGGTAGTTCGATTGTGAACGAGTCCCGAAGTTTTGAAGGGGTCACGAGTGCCAACCTAACAGGCGTGCCTTTACATGATAATAATGGGGACCGCCTTGGTATTTTTATGGCCCGTTTATTGTGGATGGGCTCTGGTGTACCAGACACATCCGTTGAACTTGAAATGCCGAACGGTCAAAGACGTTCGATTGAAGTGTCAAATGCTGATTGTATCGTTCAGCGTGGTAGTGAAGAAGTCGCTGAACTTTCATCAGACTTCCAATACTTCATCTGTGATGCAAATGTCAAAAATCAAATCGTCGATCTGCTCGTCGATCGAAGTAATATCAATGGTCAATATACTATGCGAAACTTTCGTGTTGATACGGGCGACACCTACCATGAGTTGAATGGTGGTGAAAATGTTCCTGGCCCAAATGATGAATATGCCGGTGCATGGACGCTTGCGATCGTGTACACACACACCACTGTCACCACGCCTCGTCAAATCCAAATGTATAAGGGGATGCGTTTTACACAGAGAAGTTTCCGGAACGTTTCAAATCCACTGCAATCATTTCGTATTACAGGTGAAAGTGGCAAGCTGACATTTGTTGCTCTCGAAGGTGACAGAGAATATCCATCTGGTGGTTGTCCGAATGCATCAGCTGGCGTGACATCGAGTAGCAACAATGCATGTGACTTTCTTGTTTTATGTAACGGCCGGTGTAATGAAGGTGGTTCGCCGGTGATTGCCACATTCGCAGACGGTGGCGCGAACCCTCTCGGCAATACATTTAATGAAACCGTGTCCAGTGACTCTGCGGTGAACCCGACTGGGACAAATAGTTTTGATTTAGATACATTCGATTTTATCGCGCATTCTGAAGTCACAGATAATGGTCAAATTCGCGCGAATGTTCATGTCGGTGTGCAAACCGGTGCTGACCTTGTCGCGCATACATTGATGATCATCGAAGTATCTGATGCTGATACCGATGAAGATGGTTTGTCTGATTTAACAGAAGATCCGAATAATAATGATGTCGTCGATCCAGGTGAAACCGATCCGACGCGACCTGATACCGATGGTGATGGTCTGCTTGACGGAACCGAAGTCAATGGTGGTTTACCTGGTGACCCAAATAGTAGCGTCACGAACCCACTTAACCCAGACAGTGATGGTGATGGACTCTGTGATGGACCATTGACTGTTGTTGGAACTTGTGTTGGTGGTGAAGATATCAACGGGAACGGTGTGATTGATCCGGGTGAAACCGATCCAAACAACCCAGACACCGATGGCGATGGTCTGAGTGATGGGCAAGAAGTGCTGAGTGGAAACTATAGTCCTGAAAATACTGCACCGGGTGATATTGGTTCTCAGACGGATCCGCTTTTGAGAGACAGTGACGGAGACGGCTTATGTGATGGCCCGGATATTGTGGTCAATGGAGAAGTTGTATGTCCAGGTGAAGATCAAAATGGCAATGGCACGGTGAATACCGGTGAAACCGATCCGACCATTCCTGAAGGTGGCACGCCTACAGACCCAGACTCTGATGGAGACGGTATTCGTGATAGTTTAGAAGATCCGAATGGAAACGGTATCCTTGATCCGGGTGAAAACTCAAGTTCAACCGACCCAGACACAGATGATGATGGACTCTGTGATGGGCCAAATGATGTGCCAGGTGAATGTTATGGGCGTGACCCCGTGACAGGAGAACTCGTTGGCGAAGATCGTAATGCAAATGGCGTGCTTGATTTTGGTGAAACCGATCCGAATAACAATGATTCCGATGGCGACAGTCTGACTGATGGGCAAGAGGTACTCGGCGGCACGTATGATGATATCCGATCTGGTGTTCAGCGTGGTACACAAACCGATCCGCTTGATGAAGATACCGATGGCGATGGCCTGTGCGATTCTGTGCCTGAAGGTCAAGATTATACGGGACTTGATTGTGGCGGTGGCGAAGATTCGAATCGAAACAATCGAGTTGATGACGCTACTGAGGTGCCATACGATCGACTACCTGAAGAAGGTGTGAGACAAGAAACGAATCCAGCGTCTCCTGATACCGATGGTGATGGCCTCTGCGATGGTCTGGGTGAGTTTAATACCGATACAGCTTCATGCGAAGGCGATGATATTGGTGAAGATACGAATACCAATAGCCTGTTTGAAGAAGGTGAAACCAACCCGCGTGATAATGATACCGATGACGATAGCTTGTCAGATGGTTTCGAGGTTCTTGATGGTCGTTATCCTGCTGGTGGAACATTCGCAAATGGCGAAGCGCCTGGTGAATTTGATACCAGAACAAATCCATTAAACCCAGATACAGATGGCGACGGATTTATTGATAGTGCTGAAGACGCGAACAGCAATGGGGTTCTCGATGCAAATGAATCTGATCCAACAGATTTTGATGAACTTGGTGTTGCCGGCTCATCTATATTGGGAACATGTGCACATGCATCAGGATCAACAATGTCGATGTTTGGCCTGCTCGGGTTCTTTGGTTTAGCGATTCGTCGACGACGAGACTAATAAATGAATCAGCCAAAAACGCTTGTTCGAGCCGTTCTAGATCGACTTGAGCAGGCGTTTTCTAATTCTTTCGAACAGTTTGAATACCCCATCGCACTATTCGATTGGGATAATACGTGTATTGAAGGCGACTGTAGTGAGGCATTCTTAAAGTATGTCGTTCATCATGGTCTACTGGAGACCTCAGCGGCTGAAGTATTCACGAAGGTCGACCCAGCACTTAATTGGCAAAACATGAATCCGCTCAAAGCGTATGAAGCATGTCATGAAAACCCGGCTGTTCCGAGAAAAGAGCTTTATGCTGCTTTTTCTCTGCTTTTCTCAGGCCATTCATTAAGTCGACTTAAGCAGGTTTATTCTGAATTTATGCAACTTGAAATGGCGCCTAAAAAGCGTCCCTCTATTTTAGAGCTGATGGATCGGTTCGAGACCGGTTTAGGTATTTCAAATGTGATTATCTCCGCCAGTCCTCGATATATGGTTGAGTTTTGTATGCAGGGACTGGGATATCACCGGGCGGACAGAAAATATGAACGGCCCTGCCATGGGCTCTCTCATCAAACCGGTGAGGATGGTTTGCTCAAAGACCACTTAGCGTCTGATGCACCTGTGACTTATGGGCCAGGAAAAGTTGAAGTTGCGAAGATGTATTATCCCAATGCGACACCGGTTGTCGTGTTCGGAGATGCGGATACTGACTTCGATATGTTTTTATACGAAAATGGTGTTTCGACGATTAAAGTATTCCTCGGTGATTTAAGGCGCCAGCCAAAAACACAAATGCACGTCGAATCATTGAATACCTCCGAACGAGAACGATGGCTATTGCGAGGCATTGATTTTGAGCTTTAGAACGACTTTAACGCAGTTAAGTGTGTATGGCCATTCAAGTGGGCAACAGGCAGATCGTCGTGCGATCTTATTCGCAACATGGTGGGCCTATGCCGGTTTTTATTTTTGTCGAAAAGTATTTTATGTCGTCAAAAAAGATTTAGGTGATGCCCTCGGTTTTGCGCCAGAGGTCCTTGGGGAAATTGGTGCTGCATATTTGATCGCATATGCGATCGGACAATTTACCGTGTCCTATCTCTCGCGGTATATAACACCTAAAAAAATGCTCCTCAGTGGGATGGCCATTTCAATCATGGCCAATATTGGTTTTTCTTTTGCATCATCTCAGATGGCTTTAACCGGCTTGATTGTTGCGAATGGCTTTGCTCAGTCGACGGGCTGGCCCTCTTTGATGGGAATTTTGGTGAATTGGACAGATCAAAGAGAACGCGGCTGGTTGATGGGATTGTGGGCGACATGCTACCAAATCGGTTCTGTTATGGCATCGGCTTGGGCGGCATATTGGTTGAGTCAAGGTGGCTATGCTTTGGCATTTTGGATGTCGAGTGGCGTTTTATTTATTGTTTTTATATTGAATTTATTATTCACACGCGTTTCCCCGAATATCGCGATGGCGAATACCGAGAATATCGTTCAAGCTGATGCCGAAGAAGCAATTCAAAGAACAACAGATGGTTTATGGATGACCGTTGCTTGTGTTGGTCTCTTTTACTTCGGGGTAAAGTTCGTACGATACGCGCTGTGGAGCTGGACGCCTTACTTCTTGCAGGCTAATTTCGGTCTTGCCGGCGATGACGCTGGTTATTTATCGACATTGTTTGATTTATTTGGTTTTGCTGGCGTCATGTCTGCAGGGTTTATCTCTGATAAATTCTTTGCAAGTCAACGTTCAGGCGTCGCGTTCTGGATGATTGTCGGTTTATTATGTGGGACATGTGCCCTCTATTTCTTTGGGACATCGTCTTTACTTGTTTTCTCTATCATCTTTGCGGCGATCGGCTTTTGTTTATTTGGGCCAGATGCCTTGCTGACTGGGGCAGGCGTACTAGATCTGGGTGGCACTCAAAAAGCAGCACAAATAGCAGGGTTTGTGAATGGCTTGGGCTCGTTAGGTGCCGTTTCTCAAGAGATCGTGATTGCACGTGTGTATGGACAAACACATGATTTGAATGCCTTGCTCCGAATTCTTACCTACGCTGCATTGCTTTCTTTCGTTGCATTAACTATCCAAAGATTTCGTGTGGCTCGAGGGCAATCTCGGTTTTAGCCAGGTATATATGGAGAGGTTTTAATGGCGAAATGCCCGTGGCGAGTTGCAACCGGTGTGATTTGTATCCGTGAAGACGGACAGATCTTATTGGGTTGTCGCAACGAAAAACGTCGTTCATTTGGTGGTTATTGGACTTTCCCTGGGGGAACTGTTTCACAAAGTGACACCCCGCGAAAAAGCGAACATTGTATCGAGTGGGTGCTACAAGGTGCTTTGAGAGAGCTTGGAGAAGAGGCTGGTGTTTGGATCAGTCAAGATCCTGGACTCTCAACAGCCATCGATAAAGCATGTTCGGGACACGCAACAGCACTGAATCATATCGTATTTGAAGGCGCACGTCTTGAACCTCTTTTGACAACGTTATCACACGACCGGAGTGGCCGTGGATTGGCGATCCAATATTTTGTGCTCAAAGATGTCACCGATGATATGCTTGGGCAACCCTCGTGTAACGAACTGCGTGATGTACGTTTCTTTTCGAGTACTGAGCTCGACACGAAGTGGAAAGCGGGGGAGATGTTATTTCCGCCGTCTGTTGCCACTGTCATTGAGTGCTTAATCAAGTCTGACAACCACCTGTCGGGCGATTATTGGGCAGAGCTGAAAGCGTATCCATTCTACCGTTGGAATGAACGATATGTTGCACCAAGTTGGAATTACTATCCTTATCTATCGCCGACCTTGCCGCCTGAGACCACCACAAATTGTATCTGGCTGGGTGATGAAGATTTTTATATTATTGACCCAGCGCCTCTTGATGTTGATGAGCGCAATAAGCTTAAAAGAATGGTTGAAGATCGAATTCGGGCTGGCTTTTCCTGTCGGGGGATTGTGCTCACGCATGGACACCAAGACCATATCGGCGCAGCACATTGGTTGAAGCAACAATTTGACAACACCATCGACTTACTCGGAACACCGCAAACGGAACACACTTTTGGCCTTCAACTCGATCGATATTTGAAAGATGGTGATATGTTAGCGCTGGCGGATGGTGATTGGCAGGTCATTGAAACACCCGGACATTGTGTCGGACATATTTGTTTGTATGAAGCAAGTAAGCAGACCATGGTTGTTGGCGATATGGTCTCGACGGACTCTTCAGTATTAATAGAGCCTCATTTTGGTCATGTTGGTACTTATTTAGAAAAAATGGAACACATCATTGGTTTGTCGCCACGTGTGGTGATACCGGCACATGGTTTACCAATTGCTGATGGAACTGCCCGTTTGAAAGAACAATATGACCACCGAATTAGTCGTATTGAACAACTCAAAAATATACTTCACAAACATGGTCGGCTGGAAGGGGAAAAACTGGTCGATCTCGTCTACGGAGCCGAAGTATTGCCACATATGCGTTCCTTTGCGGCAGCATCTATTCAAGCCATGTTGGAATATATTGAAGAGCAGAGCTGCAGGCCAGACTTGCAAAAGTAACACACTGCGTTAATACATCTTATGGACATGATGGCTGTGAGAAAAAAACTGTTATTTGGGCAGATACGGCACCAAATCATGTTGTTCTTTGTACTTTGTAGCTATGTCACGACGGCAGCCGCCCTTCAAGCAGAAGTTTGTGAAGCCAGTATGGTGCCGTATTGTGAGAGTGAGACGCTTGTTTATTGTGACGAAGGTCGTGAGGTTCGCTTGTCTTGCGATTTGTATGCAGACGAGCGTGGGGACTTATATGTTAGTGGGCGAACCTGTGGGCAGGTTCAGTGTGGAGAAGACAACTCATGTGAGCAGTTGGCTATTCCACAATGCGTTGCACAGGCAGAGCGATCATGTGATTATTATGGTCGTCGTTTTTTTGGTGAGTCGTCGAGTGAAATATTGTGTAAGGCTGGCTTATCTTGTGTCGGAACATTTCAATATCGCTCAGATGAATATGGAGAGCTTAATCTATACTTTGGTGAGGCATGTCGCCCATCAATTGGAGAATGTGAGATTGGAGACGCAATTAAAGGTTGTGAAGGTACTGTGGCGAGAAGTTGTCAACAAGATGAGCGTACCTTTGAAGAACTTCTAGGAGATGCCGTTGGTTTAGATTGTGCAACGTTAGGACGAACATGTGGCGAAGATACAACGGGGCAGAGCTTCTGCGAAATGGATGTTGGCATGCTATGTGATGACCATTTACTTCGGTGCGCGACCGGACTGACATGCGGACAAGATGGCCTATGTGAACTTGAAGAGAACTATGATGTCGATCGTGATGTTGGTGCATCGCCGGTCGAAGAAGATAATACGGCAGAAGACATATTAGAAGCGCAACCGGGCGATGAAAATGAATCATCAAATAATAGTTCTGATACTGAAATAGGTCCAGATGACTCGGTTGAAGAGCACACCGATATGGAAGATAATCTTGGTCAAGAAGGGATCAATATATTACCAACAGACGGCTCTGATGAGCCAAGCGCTGAGCAGAAAGATAATGAAAATGATGCAGAAGAGGCTGTTGCTGAATATGTTGATGAGCAGACTGTTGACAACCCGTATTCAGAACGCCCGACTCAGGTAAAGCCAATTGCTCGCAATCAACGACGTATCCCTGTGGCAGATACCACATCAGGCTGTATGCAGGTCAGCGGTAGCCTCTGGTTATTGAGCCTTATTATTTTCGTGTTCGCTCGTCGTCGTTTTTTATTTCGGTAACTCGAGATTTGGCGAAATCGCTTTTCCATTTTCCCAAATATAGAATCCACGTCCAGACTTTCGACCAAGCATCCCGGCTTCGACCATCTTTCTAAGTATGCGTGGTGGTCTGAAGGTATCGGTTGATAGTTCATCATAGAGGTAGTTTGAAATACCGAGGCGAACGTCTAGCCCGACCCAGTCGGTGAGCATCAACGGGCCCATCGGGTGGCCATAGCCAAGCTTCATCGCTTGATCGATATCAGCTGCCGATGCCACACCTTGTTCGACCATGCGCATGGCTTCGTTGCCGAGGGTGATACCCAGACGCGAGGTCGCAAAACCGGGGGCATCATTGACTGTGATGCATGATTTATTAATCGCTTCGCCATACGCGAGAACACGATTGTAAGTGTCATCAGAAGTGCGTGGGCCTCGAATAATTTCGAGCAACTTCATGATATGAACAGGATTAAAAAAGTGAAGCCCGACGAAACGATCTGCTCTTGAGGTGGATAGCGCAAGCTCATGAATCGATAAACTCGATGTATTACTCGCGATAATCGCCTGTTCAGCTAAGCGTTTATCGACGTCTTTAAAGAGTTCTTTTTTGAGCGACATCTTTTCGGGAATCGCTTCGATGAATAAATCGGCACTTGTACAATCATCGATCGATGTTGTCGTTCTTAAATTATTGGTGAATGCATCCGCTTGTTCTGTCGACACTTTACCTTTATCGAGTCCTTTCTGAAGATGTGTGCTCATCTTTTCTTCTGCAAGTGCGAGGGCATCTGACGACATATCAAATAGTTGAACATTGTAACCATTTAAGGCTGAGACGAAAGCGATGCCATGGCCCATTTGGCCAGCACCCACGACGAAGATATTGTTGATTGGATTCATAAAAAAACTGTATGACGGTGCTCAAAGTATACAAGAGGCAAACGTGAAATGGGGAAGGGGACTCTACTTCATATATTCAGATAGCCGAGAGATAAAATCCTTCCATGAGAGTATCTCGATACCGTCTTCAGTCACTCGATGATGCTGTTCGAGTGAGACGACATATCTTTTGTTGATTGATACGACTTCATTTAGCCTTCTGAGACCTTTTAGATCTTTATCTTTCACATGTGATTTGCCTTTGACTTCAATTGCGATATCGGAGCCGATCATAAAGTCAACCTCGTCACCTTGCGTGCTTCTCCAGAAGCTCAGCGTCCGATCGTCATGATGATATGAAAGATGCGCAATCAGTTCTTGTAAAATATAGTGTTCGAAACATAGTCCGAAATCTGGAGATCCAAACTGAATCTCACCTCGTTTAGCAAGGTGATTGGCAACACCTATATCAAAAAAGTAGAACTTGTATTTTGACACAGACTTACGTTTCCCGGCAGTCTTAAATGGTGGAATAAGATGGGCAATCAACGTATCTTCAAGAATTGAAAAGTATTCTTTGATGGTGGGTGAACTGACGCCCAAGTCCGATGCAATGCTATGAAAATTAATCAGCTGTCCACTGATATGACCTGCTTGATTTAAGAAGTCTGAAAAAATACGGAGCTTTCGAACCAGCGATTCTTCAAAAACTTCTTCTCTAAGATAAGTACTTGCATAGGCTTTCAAATCCATCTGTGGATGCGTCGATAAATAGACAGCTGGTAAAAGTCCATAATTCAATGCACGCAGTAAATCGAAATCATCGTTGAGTTCGCCAAAAGTGAGTGGGTAAAGATTAAAACGATATGCGCGACCACCGAGCATATTGGCTGCACCACGTTTTAATTTGCGTGCACTCGATCCTGTTAAAATAAACCTGAGATTCGTCGACTCGATCAAATGATGAATATCATTGAGCAACTCAGGGACACGCTGAATTTCATCAATAATCACAGGTTGAGTTTGATCATGATTTGTTAATCGTTCAGCCAATAGTCCAGGCCGAGTTTGGTAGTCGATGACCTCTTGGTTGAGTAGTAAATCGATATAATATGCATTTGGAAACCGACTTTTGAGCAGTGTTGATTTTCCAGTTTGCCGTGGCCCAAATAGGAATAAACTCTTTTTAAAATCAAGGTTAAGCGTACGCGAATACATTCAATATATTAAATCTTAACATTAAAAAAAACAACAATTTTTAAAGTATAACTCCTAACTATACTGATGTTGGTATTGTTATCAACATCTTCTAGTTTATTTAAGAACTTATCAAGCTCTATATGGCTGAATCTAACCTAGAAAATCGGCTGAATCACTTGATAACCCGAAAAATAAAAAAAATTCTCGATCCATAAAGATCTCCTCCTCACCCGGGAATAATTAAGTGAGTCCCTTAATTTATGGAGTCCCACATGAATCGATTATTTCTGCTTTTTGCCTTGTTTAATCTCACAATCTCTAATCTTACATTCTTGGCTTGTGACCCCGAAGAGTCCTTGGACGGCGGTGTTGAAGATATCTTAGATGATCCTTCGATTGGTTCAGAAGTTGAAGAAGGAATTGAATCAGGACTGAATGGTTCAGATACTCTAGACGATGAGCCAGAGGAGGTAGATGATAGGATTAATGAGATAGAAGAGAATCCGCCTACAGAAGAAAGCGATTTAGAAGAAGAGCCATTACAGCAGGACGAGAACAGTATGGACAATATGACTTTCTCAGATTTTTCTAATCCTGCAAACCAATGTGGTCCTGAATATTGTACAGATTTTATAACTGATGATATCTTGTATTATAACGGCTTCGGGAATAGTTACGGTCATCTATCGATGAAATATGTTGGAGAGCGTCCTTTTATTTTAACATCAGTAGATAGATGGATTGAACAAGAGCTTAATGCACCGCCAATGTCACGAACAAATCTCAATGATATGTCGAGAAATGGTGACATATCGTTAGGATTTATTTACGAAAATAACGAATTTCAATCAGGTGATATGTTGACGCTACCCGTGAGTGTTTTGACGCCCACTTGGAATCAGTACACAGAAAACCCTGGTGAACCACAAGCTGTCAGTTATGCCATAAGCATAAGAGGAGAAACCGAAGAAGGCGATCCTGTTGAATTTCAAGTGACTTATCACGCGAGACTTCAATCATATGTATCTTATATATGCGCTCTGGCGGCTGATTTTGGATATGAATATGATGAAGCTCAGTGCGAAGCCGCTGAAGCAGTCGTCGCCAGAGAGAATGCAATTCAAAAAGTCGAGTTTAGAGTTGTGAATGATGAATCAGACGACCGGTGCGGAGAAGTTGATTGTGATACACTCAATCACCCGAATTTAATCGGTCCACATGATGGACAGATTTTGGTCAATCTTTCTTATACGGGTACTGAATCGTTTACGTTGAGCTCACTCTCCGACGAACCTGAAAGATGTGATTTAATCAATTTCGACCAACCGCACGGAGAAGCATTTACACCAGGTATGCAGCTTGTACCTGGAGACGCCATATACTTTTGTGTCGATGCAACAAGTCCTAGTGGGCCAAGCGTGGAAAACCGTACTCAATATTTTAGTATGCGTGGCGTATCTGAGTCAGGTGAAGCTGTCTTTTTAGATATGAACTACGCTGTATACACGACGCCTTGGGAAACGTTTATTTGCCCTGACTACGGTTTAGATTATGGTAAAGACTGTTGCTATGCGGAAACAATAGACGATGTCTTTGATATACATGATTATATGGGTGTCGATGTCTGTAATGAAGACGAAGTTCGATGCGAAGCAAATGCTGGAGACTGGGATGTCGACGACTTGTGTTGCTTTGAGCCGTCAGAAGAGACTTGGCACTTTGAAGGCAATGTCTGTCAGGCAATCGATTCATGTGCCAATGGCGTGCTCGACTCAGGTGAAATTCGTGTCGATTGTGGTGGTCCGTGTTCTGGATGCGATGCAGAAACATTGGTTTCGATTGAGGTGTCGACAAATGACTTGCCTTTCGATCAAAATATTATTGCTCGTCAAAACGAGGTTGTTTGTGCGAAAGCTGTATCAACAGCTTCTGTAGATTTATGGGTTGAGCCATATGGGCATGCTCGTCTTGATTCAGACACTAGCTGTGCAGTGGTTTGTCAGGCGTCCTCATCAAGTGATGATGTCATGCTTGTGTCATTGACATCAAATAAGCTGACGTCTCGTGATGATTTTATTGACTTGGAAATTCAGGTTGGTGTTGAAGAGCGTATTTCTCTTGTGTGTGGTGATTAGTGAAAGCGATACTGATATCACCTTTAAAACAAATGCGCCATAGATTGTGTATCAACCTCAAAAACGTCTTCAATCGCTTGTTGGGTAAATACATCTGAGACTGTGCCATATGAAAACACGCGACCATCTTTAAGCATGATAACATCATCGAAGTAGGGTTTGACGAGATTTAAATGATGGAGTGCGACCAGCATGGTGACGTCAGCGTGAAAAACATCAGAATGTAGAATCTGAAAGACATCTTCGGTTGCTTTGATATCAAGATGGGCGTCAGGTTCATCGAGCAGTATAAGTGGTGGTTCATCAGCTATGCTAAGTTGAGCTGCGATACGTGCCAAGTGCACACGTTGTCTTTCTCCTCCTGATAGCGTATTATATTGCCGTTCTTTTAAGTCCGTAAGGCCAAATTCTATCAAGGGCTGTGAGGACATATGATGACGGGCTTTGTTTTGATGTGGCCAGAGCCCGAGCTCAATAATGTCTTTGACCCGAAGGTTAATATGCTGTGGCGAAAGTTGTGGGAGGTAGCCGCGCCATAGCGCAGATTTTCTGGTTGGTGATTTTAGCAGCTCGTGTGCATTAAATGTCGCCTTTCCTTGCTTGGGTTTTAACAGACCAGACAATATTTTTAAGAGTGTTGACTTTCCGGACCCATTTTGTCCGATGAGTGCGCAGCGGCGTCCAGATTTGATACGAAAGCTGATGTCGTTCAAGATGAGTCGACGATTGACCTCAAAGCTCATGTCATGACACTCAATCATATCGACTCCGTTTTAGATTTAAGCAGGTAAAGAAAGAATGGCGCGCCTAGGGCGGTAGTCAAAATACCGATCGATATTTCTTCAGGTAAAGCAAGGGTTTTTGCACAAAGGTCTGCGAGAACAACAATCAGCGCGCCCATCAACCCGCTTAGAAAAAGATGCTGTTGATGTCGCTTTATGTATAACAAACGCGCAAGGTGAGGCGCGATCAGTCCTACAAAAGCAATGAGTCCTACAGAAGAGATCAACCATGAAAGAGAAATACATACGACGAGTAAAATCCATTTGGTGAGCTGATAGACATTAAGCCCAAGTGAGCGTGCATGTATGTGACCGAGTTGCAAAATATCGAGTTCAGTAGCGATGCGAAGTGCAAACAGACTGAGCAGAATGGTGACGACGAAGGAAACCAAAACTGCAAGCCAGGTCGCATCGGTGATCGTACCAAGAGACCAGAATGTCATTTGCTTCACCAACGGAGAAGGGAGATGGGTTGTTAAAAATGATGACAGCGCAAAGCTCAGCGCACCAATGGCGACACCGGCCAATAAGAGTGTGGTCGTGTCATAAGAACGTGCGATGCGGATAATGAGAAAGCAGCTCAGGAGAGCGCCCAAGAAAGCAGCCACAGGTAAGAAGATAGAGATGTATTGTTGAAAAAGCGCGATCTGAGAGATGATTGATAGCCCGGAGACAGCACCGAGCATGGCACCGCTTGAAATGCCTAGCAGGCCTGGCTCGGCAAGATCGTTTCGAAAAAGGCCTTGTGTTAATGCA
Source organism: Myxococcota bacterium (assembly GCA_020627505.1). GTDB lineage: Bacteria > Myxococcota > UBA727 > UBA727 > JAHDBA01 > JAHDGS01. Next base: position 34,480 of record JAHDGS010000016.1, read on the forward strand.
CCAGTGAGCCCGAGGATATAACCTGTCATGAGTGCCATGAGCGCGCGAGGGAGTCGTAGTTTGAAAAACCAATGATTGAGCGCCGGGTCAGTTGAGTTAAAAAGATCGACAAATGACTTGATATCAAAAGGGATAACACCAAATGAAAGATGCAAAAGCAGGCCGAGACAAAGTGCTGCAATAAGGAATATAGGAGATCTCAGCCATTTTTGGAGCATGACTG
>JAHDGS010000133.1 GCA_020627505.1 Myxococcota bacterium
GAACATCATTCAGCCCAAATCGATATGCCCGTAAATAAAGCCCCGAACCACCCACTATAATCGGCCAACATCCATCTGTAATTATCTCAGCAACTGCCTTATCTAAATCATCGACAAAATCTCCCGCAGACATGTCACGATTGGGATGTATCGTATTATAAAGCTTATGTGGTACCAACCGCTTTTCATGAGTTGTTGGCCCAGCAACACCAATATGCATGCCAATATAAAGTTGCCGACTATCACCACAAACGATCACGCCATCTAGCTCTTGGGCAAGCGCAAGCGCCAAAGATGATTTGCCGCAGCCTGTCGGGCCGCCTATGACAATGGGAAATGGTCGATCGGGCATAGCTCGATCTCGCGTATTTCTCGCGCTTCTGCAACCCAGGGCCACATTTTTTCAGGTAATGGTTGCCGATAAAATTGTTTTTTCACCAGGGATATCCACTTCTGGTTATCTTCACGGGGCATTGAATCAAAGATGTTGATGAGTGCCAGAAAAAAATGGCGTTTATCGACAGCCGATTCGACATCTTCGATTTGTGATAACGCCATCATGCATGCCGTTCCCCAACCAAGCGGAAAACACCTCGGCAGCCCATCTAAGCGCCAAGTGTTCGTGTTCGCTCGATGAATCGAAAAACCAAGCATACTCACAGTCTCGTTTGATAACGTGCAGGTGCCTTCACCCCGAATGGGTCTTAACAATTGCCTCGTCTGCACAGATGCGTCGCTGATGTATGTGTTGTACGTCAGGGCGCAGATAAACCGTTGCTTACTGATCAACCAAAAGCGATCTTTTGCAGTACGTATGCACCACTCATCATTCCATGACACAATCGTCGACCAATTTGAGTCATCAACAGTCGTTTCTTGTTTATCTGACTTCGGATATTTAAACAGTGGGGCGACAGCTGCTGGCTGATTTCTCTCAATTCCTGCAGACGCGATGGCTTCTCTCGAATCGGCTGTCGAGCCAGTCGACGCCATGTCCCGGGGACGATCCGTTTTGACAAATAAGGAGATGGAGTCTGTGGTGAGCTGTTTAGGTTGCAACCGCTTCGAAGGACTCACTTCGGGGGTATTATCGTTTGAGGCTGTCGGAATACGCGCAAGTGTTTTTTTCTGAACGCTTCTCGGGGAAACTTGAGACATGACAGAAGTCACCGTCGACAATAATTGATTATATACCTGTGTTTCATTTGAGAAACGCACTTCTGATTTTTGCGGATGGACATTCACGTCAACTTTATCAGCCGGCACCTTAATATGCGCCACCAATATCGGTTGTCGCCCTGGCGGCAGAAACGGTTTGGCTGCCATCCGAAGTACGCGCATAATTTGTGAGTCGTGAACCACACGGCCATTAACAAAAACGACCATGCCATGTCGGTCACGTCGGTGGAGTCGCTCTGTAGGCGCCGTCATTATGAATACACCCGCATCGGATTCACGTCTTTCATGACACCAAGTGTGCCCGGCTTCGAGTCCCATCAACTGATTAAAGCGATGCATTTCATTATCACTCAATGTGCCCGGCTCCGTCTCTTCGAGGGCTGACCATTGAATTGGATGCCGTCGGCTCCCGATTAAGTCGATTTGAACGGTGGGATTAGCCAATGCCATTTCGCGAACCGTTCTCTCCAAACGCTCACGCTCATGGGCTTCTGACTTTAAAAACTTTCGACGCGCTGGCACACTTTCAAATAACGCCTCTATCGTCATATCTGTTCCTATCGGCATCGCGTGAGGCTCGACGACACCCAGCTGACCATGAAGCACTTGAATCGTATGCCCTGTCGATTCAGATGCGATTCGAGAAGATAATCGACATTTCGACACACTTGAAATCGCTGCCAGTGCTTCTCCACGAAAACCAAAGCTCGAAATCGAGAACAAGTCTTCGAGCGCGCTAAGCTTGCTGGTGGCATGCCGTTGAAGGGCCAACTTTAATTGTGCGCAAGGGATACCATGCCCATCATCTGTCACACGAATATAATCAAGGCCACCCGAACGAATCTCAATACGAATCTGGCTCGCGCTAGCATCAACAGCATTCTCAATCAGTTCCTTGACAATATGTGCAGGTGAATCAACAACCTCGCCAGCCGCAATCTGAGACGCCACATGTTCTGGTAGTCGTTTGATTTGTCTTTCATCTTCTGCGAGCACAAACTCGTTTTACATAAATTCTACTTCAGGAAAAGTCCGCAGTTGAATAGATTTAAGGCGCCGCATACCCATCAAGCCGGATTCGGCACATCGATAAACTCAACTGTGATATCTTTTTTTTCTTGTTTGAACGTTCGCTCAAGATGTTTAGCAAGCAAGCGAGGCCCAAACCGTTCTGTCGCATGGTGACCGGCCGCAACAAAAATTGTTTCTGTCTCTTCTGCAAGCGCTTGGCACCATTCGGTTGATTCGCCAGTGATATACGCGTCGAGTCCTGCATCGATCGCTTCATGTAAACCATCCGTCGCCCCACCAGAACAGATGCCAATGGTTCTGATCGTTTTATCTTGTGGTCCCATCACCAATGCATTTGGATTAATCTTTTGAACAAGGTTGACGAAGTCGTCATAACGTGTTTCTTGCTCTAACAGACCGCTCACACCAACCTTTTGCCCGCGAAATTCAGAGAATGGTTCCCGTTGAATCAATCCAAAGTGGTCAGCAAGACCAGCGTTATTTCCTACGGTCGGATGTGCATCAAGAGGCAAATGATAAGCCAAAAGTGAAATATTATGTCGCATCAGCGTTCGTACGCGTCGGCCAAGCCACCCTTTCAAATAGCGAATCCCTCCGCCCCAAACCAAACCATGATGTACTACAATTGCATCAGCGCCACGTTCAACAGCCGCATCGATGAGCGATTGGTTTGCTGTCACCCCACATATAATAGAACGTATGTCTTCAGAAGCCTCAACCTGTAGGCCATTGGCGCCCACATCTTTAAATGTCGACGAAGACAATAGTTTTTCGAGACGCGCTTCAAGCGCTGAAAGTTTGATCGTCATTGAAGGCTACAGACGAAATGAGCGCAGAATCGAAACACCGTTATCGTTCACACGACGAACGAACACCTCTTCAACATCTTCAAGGTCATTGACATCCAATGTTGTTGTTTGTCGGTGATGCCAAACGCCATCGTCAAATCGCCATTGAAACTCATCTGTTTCAGCATAATCGATTGCATCAACACGAAGTATTTGATCGCGTTTCGTAAACCGAATATCCGGTCGCGCTGATTGGAGCTGTCCACCGAGTACACGATGACGAATTCCGAGACCTGGTCGGTCGACAACATACGCATCAATTTTTTGTAGCTGTGTGGCATCCATCACACCAAGGCCTTCTTCTTTCCATTCATCAAGTGTTTTCGGACCAAGCCACGCACCACCATTTTTCCGAAGCAGGATTTCATCTGCTTCATGTAGGCGGCTATCAAATGTCTCTCGAAGTAGCGCATCACTGACATCTAACCGGTGACGATTTTGAAGCGCAGTCATCTCCCGACCAGCCATATATGAAATTGGTGTACTCGGTGCATATGCGGCCCCCTGTAAGTCTCCCTCAAAAGCGAGATATAAGTTCAAAAACTCGCTCTCATTGCGTGACACACGTTCAATGTCTTTCAAGACAATCGGGGTTTCCACTCCGATGAGGTTCGTGAGGGCATCAGAAATATCAATATCGATCGCAAAGTTTCCTTCAATCACCCCGCTCAAAAAGTCCGCAAGCAATTCTCGCAATGTGCCAGGGAAATCAACGATCGGGTTGCCATTCGAATCGGTGTTATCAAATAATTCATTATAGGTTTGCTGGATATTCGATAACTGTGGGCTTTGATCAATCGATAAAACAAGTACAGATGGATTTTCAGGATCTTGAACAAAGTTCAGACCAGTTGTGATGTCCGTTGTCATCGACACGACACGCGAGTAACGATCAAAAATCATATAGTACAAGGACAGCTGTACATTCCGCCACGAAAAATTGAGGTGCGGATCGGCGCCTGAGCCTGAGCCAAGCGCAATTACGGGCGGCTCAGAAGGTTGTATCGATACAAGGACCGGCGCGTCAGAATCTGTAAAGCGTCTAACATCTGCTGTTGGGAAAAATGTGTCGAGCAATCGTGTGTTCACGATGGCAGACCCATTTGTTAGTCGGTATAGGTTATCAGTATCCACTTCAAGACAAAACGCACCAGCGTTGTAGGCTGCATAGAACGCTTGATTTAATGCGGAGTCTGTCAGGGATGCACCGAAGGCATATGGCTCTCCGTCAGCAAGCCCATTGAGCGACTGAATACGTGCTGCATCAAAAACAAGACTTCCATAAAGTTCCTGAAATTTCTGTGTTGTGATTTCGGGGACACAAGGATGTACAGCACTCACTAAGGTTTCATTTTGACCTTCAGCGAGATTTGGATCACGGTCTTTAACGGCTGCAAAACCTGCTTTGAGCACGAGGTCCATTCCTTTTGCCTCATCACATTGCCCATCAGGACAGTTGACCGCAAAGGCATCTCCGGTCGGGTTGATGCCAATCGCAAGATCGTGGGTGTCTTCAGCAAATATTTCAGGAACGCTTTCTCGAAGATTCACCCGAAATGCAGCACTCAACGGCGAGCCATTCAAGTTACGTAACCCTCTTCGGACCGCTGTCTCAAGTGCATCATCCATAAACTGCTGAAAACGCTCTGTCATAAAACCAAGCACAAATGTGATGCCATCCGCAGCAAAGTCTGTTGCATTACATAAGGTATTGCATTCGTTATTTGGATAACCGCCAAACAGGCCATCTGTACACAACCACGTACAGTCCGGGTCATTGGGTGTCACTTCACAGCTGGTCGGCTGTTCAATTTCGATTGAGGTATTATCTATGTCGATATCCACACGTTGAAAATCAACAAAGATATTGATACACTCTCCACCACCTAAACGACACGACGGACCTTCAAGGACTTCAGGATAAACGAAGGCAGCTGTGCTCGCACGTGTGACCGCACCACAATTTGGGTTTTCAGGTGTGCATATTGAATCATTTGCGCCGAAGATATTACAAGCAAAACTTTCGAGTGGTATGCCTTGAAAAGAGCTACGCACATACGCGCGCGTATCAATGCCAAGTGGCAGCTCTAATAGCTCCACGAATATACCACTACTTGTTGCGGTAACAAAAATCGGCCCACCGTTTTCATCACGTGCCTGCAACTCAATACGATCGCCTGCCTCAACAAACTCTAAGCGAAAATTCTCAGTGAAAGCTTCCTGACCAATCAACAGCTCAAATCCATATTTTTCACGTTCATCAGAAGGATCTTGCCCGAATGTCAACTCAGCATACGAAGCATCGGAAACAACAATTGGACCATCATCAGCTAGATTAACGCGTATCCAACCCTCGCTTACATCGATCACATCTTCAAGTAGACCATTTGTCAGCAATTCACCAATATTGTCTGTCACAAAAGATAACGCCTGTTGGGTCATCCGTGCACGTATTCCATTCTCAACTTGTTCGGTGCCAATACGATCATCATTCGGAAAGAACGTGCGACCACCACACCCGGCTGCTTCTTCGTTATTACCGCCACATGAGAGCCCGCCAGTACATCCATACAAGAAAAATGAAGCGACAATCATCAGCCCAAAACGGGGTAGCCGCTTGGATATCTGCCCTGAACGCGTATTCAACATATTAAACCTCAGTCAAAACTATGTAGTTATATGTATGACTATAGCAGGTCTTTGGCTGAGCTCAATAGCCATCTGCGTTCGTTAAAGAAAATATTAAGTATATTTTAGCTAGATAATTCAAGATGTTAATCAATCGTTTACCAAAGCGAATGGTGCCTATTGTGACGCCAAAATTTGCGGATCTCTATATAATCCTTATGAGCAAGGCACAACATAGAGTTAGCTTATTCAGATCTTCTTTACGAAGACTCCTCGTAACCGTATGTCTTTTATCTGGCTGCAGCGGGTCTGAAGAAAGTCGCTCAAATGATGCTGCATCCGAATCCC
>JAHDGS010000134.1 GCA_020627505.1 Myxococcota bacterium
ACGGAATTTCTTTTTAATGCGTGAAGCAAGTTGGCCCATGCGTTGTTTCGAGACGCCATATTCTGCACCAAGTTCAACGAGGCTCTTTGGGGCGTTGCTTGTTAAGTTATCTCGCCAAATCGCTCGATCTCGTTCATCATCAAGTGTTTCTTCAAACCGCTTCATCATATTTAGAAGCATGACTTTCGTTTCCTGATTGCCAGCGAGTGATTCAGGTGTATCGATATTGCTCGGCATCAGGTCACCGAGGGTTGATGAGCCATCGCCAACAGGTGCTGATAACGACGCCTCACGACCCTCAAGCCGATTCATAATTAATTCAACTTCTTTGACATCTTCGCCAAGTTCTTTGGCGACATTTTCAGGCGTTGGTAAAAGACCACGGGCTTCAAGCTTTCGTTTGACTTTTGGCAGTTGAAAATAGACACGGCGACCTGAGCGCGTATTACCTGTATGAATCATTCGCCCGTTCATCATTAAGAATCGGGTTAGTTGAGCACGAATCCAATAAACGGCATAGGTGCCAAAGCGTGTATTTTGATCGGGATCCCACTTTTCTGCCGCAATCGTTAAACCAGTTGAGGCTTCTTGAACAAGATCCATGATATTGGCCCACTGGCGACGATATTGATGCGCCATCTTAATGGCCAATCGAAGGTTATGAACCACGAGTTTTTGAGCAGCCCGCTTATCGCCATGGTTGAAAACACGTTGGCCGAGTGCATGTTCTTCTTCATCAGACAGGCGTTCGTATCGCGTCGCTTCAGAGACAAAAGCACGGTAGAGGTCTTGAATATCACGAGAGACTCGCGGAGACTCACGATGGAGCCATTCGCCTTTTTCTTCGGCGAGTGTTCGGCTATCGCGCAAAACCAAGCCGTCGGTTTTCATGTCAATGACAGGAGCTTGGTCTTCAATGGCGGCCTGTTCATCAGAGCGCAAATCACCTAATAATTGATCACTTTCATCGATCACAAGTTCTGGCACAAGTGTCGTGTTTTGTTTTTCGCTCGGTTGTCCTTCATCGGAGCTCACATACCTATTGTGCGCACTGGAGAATATGCGTCAAGAGCTGCCGTCTATTTTGAGGTTGTTTTCTGATATTTGTATACCCGACCATTTTGATGAAGTGTCATTTCTCCTGGCTCATCAAAAGTAATTTTGACACCGGCCATTTTAAACTCAAATGTTGCTTGGTCCATTGCTGTTAGAGGGAAATTCGGTTGCCCCTGAGCCTGTGCAAAGAGGGTATCATCCTTCAAAAAGATCCGAATCGGTAGTGGGATATCTGAACTATAGTAGTCGCCTGAGTATGATTGAAGAATGTCTGTCGGGACATCAACAGTCGTAAAGTCAGGAAGTGCGTGCGGCTTATCATAAACAGCACTGAGCATTGCGATATGGATATCATTTGGCATGTATTGAACAGCATTCGACATATGACTAAAGGTGACATCACCATCATCAAAGTGCCCGACAATCGTCATGAAGCCATCGATACCACCGTTGTGTGCCCAACCAAGTCGTTCACCAAAAGGTATTTGATAAATTGTGAGGCCTTGCATATCGGGTTTAAAGCCATCTGTTTTCAATTGCATTTGGGCGAGAGTCTCCGGCTTCAAGAGTCTGCTGTTCATCAATGCTTCAAAAAACAGCGCGACTTCAGCCGGTGTTGACACAATCGAACCGGCGCCCATGGGAATGGTCGGATGTGTCGGTTTTTCGGTGATCTTCCATTCACCAACTTTCGAAAACCCTCGAACAATATCTGGTTCAACGAATGAATCGGGAATACGCGTATGTTTCAGGGAAAGAGGCTCAACAATGAATTGCGTTAACAAATCTTGATAAGATGCATTCGCAACTTTTTGATTGATCAATCTCAGTAGAACATAGCCAGAGTTTGAATATTTGAAGTCTGACCCTGGTTCAAAATCAAAGCCGATTCGAGAAATGCGTTCGAGATGGGTCCGATCAGTTTGTGGGATTGTTCGAAAATTTTCATACTGTTCGCCTTGAGTAAAGTTTTTGATACCACTTTGATGTCGGAGCAAGTGTTCAATCGTGATTTGTTTGCCTTTCGGAAAGTCAGGGAAAAACGTTACAATCGTATCGTCCAGTTGAAGTAAGCCTTGTTCGATATGTTTTAACGTGATGACCGCGTTATATACTTTGGAGATTGAGCCGATTAAAAATAGGCTGTTCTCTTGGTAAGCAGTTTTTGAAATCGGATCTGCGTGACCATATGAGCGACGGACAATTTCTTGTCCGGCTTTTCGTATGACAAGAGCACCATGACCTTGATCGTGTTTCTCGATATGGTCAAAATATGCATCAAGTCTTTTTTGAATACGGGCGGTTTCAAGATGATCGTTCGTCGGTGAAGGCGGGACAAGTGTAACACCAGTTGATGTGCAGCCTGTTGATAGTACGTATAAAAAAACAAGTAGACATTTGTTGAGATTCATTTCTACGACTTACCATAAATGAAAAAAAAACAGTGTATTAGTCGAATAAAAGGTCGCCTTGTATCCGATCAAGAATATCGATGCCAAGTGGCGTCACACGAATGTTGTTATCGAACCGTGTGAGGTGACCGCTATCAACATAGCGCTCTAAAACTTGAATCTGTGTTTGGCGCACTTGCGCACCAGTTATCTGTTCAAGGCTTATGATATCGACACCATGTTCTAAGTTGCGTAAACCAAATGCCAAAAAGTCGTCAAAGAGTGATTGAGAATCAAGTGTCTCGTCAACAATTAAAGGCGAGGTCGGTTCTTTTAAATACGCCTGAATATCTGCTTTTTGATGTGCTCTTAAACCGCTTTCATTTGATATCAGTAAGCTATGTGCGCCTGGACCAAGTCCGAGGTATTGTCCACCGGCCCAGTAGATTTCATTATGTGCTGTTTGATAGTCAGGTCTTCTGAAGTTACTGACCTCTGTTTGAATATAACCTGCTTCTTTTAGTGTCGATACAGCTTGATGATAATCGTCAAGTTGCTTGATATCATTTGTGGGTGGCATTTTACCAAGCTGAACGAGTTTATCAAAATGTGTTTCTTCTTCAATGGTCAACATGTAGAGGCTGACTGTTTGAGGCATGAGTCGAAGAATATGATCGAGATCGTTTCGCAAGCGTTTTGTTGTTTCAATCGGCGTGCCAATAATTAGATCGATACCGATACCTGTATATTTTTTAAGGCGCTGCAACTTATTGAACGCATCTTGACCACGATGCAGTCGCCCAAGTTTTTTGAGTAAAGCATCGTCAAAACTTTGAACGCCCACAGAAATTCGATGAAAGCCAAGGTCGCGAATGTCACATATCCAACGCTCAGATAAGTCTTCAGGGTTCGCTTCGATGACGGACTCTTCACTCAACTTCGGGTTGAGTTCGGATTGTTTGAAAAGGCGTTTGAGGTCTATCGTCGGGAGAAGACTTGGTGTTCCACCACCAAAATATATGGTGTCGAATGATTGAATGCGATGTTCTTGAATTCGGTGTTCAAGCTCCAAGCAGAGGGCATCGACATAATTCGATGATGTTTCGCCGACTTCAAAGAAAAAATCGCAATAGGGGCAGCGACGCCTGCACCACGGCACATGAATATATAACCCTGTCTTCCATATTTTAGACACAATTCGATCTACAAGATTTGAATGAAATCTGTTAGTGATAAATGATGGCCGATGACGAAATCAAACGCGCACTCAGAAAAGAGTATGCTCAGGCAACAAGTTCTGAGAGCTTACTGAATCAAGCTGTAAAACGCATACGATACGAACGTGCAAAGAGTCGGGCGCGCGGGCATGTCAAAGAAACCTTGTCCCGTTTAGAGCGAGCTCAAAAAGGCTCGCCGTTTCAGGCTGTTTTGCAAAAAGCAATGTTATTCGATGAAGACAATTTGAAGAAATATTGGCCGTCTGAATGGTGGTCAGAAGCTCGACCCACAGGTTTTTGTGATGCAGCAGAAACAACGATCGAAATTGTGATTGTTGGTGATACGTACCATTGGCGTATGCAAAGCATCGCGCTCATACGTGCATGTCAAAAAATACCAGGTCTTGAACATGTTCGAAAAGTCCGGCTCAGAGAAATTCGTCACATGCACTAGAGGCGATAATAAGGTATATTTCTATGATGAAACGCACATCCATATTTTTTCTACTCTTGATGTCAGGCGCGTTGTCCGCTTCGATTTTATCATTGCCTGCTGAGAAGTATCAGCTTGATAATGGGTTGACAGTTATTCTGCGTGAAGATCATCGGCTACCGAAAGTGGCGGTCAATATGTGGTACCATGTTGGTGCTGGCAATGAGACAAAAGGGCGCTCTGGTTTTGCGCATTTGTTTGAGCATCTCATGTTTCAAGGCTCAAAGCATGTTGGGGCGGACAAGCACTTCGCGATTCTAGAGTCTATCGGTGCAGAAGATGTGAATGGGACGACCAATCTTGCTCGAACGAATTATTACGAAACAGTTCCAAAAGCATATCTTGAAACGGCACTGTGGCTTGAATCAGATCGAATGGGCTTTTTGAAGTCGATGGTGACGCAAGCTGTACTAGATGAGCAACGCGATGTTGTAAAAAATGAGCGCCGACAACGGGTCGAGTATGCCCCTTATCAAGAGACTGATATGGCATGGTGGAATGCTGTATTTCCGGCGGGGCATCCATACTACGGCAATGTGATTGGCAGCATGGCGGATTTAGATGCAGCGACCCTAAATGATGTTAACGCTTTTTTTGATACATTTTATACACCTGCGAACGCGACACTCACATTAGTCGGGGACTTTGATTCATCACAAGCCAAAAAGTGGATCGAGAAATATTTTGCGAGTCTTCGGGGGGCGAAGAAACCAAAACGACCCGTGATGGGGCAACCCACACACGACAAAGGATTGATGATTCAAGAGACAGAAAATATGGGACAGTTTGAGCGACAAAAGAAGTGCTGGTTCACGCCTGCGTTTTTTAAAAAGGGAGATGCCGACTTCGATATTTGGTCACGTATTTTGACAGGGCGTGAAGAGGTTGGTCTATCGCATGAGCTCGTGAAAGAAAAAGGATTGGCACTTCAAGTCAGTGCTTATCAGCGGTCGATGTCTGATTTCTCATTATTTTGTTTCGATGTGATTCTCAAGACACCAGGAGCGGGCCAAAAAGTATGGGCTATTGTCGACACATACATTGAGGCGGCTGGGTCTTCAAAAACTGATGAGAATGCAATTTCGATAGCACAAGCTGGCTTCCGAGTTGATCGTCTTTTCTCTTTGGAACGAATCGGTGGAAGCTATGGTGTAGCCGACATGATGCAGATGTATGACCATTATGTGGGACAACCCAATTATTTTGCAGAAGATATTGGGCGATACGAGAATGTGACACCGGAAACGATTGCTTCAGTGGTGCAGACATATATTTTAAAGTCTCCATCAATGATGTTAATTGCGACACCGAAGTCAGCAGAATCAACACCTGCTCCTGCACCGAATAAAGGTGGTTCAAATGAGTTATGATGTACAGCGAGTTGGCGCTATCTCAAAAGCCATTGGACTTACACTTATTTTGGGGCACATCGTCGCATGTGCCTCAACAGAGAAAACATCGATAGAGAAAACATCGATGTGTTTACCCAAAGTGGGTGATGAAGGTTGGCGACAGCAGATGCCTGCACCGATGCTGAGCACTGAAACAGTTGAATTACAAACGAAACCCCGTATCGAAGGTCGTCTCGGCGGTGGGCTGACGTACCTGTTTTTAGACAATGGTGACCTACCAATTGTGGATTTGGTATTTGCGGTCAGATTACCGCCTCTTGAGAATGTGAAACCAGGATTAAGACACGCCGCATTTTCGATGCTGAGCGAAGGTACGCTTGTACGTGACGCGGCCAATTTTGAAGCAGAATTGGCAATGCTTGGCGCAACATTTGAGTCTTCTGTATCAAGAGAAGGGGGGCTCGTTCGTATTCGCGGCGCCGCATCAGATGCCAAAAAGCTCCTTGCGCTCTTTTTTATTTGTGA